>JBQTGW010000235.1:0-10850 GCA_052390495.1 Pseudonocardiales bacterium
GGCCCGCCTCGCCCTCCACACCCCCCACCCACCCCTTGACCGCGGTTTGTGACGTAAAAACCCCAAATTTGGGGGTTTTTCCTCCACACACGGCGATCATCCTCCACCGTCATCCGAATCCGGGCAAACGACCTACCACGAAGACCCAGATGACAGCAGACCGCACCGACACCTCCAAGCAACTACCCGACGTCACCACCAATAACACCAAGTCATCATGACATTGCTCTGTCCTCCACCCAATGACGGATCAACGCCGTAGCCGGGACCCCCGCAGCGTCCGCCTGCGCGCGCACCCGTTGCATCAGCGGTCGCGGCAACCGGATCGACGTCACCACCATCGGCTCCGCGACCACGTCCGTATCCCACACCGCCCCGTTCACCACACCGGCCATGTCGTGACTCTGGACGTGCTCAGCGATACAGGTTCGGCACGTCCGCATCGAACCGGCCGAGTTGGGCCAGGATGGGTGCTCGTTCCGGGTCGGGACCGATCCGGCTTTCTCAAGCCGGGTCGTGGAAGAGGGGATGTCGTGCCTGGCGGAGTGCGAAACAGCCTACGGTTTTGCCCCCGATGATCGCTGCGGAGCTCGCAGCCGAGGGTCGGCTGGATCCGCGCAGAACTTGGAATATACGGTGGCCTATATCCTTGAATGGAGTGGGTGTCCACCGAATAACCGTTCCAGTTCGGCGACGGTGGTGGCCGGGTCGATGGCGTGGATGGTGGCCATGCCCAGCGCTCTGGCCGGGGGGTGATAGCGGGCCACATCGTCTACGAAAACGCATTGCTCACCGCGCAGCTCTAGCCGGGCCAGCGCCAAGGCGAACATGTCCGGATCCGGTTTACGCATGCCGACCTGGTCGGATATGACGACCGCGTCGTAGTGCTCGCCTAGCCGGAAAGGGGCGTAGGGATCAAAGGGTTCGCTGCCCCAACTGTTGGACAGCACGGCGGCCTTGATCCCACGGGAGCGCAATTCGGCTACTGCTTGCACTACCAGCGGTTCCGAGTGCAGGTCGACGAGCATCCGCTCCAGCAGCCCATTGGGATCGACACCCAGTGCCGGAGCGAGGTGGGCAACGAACTCCGCCTGACTGATCCGCCCCCGCTCCAGCTCCACCAGTGCGCCCTGAGCGCCCTCATCGACATTGAAGATCTTTTCCAGGGCATCCGGGGCCAGCCCGTCGCGCACGCAGTACGAGCGCAATGCGCCATCGAACGAGGTGGTGAGCACACCACCGAAGTCCAGAACGAGGCCACCGTACTGACCCTCAAGTGCTGAGCTGGACTTGGCCGAGATGGTGGGTTCACAGCCTGACATGCAGTTCCTAACGGGACGGTGCGGAGGGCCGAAAGCTCGGAATCACGGCCAGGACATCAGCCCACAACCGCCGGACCGCCACCGCCTTGGTGGGCAGGGCCGCCTGCGCCAGCCGGTGTACTCGCTGCACGCTGAGCACATGCTCGGTGTGGGCGGCGATCTGCAACGCGGCGGTCGCATCCACGCAGCTCGCATCCACCTCCCCACCCGCCAAACGAGCCTCAGCACGGTCGATCAGCGCAGTACAGCGGTGTCGATGCATGGTGGGTTCCAACGCTGCCAGCGCTTTGTCGAGCACCGCAACAGCATCGCCAGGTCGGCCCAGCCGAACCAGATTGCCGCCCTCGTAGGCGGTCACCTTCGCGACGTCGAACGTTCCGACCCCGGCCCATGCCTGGTCGGGCTCAGGGTTTGTGACCGCGTCGCGGGCCGCGTCCAGGCGGGTGCGGGATCCGCGCTCGTCCCCGAGGACGGCAAGCTGTTCGGAGCACACCGCAGCGACCCACCCGCGAGTGGTCGGGCCCGCCCCGCCATCGATGGACGCGTGGACGGCGGCCTCGGCGAAGTCCGCCGCGCGCACTGGACTGTCGCCGCTGAAGCTGGTCAGGAACGATCGACAGGCCAGGACGACGGCGGTGACATCCGGGTCGCCGTATTGCCGTGCGGCCTTCTGCGCCAAGGCGAGGTACGGCAAAGCATCGGAATAGCGCGCCAGGTCGGCGAGAAGCAGCGCAGCTGTCAGGACTGCCGACTCACCTACTGAACGCAGCAGCAGCCGACGTACCGGCGGAGTTTGCCAAGCCGGTTGCAGAGTCAGGATCAGCGACAGGTGGGCCTGGCTCGCGTCGAGCAGCGCCACGGCGGGCATCGCGCGGTAAGCCCGGCGGTAGCTGACCGACACAGCCAGCAGGTCATGCGCGGTCTCCACGGTGACCACCCGCCCTGTGCCATCGCTGATGGCCGACGGATTGAGGGCAATGGTGCGCAACCTTGGCCACGGTTCCTCGGTCAGGTGCACCCCTTCGTGAGTAACCTGCGACGACTTGGATTCGGCAGTTGTGGGCACCAACTCGGACAGCGTCCCGCCGGTCTCCAGCGCGGCGTCACATGCCTCGGCGAGCGTGGCATTCGGCGGCTTGAGCCCGTTCTCGATCTTCGAGAGGTAGCCGGGGTCGTAGTGCACCAGATGCGCGAACTTCTTCAGTGACAGCCCGCGTTGCTCGCGCAGCCTGCGCAGCTCGTTACCGAAGGTCAGCTGGCCCATCGGTTCCCCTCTGCCGTTGCCTGGGCTGCCCCTCGCTGTCGGGCCACGGGCAACCCCTGGATCAGGCAGAGCGTAACGCGAAGGCTGCCGAGCATAACCATCACGCGCAATGAACATGCAGCCGACGACCGCGCACTGCGGGTGACCAGTGCCCGCGATGGGCGGGAGCATTTGGTGGCTCAGGAGGCGATGACGCCCGGCAGCGCGGGACGGTACGCGGCATTGGGTGGTCACCGAGCGTGGGCGGCGGCGCTGGCCTGCCCGGCGGGCCCGCCGTGTCGGGCCTGTTTCGCAGTGGGCGCTGCCTACGCGGCTGGTGCGCAGCGGCGGCGCCGCCGACAGCGCCAGACCGGGATGCGGGCCTGGCTGAACCGGCTGCGTCGCCACGCCCGCGTAGTGGAGTCTGCGGACGCCGCGCGGGGCGGCACCGAGGTGCGGGAGACCCGTCATGGGGACTGAGAGCCCCGACCTCGTGATTGCGATGCGGTTGCTCGACCACGCCAAGCTGCGCGGTTTTCAGTTCCAGCGCGTTGCGGACGGCCCCAGACCCCGACCGACCCGGCAGTGCCCCCGACTCCTGCCGGGCCGGTCGGTTCCAGCGGATTACCGAAGAAATCGTGATGTCGTCCATCAACGACCACGCCAACAGCACCGATAGCCGAGAGCTGCGCACGACGTTGGATCCTGATCCCCGCAACCACAGCCGAACGGCAACCACACCCTGATCCCCGGTCGGCAGTCGATCCGAGCGCCCCTCAGCACCACAGCTCTCGGCGGCCGACCGGCCCTCCGCCCATGACCAAGTGTGGACTCAGTGTTGTGTTCGGGCGGTGGACCGGACACTTCGGCGCCAGCTGACCCAACTCGGGGTGCAGCAGGCACTGGTCTAAAAGTAGGGCAAGTTCATCAGGTGCCGTAGGTGTCGGATCTGTGTGAGACGTCAAGAACGATGACAGTCCGAGCGTCCTGGTCGAGGCGGTGGAACTCCGCTTCATCAATACCGGGCTCGTCCTCGCCGTCCTCAGGGGACTCTCCGCGCTCAGCAGCGTCACGCCTCCACCACGCAGTCTCTTCCTCGGACTCCAACTCGAGAAGATGTGCCCAGCGCTCGGCGGAAACAAGCACGACCGGCTTGTGACCCGGACGTACAAGTGCGACTGGACCACGACCTGCCTCCACCTCGTCGGCGAGCGGGCCGATCGGGTCGGCATCGTCCAGCGGTTCACTTCGCATGACCCCAGTATGGCGCAGCTCGGATGCCGAAGAGGTATTCAGCCCGGGACGTGGACGTTTGCCCATGAGCAGCTCGGCGCCGGACCCACCTGGGACCGCAGGCCGCAGCCGCCGACTCTCCGACCGGCACGTGCCAATTGGTCACGCAACTGCCGGAGTAGGCTCTGACGTGCAGAAACGGCGAACGCGTAGGGTACCAACCACACCGTCTACAACCTCGACGGGCTCATGGTCCCGATCCCCCGGCACCGCGAAGTCGGTGAGGGTCTGACCGAGCAGATCTACCGCGAATGTCGGCCGAAGCTGGGGAAGGGTTGGTGGAGGCGATGAACAGTTTCACCGCGCACGTCACCCGAGACGGCCGATTCTGGCTGATCCATGTCCCCGAGATCGACCGGCACACCCAGGCCCGGCACCTGCGCGAAATCGACATCATGGCCCGCGACCTCGTCGCCGTCATGACCGGCGAAGACCCCGCCGGTATCCAGCTGACCATCGACATCCATACCCCGGACGTAGCGGCCGCCCCCTGGCCCGCGCGGCAGAGCTACGCGAGGAGTCTCGCCGCGCACAAGCGGCTGCGGCGGTCGAGCTTCGGAAGGCGGCCTGAACAGTCTCGACCAACCAGCAGCAAGACGGAGGAGAGCACGTGACCGACGACGCGATCATGTCTCCGGTGCAACCCGGCGAGGTGCTCCAGCAGGAGTACCTGGAACTGCTGGGCTTGACCCAGCACCTGGTCGCCATAACTATCAACGTCCCCCCACGGCGGATCAACGAGATCGTCCATCGCAAGCGCGGCATCACCGCCGATACCGCACTGCGACTCGCGCGGTTCTTCGGAACCACCGAGCGGTTCTGGCTGAACCTGCAAGGCCGCTACGACCTCGAGACCGAGAAGGACCGGCTGTCAGCCGCCCTCGACCAGATCAAGCCGTTGCGCTCAGCGTGACCCGGCTCGGTCGAGCCGGCCCGCCAGCCCGTTCGACGGTCGTGCTGACAATGGCCAAATATCAAAAGTAATCATGTCGCAGATCGAAAGCCAATATGTCGCCTTTCAGAGATGACAGGCTCGCGGATCGAACGGACGATGGTAGGCTTGGCCCGTGTCCCGTCTCGCGTTCGTGCCCAGACGTGCCGCCTTGGCCGTTGCGGAGGCGCTCGCCGACACCCGTGTGGTGCTCATCAACGGTGCCCGTCAGGCTGGCAAGAGCACCCTGGTACGGGCCGTCGCTGGAGAACGAGCCGCCGAATGGCGAAATCTCGATCTTCCCCAAGATCGACAGTCGGCCTTGGAGGATCCGATGGGGTTCGTCTCGTTCGACGGCCTCATGGTCATCGACGAGATCCAGCGGGCGCCTGAACTGCTGCTGGCCATCAAGGCAACGGTTGATGCCGACCCACGGCCTGGCCGGTTCCTGCTCACCGGATCATCACGCCTGCTGGCGCTTCGAGACCTTCCGGACACGCTGCCGGGCCGCATGGAGACCATCGAGTTGTGGCCGTTCTCGCAAGGTGAGATCGACAGCGCTCCGGATGCTTTCATCGATGCGGCGTTTCGACTCGGCCCTGCACTACGTCACGAATCGACCATCACCCGTGCCGACTACGCCGACCGCGTCGTACGCGGCGGGCTGCCTGAGGCCGTCGCCCGCACCGACCCACGCCGCCGAGGACGATTCTTCGACGCATATGTGCAGAACCTCGTCGACCGAGACGTCAGGCAGCTGGCCGGGATCGAACGCGCCCCGCAGCTGACCACGCTCATCCGACTGCTGGCCACGCGATCGGGCCTGTTGATCGCACCCGGTAGCCTCGAATCGGAGCTGCAGATCTCGCGCCCCACCGTGGCACGCTATATTCGGCTACTCGAAGAGGTTTTCCTGATCAAACGCGTGCCCGGCTGGTCGCGCAACCTCGGTACCCGAGCTACCGGCGCCGCCAAACTCCTTTTCGTCGACTCCGGAATAGCCGCACGCCTGCTCGCGGTCGATGCTCACACACTGCGCCGTCCCGGCGCTCCGTTCGGGCCGCTGCTGGAGGGCTTCGTCGTCTCCGAACTTGCCCGCCAGCTCACGTGGTCACAGGAACTTGTCGACCTCTACCACTATCGCGACCACAACAAGGTAGAGGTCGACGCCGTACTCGAGAATCGTCAAAGCCAAGTCGTCGGCATAGAGGTGAAGGCTGCATCAACAGTCAGATCCGAGGACTTCAGCGGGCTGCGACGACTGGCCGACAAGCTTGGCGACGACTTCCTTGTGGGTATCGTCCTCTACACCGGTAACACGACGCTACCTTTCGGACCCAAGCTGCGGGCGATGCCCATCAGCGCCCTGTGGCAGCTCTGAACCAATGAGCCGGTTCACCGCGCACCTCACCGGGACGGCCGGTTCTGGCGACGCATCTGCTCGTAGGCATCGCGCAGCTCGCGGCCTTCCGACAGCCCACGGTTGCCGTGCAGCCTGGCGATGATCTCCCGGGCGTAGTCCTCCGCGGCAGGGTCACCCACCCAGGCAAGCGTGGTCGCGGTGTAGGCGACGGCCTTGGCCGGGTCGTAGTCGCAGCAGCTTCGCGAACTTCTTCAGCGACAGGCCGCGCTGCTCACGCAGCCTGGGTAGCTCACTGCCGAAGGTCTGCTGGGTCATCGACTCCCCTCACCGTTGCTTGATCTGCCCGAACAGGGTTGACCATACCGACGGTGACGCCGTTGTGTTCAGGCGGCGGTTTCGGTCGGCGCTGGCGGCGGCACAATTCCCGGTAGCGGTCCCATCCGGCCTCGGTCAGCCCCAGCCGCTGTAACCCGCACTCGTCCGGGTCGGCCACCTCAAGCAGATCCTGTTCGTCGAGCCAGCCAAGAATGTCGGCCAGGAAGACCCCCAGCGGTTCTCCGTTGTCTTGATAGCCGCCTTCGGATCGGGCCACGCCACCCCGGCGCACTCGGCGCAGCACAAGCCAGTTCAGATGCTCCGGCAGGGACAGCCTCACCGCCCGGCCCACCACTCGGTCTCGTCCACGGATACGACCTCCGATTCAGTCATCACAAGGGGAGTTCACAGGTTCATGCCGGGCACCCGGCCCGAGGATGGGAGCCGAATGCTGGCCTCGGGCCGATTCCCGCCGATTACTCGTGGCATACGGCCCATACGACGACCGACCTGTCTCCGCATCCCTGTCACCCAGACCCGGGGAACCTGTGTGCGCAAAGGACAGCAGATCCGATAAGGTCCGCGACACGAGTCAACCGGGCTGATCGGACTGTTGTCCCGGGTTTGACTCCCGATGAATCACAACACCAGAATTAGGGAGGCGTCGTGACCGAAGACCGGTCCACCAAAGAGCCGGAGTGGATGGGCCTGGCCCGGCAACTCGCAGGGGAAATCCGCCGACGACGCCGCGACGCCGGGTGGAGCCAGCCCCGGCTCGCCGCCCAGATCGGCTACACCAAGCAGTACGTCTCCCTGGCCGAACGACCCGAACGCGGTCTGCCCTCCGCCGCACTCGTCCAGGCCATCGACGACGCCCTCAACGCCGCAGGCACCCTGGTAGCCCTGCACGACCAAGCCGACACCGCACGCAAAGCTTGCCGACCAGCCACCCCACCACGCACCATGGCACCGGAGGACACCACCACTGATGCCACCACCGGACAGGGGCCGGATCCGGCACCCGAGCGTTCGGAGGTGAAGACCGCGAAACGCCGTGAACTGCTCGCCACGGCCGCCGTAGCTCCCGAGATCCTGAACCAGATCCTGGCCGAGGCCGCCACCGAAGCCATGGAATTCACCCGCCAGACCGGGATCTCCGCCGTCGGACGCGGCACGCTCGAGCATCTCGAACTAGTCCTCACCGACCTGCACCGGAGCTACTCACACGAACCTCCCGCTGAGCTGTTCGGGGTGGCCCGGACCTACCGCCGCCGGGTGGACGAGCTCATCCGCGGCAACCACACGCTCGCCGAACTCCGCGAGCTGTACGTCTACGCCGGATGTTTGTCCGAGCTTCTGGCCTGTCTGGCGGGCGATCTCGGCCACCCCCGCACCGCACATGCCTACGCCCTGGACAGCTACACCCACGCCGGGCACGCCGGACACGGCGAGCTCCAAGGGTGGGCTACGGACGCCATGACGACGATCGCGACCTATGCCGGGCGCCCGGACCAGTCAGCGCAGGCCGCGATGCAGGGCATCACCCACGTGCCCCTCGACCATCCGCTGGGCATCCAGCTCCGGGTCAAGGCGGCCCGGGCCTATGCCCGGCTGGGTAACCGAGAGAAATTCGAGGCCCTGTTCACCGAGGCCCGGCGGCTGCACGACCGGATGCCCAGCCAAGCACCCATCCGGTTCGGCCTCGACACCGGTACCACGGCGGACTACGCAATCGCCGCCTATCCTGCACAGGCCTACCGCTGGCTCGACGACTTCCCCACCGCCAAGACCCACAGCGAAGCAGCCCTGGCCGTACACGAATCAGCCCCACCCGGGGGCAGCTCACCCGGCAAGGAAGCGATGGCCCGCCTCGTCCTGGCCATTGCCTTGACCCACCTGGGCACACCGGACGAAGCAGTCGCCCTCGGCAATGCGGCGCTGGCGTCGCCGATCAGCACGGCCACCTTTGTCCAGGCACACGCCCGCGACCTCCACACCACCCTCATGACTCGTTACCCGACACTGCCCTGCGCCCGGGACTTCCACGAGCAGTACCGGCAGATACTCGGCTCGTGAGTGGGCGGCCGACGACATGTGCACTGCGAAGAACGCCCCGAAGCTCCCGGCACTGCGCAAGAACCCGACGGTTGCCCTGACGATCGACACCGAGGTGCAGCCGCCCAAGATCTTGCTCATCCGCGGTCGGGCCGAGCTGGACGTCGTCGAGAGCATCCCGGACGAGTACCTCGAGGCGAGCGGCATCTACGAGATGACGCCCGAGCAACGGGTCGAGTGAGATGTCGAGAACCCGCGCGCGGCTTCGTCCTCAGAGTGAACACGGCCACAATGGGCCGTACCGCACCAAGGAGAACATGATGGCCAAGTACCTGCTGCTCAAGCACTACCGGGGCGCGCCGGCATCGGTCAACGACGTGCCGATGGACCAGTGGACGCCGGAGGAGCTTTCGGCCCACGTGCAGTACATGCAGGACTTCGCCGCTCGGCTCGAGGGCACCGGCGAGTTCGTCGACAGTCAGGCGCTCTCCCCGGAGGGCACGTTCGTCCGCTACGACGGCGAGGGACGGTCACCGGTCACCGACGGCCCGTTCGCGGAGACCAAGGATCTGGTCGCCGGCTGGATGGTGATCGACGTCGAGACCTACGAGCGGGCGCTCGAGCTGGCCGGCGAGTTGTCCGCGGCTCCGGGTGCGGGTGGGAAGCCGATCCACGAGTGGCTCGAGGTGCGCCCGTTCCTGGCCGCGCCCCCGACCATCACGGAGTGACGCACGGTGGACGAGGCCCTGCTACGGACCCTCACCCCCACCGTGATCGGGATCCTCGTCCGTCGCGGAGCCGACTTCGCGGCGGCCGAGGATGCCGTGCAGGACGCCCTGGTCGAGGCCGTACGAGTGTGGCCGGACGACATGCCGCGGGACCCCAAGGGCTGGCTGGTCACCGTGGCCTGGCGTAAGTTCCTCGACGCCGCCCGCGCCGATACCTCCCGACGGCACCGCGAGGTACGCGTCGAGAGCGACCCCATGCCCGGCCCGGGCGAGGTGGCGGACGACACGCTCCAGCTGTACTTCCTGTGCGCGCACCCGTCCCTGACACCGGCCTCGGCCGTCGCGCTCACGCTGCGCGCGGTCGGCGGCCTGACCACGCGTCAGATCGCGCAGGCCTACCTCGTGCCGGAGGCGACCATGGCCCAGCGGATCAGCAGGGCCAAGCGGACCATCTCGGGCGTCCGGTTCAACCAGCCCGGTGACGACGCCACCGTGCTGCGCGTGCTCTACCTGGTCTTCAACGAGGGCTACTCCGGCGACGTCGACCTCGCCGGCGAGGCGATCCGGCTCACTCGCCAGCTGGCCGCCAAGACCAACCACGAGGAGGTCGCGGGCCTGCTCGCGCTCATGCTGCTCCACCACGCCCGGCGCCCGGCACGGACCGGCCCCGACGGCAGGCTCGTGCCTCTTGCCGAGCAGGACCGCAGCCTGTGGAACACCCGCCTGATCGCCGAGGGCGTCGACGTGCTCCAGACCGCCCTCACCCGCGACCGCCTGGGCGAGTTCCAGGCCCAAGCCGCCATCGCCGCGCTCCACGCCGACGCCCGGACGGCCGAGGAGACCGACTGGGTGCAGATCGTCGAGTGGTACGACGAACTGGTGCGCCTCACCGACAGCCCGGTGGCCCGCCTCAATCGGGCCGTCGCGCTCGGCGAAGCCGACGGCCCGCGGGCCGGCCTGGCCGCCCTGGCGGGGCTCGACCCCGCCCTGCCCCGCCACGCCGCCGCCGCGGCGTACCTACACGAGCGTGACGGTGACCCAGCCACCGCAGCACGGCTCTACGCCGAAGCCGCCCGATCAGCGCCCCACCTCCCCGAACGCGACCACCTCACGCGACAGGCCGCACGGCTCAACGCGCAGCTGCGCAGTTGAGCGGCGGGCGGCAGGCATTCACCGACCCGATAGGAAGGACTGACGGCGGCTGCATCGCCACCCTGGAGAACCTCACCCTGTTGAACAAGGACGTATTCGTCCGGCGCATCGGACTCCTTGTGCCCGAACGGATGACCGACTTGTGCCGAGCTTTCGCCGTGGCCTGCAGCGGGCCGGCATCAACCAGCTAGTCGCACGGCATCCAGCTCGGCAATACAGAGTTCTCTCATCCGTGCGGGGAGGGGTTGGCTCGCTGTGACTGTGCGCATGCCAGGCAGGTCTGGAAGGGATCGGGCGGTGACCCGGCCAATCTGACCAGCGGGCGGAATGAACGTCCACACCGGGAGGTCACCGTACCGTCGGTGGCCTCCTGACCGAGGTGGGTATCCTCGTCGCGCAGCGAACCCACGAACCAGGTCATGGGTTGCATCGGGCGGGGCCTCGGGCC
>JBQTGW010000236.1:0-26735 GCA_052390495.1 Pseudonocardiales bacterium
ATGCCGGTAGAACGTGCGCGGGTTCACCCCGTTGACCCGGCACCACTCCGCCACGTTGTCGATCTTCACGCCGACAACCAAGGTCGCGTCCATAAGACGCATCATCGCCTGCTTCCTCACCATGACCGAAGTCATAGCGTTGATCAAGCGACGCATGTCCCGAGACACGCCGTACGACAGATCTCATGAGACTAGACAGTTGCTATAGCGACGATCGCCACTCACGGGCGGCGCAGCCGCACCCGTGAGTGGCAATCGTCGCTATAGCCACCAACGCCACTCACGGGTCAGCGACCAGGCACATCGAATTGGTAACCCTGGGCGACGAGCCAGGGGAGCAACTCCGCCAATGCGGCGACCGTCTGGTCCCGCTGTCCGCCGCCGTCGTGCAGCAGGATGACGGCACCCGGCTGCACCCGTTGCTGCACAGTGGTCACGAGCCGCGACACGCCTGGTCGAGACCAGTCGCGCGGGTCCACCGACCAGGACAGCGGCTTCATCCCGTGGCGGGCAGCGATCTGCCGCATTGGGTCGGACCATCGTCCGCCCGGAGCCCGGAAGTAGTCGATGGTGACATCCGAGCCCGCGAGAGTCAGCAGCTCGGCCCGGCCGCCGAGGATCTCGGCTTCGATCTGTGACTCCGGCCGGTCGACCAAGCGCAGGTCATGGGTGGCGGTGTGATCGCACAACCGCATGCCGGCAGCCACCACCGCGCGGACGAGCTCGGGGTGCCGCGCCGCGTCCGCACCGATCATGCAGAAGGTGGCCACGGCGCGATACTGCGCCAGCAACGCCAGTACCTGCGGCGTGTACTCGGGATCCGGGCCGTCGTCGAAGGTGAGTGCCACGACGCGGTCGGTGCGGGCGGTATACCTCACCAGGTCCGCCGACACCGCCGCTAGCGGGGCAGGAGGCTCCTCGACCGGCTCCTCGACCGGCTCCACGACGCTCGGCGGCAACGATGGAGCCGGCCGGCGCGCAACCGGCTCCGCGTGCGTCGGCGCGCTTCCGACCAGGAACTGCACCACCAACAGCACGACTGCGTACATCATCACCACGACGACGATCAGGCCGACCCACCAGTAACGGTACGAGGAATGTAAAACCTGATAGCGCACCTCAACACCCACCCGCCTTGGTCAACGCCGACCGCCGAAGGTGACACTTTCACCACTGATCACGCACCATAGCCTGAATTTGCGTCGATCAAACGGGTGGGAGGGCGACCAGCGCCAGCTAGTGGCGCTACCTGGGGACCAGCGACTGACTCGAGACTCAGCCCTTGTCGTGCTTGTCGCCTTTGTCGTCTTCGGACCACTTCTTGAGGTAGTCATCGGCCTGGCTCGCGACGCCCCGCAGCCGCGTCGTGCGGCCCTGCTCCCGGTCGCGGTGCGGGTGCCCCTTCACGGCCACGTACCACGAGTGGACCTCGCCGGTCTCCTGCGAGATCAACGCGAAGTGGTCGATCTCGAGCTCAGAGCTCTCCTCCAAGTCGGAGCCATCACACAGCCCGATCTTGAATTCACTGTCCAGGCCCAGCGGCGTTCGCTTCGCAGCAGCCGTGAGCGCTTCGATGGCTTCCCGGACGTTCATGCCGTGCAGTATGGCGTGCTGATGCCCCCTCCGGCGACGAAACTGCTCGTGGTCTCGCTCAACGGCACGGCTTCTGACGGGGTGCTCACGCTGGCAGGTCTGCCGTCCCGGAGCGGGCCGGGCGGTCGGCGTTGAGCTCGCGGTGCACGGCGGGGATGACTTTGCTCAGGTAGCGGCCGAGCCGGACGAAGGAAGTGCCACTGTCCCGGAAGGAATAGGAGATCGGAACCTCGGCGTAGCGATACCCCTTGGCCAGCAGATCCAGAGTGAGCACCTGGGCGTAGTTGTAGTCGTGCACGACCTCGGCGTTGGCCGCCGCTTCAGGGGAAAACGCCCGGTAGCCGCTCTGGCCGTCGGTGATGTCACGGCGCCGGGTCAGCCAGCGCACCCAGCCGGTGAGCACCCGGTTACCCAGCCTGCGGTGCGGCAACATCCGCTCGATCCGCCCTGCGAAGCGGGAGCCCACCACGTAGTCCGCCGCCCCGCTCAGCACCGGCTCCAGCACGGCGGCGGCATCGGCGGGCCGGTACTCCCCGTCGGCGTCCAGGTAGAGCACGGCGGCAGGCCGGTAGGCCACCGCCTCGGCGAGCCCACGACGCACCGCGGCGCCGAGCCCGAGGTTGTGTGGCTGAGCCAGCACCACCGCACCGGCGGCGGCCGCCCGCTGCGCCGAGGCGTCGGTGGATCCGTCGTCGACCACCAGCACAACCATCGGGTGGCCATGCACCTGCTGCGGCAGCCCAGCAATCACCGCTGCGACCGTCGCCTCCTCGTTGTGCGCAGGCAGGAAGGCCACCACGGGCGCGTCGGAGGGTACCGGGGTCCGGGGCGGCCGCTGCGGCAGTTGCCGGGGCAGCCGCAGCCGGCCCCAGAAGGTCGGGTCCGGCACCAGCAGCGCGACACAGCCCAGTAACAGCGCGTACCCGGTCTTCACCGCATGGGTGGTCAGCGCGATCGCGAACGCGGGCCCGGCAGGCACCCCGAGCGCGACCAGCGCGGCCGTCGCGGCTGCCTCGTAGCTGCCCAGCCCACCCGGGGCGACGGCGACCGCCTGCACGGCGATGGTCACCGCGGTGACGGCGACCGCCTCGGCCAGCCCGATGGGGTACCCAGCCAGCGCGGCGATCTGCAGGATCACCACCGCCTCCAGCACCCAGGCCAGCAGCACCGACACCCCGACGGGCAGCGTCGGCAGCCGCACCGAGGCCCCACCCCGAGCCAGCCGCCACGACCAGCCCACCCCCAGTGCCACCAGCGCGCCCACCCCCACCACGGCGACCCACCACCAGGCGCCCGCGATCAAGCCCACCAGGCCGGGCACCGCGAGCAGCGCCAAGACCAGCACAGCGAGCAGGTCCGCCGCGCGCAGCGTCACCGCGGAGGCGATCACCGGCTGGGGCGCCAGCGTGGTCCGTCGCAGCACACTGGTCACCCGCAGTACCTCCCCGAGGCGCAGCGGCAGCACATGATTGCCCAGCAGGCTGACATGCAACGCCGCCCAGGACTGGCCGAACCCCAGCCCTGGGAGAATGGCCCGCCACGCCCACGAGCGCACCACGAACGCGGCGGCGTAGCAGGCCAGCGCGGCGGTGAGCTCGAGTGGGCCGGCCAGCACGGCCCGAATCACCTCGCCAAGCGCACGAGGATCGACCACCTGAATCAGGTAGCCGACCGCGACGGCGAGCACAGCGACCCCGACGATGACGCGAACCCGGCGTAACGCCGCCATCACGCTCTCCTTCCACCATCACCCGTTCGTGTGTACCGTGAGCCTAACCTCATGACGGACACATGAAGCTAGGAGCGAAATGGTCGCTGTGGTCACCGGAGCGGCGGGGTTCATCGGCAGCGTCCTGCTGGCAACGTTGGCCCGGCGGGAATCGGTGGTGGGCATCGACCGTCGCCCGTTCACGCCACCCCCGGGCGCCACCGCGATCACCGCAGATCTGCTCGATCCCGCCGCGGACGTGCAGGCCGCCTTGGCGCAGGCGCGAGTCATCTATCACCTCGCAGGCTGTCCGGACGTCCGAGACCCGCGGCCGGATGCCGCGCAGCACCGCTACCGGGACAACGCGCTGGCCACCGCCGCGGTACTGGCCGCGGTTCCGCTGCATACTCCGCTCCTGGTGGCTTCCTCCTCATCGGTCTACGGCGGCACCCGCAACGGCAGGCCCAGTGCCGAGTCCGACTCGTTGCGTCCCCGAGGTGGCTACGCACAGAGCAAGCTCCTTGTCGAGCGGCTCTGCAAAGGCCGCGCGCAGGCAGGCGGTCTGGTGACCGTGCTGCGGCCGTTCACCGTTGCCGGTGAGAGTCAGCGGCCCGGCATGGCGCTGGCACGCTGGATCGACGCCGCGCGCTGTGGGCGGCCGCTGACGTTACTGGGCAGCCCGCAGCGCTCCCGCGACATCACCGATGTTCGGGACGTGGTGCGGGCGCTGGTCGACCTCGCCGACCGCGGGGTGTGCGGACTGCTCAACGTGGGTACCGGCGTGGGACACACGCTGCAGGAGCTCGCCGAGGCAGTGTGCGCCGAGATCGGCGTCGAGATCCACATCGAACTGTCCATGGCGTATCCAGCCGAAGTGACCCACACGCTGGCCGACACGAGGGCGCTGCGCCAGGCGATCGGCTGGGTACCCAGAACCGACCTCGCCGAACTCGTGGCCCGCCAAGTCGCGGCCACACCGGCGCCTGACCGGACCGAACACGAACCCGCTTCGACCTGATGCCCGACCCTCTGCTGCCCGACGCTGCCTCGCGCCGACTGCGACCAGCGATGGCGGCCGTCGCAATGCTGGCCATAATCGCCGCAGCCCTGGGTATCGGGGTGGCCCCGATGCCCGGCGAGCACCTGGCCGTGGACGAGCCGCAATACCTGTTCACCGCGCTGTCCCTGGCGCAGGACGGCAACCTGGACATCTCCGACGAGCTCACCGAGCAGAGCTGGCGGGACTTCACCGACGTCGCGCCGCCGGTGGAGACCGTGGTACTTGCGGATGGCAGGCAGGTCAGCCCGCACGATCCGCTGCTGCCGTTGCTACTCGCGGCCCCGGTGGCGGTGGGCGGCTGGGTGGCCGCCAAGCTCACGCTCGCCCTGCTTGCAGGCGCGCTGGCCGCCGCGACAGTGTGGACGGCGGTGCGTCGCTTCGCCGTGCCATTGCCGCTGGCCACGTCCGGTGTCGCCGTCGCGGCTGCCTCGGCCCCGCTGGCGGTCTACGGCCAGCAGCTCTACCCTGAACTACCCGCCGCGCTGGCCTGCCTACTCGGTGTCGCCGCCGTCACCGGCCCGCCGCGACGACCGCAGCTCGCGCTGCTGGCCGCGGCCGTGATCGCACTGCCCTGGCTGTCGGTGAAGTACACACCGGTGGCCGCGGTGCTCGCTGGATTGGCCGCGTGGCGCTGGTGGCGGACCGGTCGACGCACTGACGTGCTCGCCCTGGGAGGCGGACTAGCCATCGCCGCCGGGGTCTATTTCGCCGTGCACCGGGCGGTGTGGGGCGGTTGGACTGTATACGCCAGCGGTGATCACTTCCAGGACATCGGGGAGTTCGCCGTCGTCGGAGTGGATCCCGACTACCTGTCGCGGGCATGGCGGCTGGTGGGCCTGCTCGTCGACCGTGACTTCGGCCTCGCCGCCTGGCAGCCTGCCTGGTTGCTCGTCGTCCCCGCCATCGCCGCCCTGGTGGCTCGCCCACCACGCGGGGGCGCTGCCCTTGCGTTGCCGTTGCTGGCAGGCTGGCTGGTCGCCACCTTCCTGGCCCTGACCATGCACGGGTGGTGGTGGCCCGGCCGCCAGACCGTCGTGGTACTCCCGCTGGCCTTGCTCGTTGTGCTCTGCTGGCTCGCCCGCAGCGGCTCGGGGGTGCGCACCGCCGCTGCCGTCCTCGGTCTGGCCGGGGTGAGCACGTACGCGGCGCTGCTGCTCGACGGGTATGCCGGGGAGATCGTCTGGGTCAGCCACACCCTCGCCACCGGTTACTCACAGGTCGACGCCCCGATCCACCAGGCACTGCGTCCGCTGCTGCCTGGCTTCGGCGACGACACCGGGCACCTGATCTGGACGGCGGTACTTATGCTGGCCGCCGCCGCATCCTGGCGAGCGCGCAGTCGGCGCCTGCATCGCTGCCATCCGAGGCGACCTAGCGAGCCGAATCAGGAACCTGCTGGGGGTCCGGCTGAAGACCACAACCGACCCGCTGATTTGCCACGTTGACCACTTCGGATCAGCGCCGATATCCCTCACTCCAGTTCATCTGGCGATTCGATATTGCACCATGTTACCTGATCTCGGGACGACAGTACTCACCCCGCTCAAAATTACTCAATGTCACTATCATTGAACGTTAAGTGAACATGACTTTACCATGCTCGCTGCCGCGTTTGATCGAAATTGGGCTGCGGACTCTGGGGTGATGATATGTGCTCATTTCAGGTGAATGTTGCGGAATTAAGAGTCACGGTGCGGCAGGATCGAGCTTGGCGCTACACCCATAAGCCCAGCTCAGCAGGGGAAGAGGTCAATATGTCCACGAGTTCCGATCCGTCCAGCTCCCCACGCCCCGGGAGGAAACAAGGGCCGACGAGCGAGTTGACCACCTTCTTCAAGGTCAAGCCAGGCCACGAGCAGCAGCTCCGCGAGCTTCTCGAGACTTTCGGCCGCCGGTCGGACGAAGAGCGTCAGGTGACTGGACTCAAGATCGGCACGCTGCACGAGATGCGCTGGGCCCTTTTCGATGACGACAAGAGGTTGATGTTCTGCACGAGCTACGACGGCGAATGGGACCCGTACATCGACGATTTCGCTCGCGTGGCACAGGTCGTCTTCGACACGATTTTCGTCCATATCGAGGATTATCCGGAAGCTGGCATCCGGGATCCTCGAGCCAAGGACTTTGTCGTCGAACATCAGGTCACCACGCTTGACTACACGCGTTTCCACGAAGCCACGATCAAAGAGGTCCGAAAGGCATTGGCCACACAGAAAGCCTTCCAGGACGTACTGGACACAACCGAGTTCCGGCAGGCGTTTGACAATCCTGCTCTGAAGCCCTTGTTCGACACTCCAGAATTCCGGAAGCTGCTTGAAATTGCGGCCGACTAGGTTCGGAGTCCACGACAATGTCTGATCACTTTTCCGGGCCCCGAGGGCTCCTGGATCCCTCGTGCGACATCTGCGATGTGTTTGCGTTCCCCAGCCCCGGGCGGCCAGAGCATCTCGTGTTGGCGATGACGCTTTTCCCGTTGGCCGGACCGACCGCGGTGTTCTCCGATGCGGTCCAGGTGCGATTTCGTTCGCGACCCGTCACGATCGAGCGCTCCGAGTCCCCGGCACGGTTCCTCGTCAGTGCAGATTCGGAGGAGATCACCTTCGATCTCACCTTCGATGAGCCAGTGTGGCAGTCGAAAAACAACCTGCCCACGCAGGTGGGACGGTGTACCACACCGACGGGCGGGACGGTGTCATTCACGGTGGGTGATCGGAATGGCGGTCATGGCCCCGGAACTAATGTATTCGCGGGCCTCACGTCGGACCCTTTCATTTTCGATGAATCGGTCATCGAAACGATCAGGACAGGCCGCATGGCGTTCAAAGACGTGGGAGTCAACGCCCTGCTCGGCGCGAACGTACTGGGAGTGGTGGTCGAACTCGAGTGCGCACACTGGCTCGGTGCGGGTCCCCTCTTCGCCGTGGTCACCGAGACCCTGTCGGTCGGAAAGAAACCAGTCCGACTCGAACGGGTCGGCCGGCCTGAGGTGAAGAACATCAGCATGCAGTCTAATGCCTACGACACCGTTAACCGGGACATCGACCTCCGCGATCTCTACAACGAGGAAGACGCCTTCGCTATCGCGAACAACTACATCGGAGCATACCGCGCGCGCCTGAACGCCAATCTCAGTTTCTTCGACGGTCTCGATGGGAAGGTCGACTGGCCGATAGACCAGAATGGCAACCACCCGCTCACCGACCTGTGGCTTGAGGATTTTCTGGTCGTAGACGTTTCGAAGCCGTTCGTCGAGAACGGCTACTTCGAGATCGAGCAGGCGATGCTCGATGGTCTCGAGCACCAGACCTGTGGCGGTCGTTCTCTCAACGAGGACTTCCTGGACACCCTCTACACGCTGATGATCAATGGGGGAAACGGCCCTCGGATCCGCGACGGTCTGGACCACGCCACCGTCCCGGCGGCGAACGTCTTCCCGTACCTGGCTCCGCCGAATCCTCCCCAATCGGAGGTGAAGCCGACATGAACCGCGATCAGAGCGTAACCAGCGAGACCGTCCTCGAACTCGACGACATCCAGGCGGGAGTCTTATATCCGCGACCTTCACCGTACGTCGGAACGTACCTCCTGTTTCGCGTCGATGAGCGTCGAGCCGGGCAGGAGCTGCTACGACGAGTCATCCCCGTGATCCGCTCGGCTTCCGAAGTCTCCGCAGCAGCAGAGGCTTCGGTGAGCATCGTGCTCACCTTCCAGGGTATGAAAAAGCTCGGCGTGCCACAGGAGTCGCTCGACAGCTTCGCCCCGGAATTTCGACAGGGCATGGCGGCACGCGCCGCCGGACTGCACGACGTGGGGCAGAGCACTCCAGAGCATTGGGAGAAGCCGTTCGGGTCGCCCGATGTCCATATCGGCATCCTAGCTATTGCCGCTGACAGTGACCGGCTGGACGACCTGTTGCAACAGGCTATGCAGACGCAGGACGAGCGGGTCGGCATATCTCTGATTTTTCGTCAGGACGTCAGCATGCTGGCCACCAAAAAAGAAGCATTCGGCTTCAAAGACGGTATCAGTCAACCGGCGATTGAAGGAAGTTGGATCGCGGGCACGAACACCAGGGAGCGGCCACTCAAGGCCGGGGAGTTCATCTTTGGCTACCCCGACGAAGCAGATGATTCACCTCCCATCCCCACCCCTGATGTACTGGGACGCAATGGCACATATATCGTCGTTCGCAAGATTTATCATGACGTTGCCGCGTTTCGCCGATATGTGCACGATAACGCACAGGACAGGGCCGAAGAGCAGCTCCTCGGCGCCAAGATGATGGGACGATGGCCCAGTGGTGCACCATTGGCGCTCAGTCCGGAGCGTGAGGATACGACGCTCGGTGCCGATCCGTATCGCAATGACGACTTCCTGTACGACTCCGATGGAGATGCGCGGGGTTTTCGGACGCCGTTGGGGTCGCACGTCCGACGGATGAATCCGCGCGATGACCTTGATTTCGGCGATGTTCGGAGACACCGACTGCTCCGTCGGAGCACGAGCTACGGACCGCCGCTGCCCGAGGGCGTACTCGAGGACGACGGGCGCGACCGTGGGACCTTTTTCGTGTTCATCTGCGCGAGCATCAGCCGGCAGTTCGAGTTCGTCCAGAGCCAATGGGTGAATAGCGGGATCTTCATCGGTGCTGCCACGGATCGGGATCCCATCGCCGGATCGAACAATGGGAGTACCGGCGAGTTCATCATCCCTGAGCGGCCGATTCGCCGACGACTGAAGGGTCTGCCGGGATTTGTGGTCACGCGTGGCGGTGAGTACTTCTTCATGCCCGGGTTACGTGCTTTGCACTGGCTTGCCGAGCTGGGCAACTGATCTATATGATAACGGAGTCCGTCGCGATACCGACCACGAGCGGCGCTATCGCGATGCGCAACCTGGGTGCCCGGATCGAAGGACTCCAACTCCGAACCGAGCAGGGACCACCCACCCTCGCTGACCGGGCGGCCCTCGTCGAGGCGCTCTCCCTTCGTGGTCACATCCTCGGGTGCATCGCCGACCTGGAGCACGCGACAAGGCGGGCCGAGCAGTTCGTGCGCGACGTCTCTGGAGCCGGACCGGCGTTCTTCGCCCGCGCCCGAATCCGGAGCATGTGGCATCGGTTCTCGGATGCGTGGACGGACCTCGATGCCGCGCAGTCCCGTGGCATGGATCCAGCGGAGGTGGACGATGAGCGCGCGGCGATCCATCAGGCGGTCGGGCGATACGACGAGGCACTGGCGATGCGCCGGGACGCGGCGCAGCGGCGGGCCGACTTCCGCTCGTTCGCCGCGTTAGCGGGGATTCACGCCGAGCGGCGCGAGATCGATCTGGCAGAGCGCATGTTCCGGGAGAGCCGGCGGCGCTATCGCGGCGTTTCGCCGTTCCCGTTGGCGATGCTCGACTTCGAGCACGGCCACCTGTGGCTCTCCGAGGGAGAGCTCTCACAGGCTCGAACCAGGTTCAAGGCCGCGCTGCAACGTTTGCCCGACTACGCGACGGCACAAGGTCATCTCGCCGAAATCGACGCAGCGCTGGGCGACGCCGAGACGTCCATTGCCCGGCTACGCCCACTGGTGGCCTCGTCGGACGATCCACAGTACGCGGCACAACTCGCTCGCCTCCTCAGAGACCTCGGACGAGCCGACGAATCGAGCCGATGGCGCGAGTGTGCCGCTCGACGGTATGACGAACTGGTCTTGCGCCATGCGGAGGCGTTCGCCGATCATGCGGCCGAGTTCTGGCTCGGGACAGGCGCAGATCCGGATCGGGCGACTCAGCTGGCGAGGATCAATCTCAAGATCCGCGCGACGCCTCAGGCCCGCGAGCTTCTCACCCGTGCTGTGTGTGCACAGCTGTAGCATCATCCGGCCACGCCGGTTACTCGGCTCTCGTACGCATTGTGCGGAGCAACTGGTCGGCAAGTGCCGACCTCAGCCCAGTTTGCATCCACTCACTCCCCTAGCTGGGGAAGAAGGATGCTACGCCGGAGATGGTGAGGCCCACCTCGTCGTTCGTCCGCAACTGGTGCCCGCCCATGGTCCTGGCCGTCACCGGAACCGAGCCATCGGCCAAGGCGAGACGCACCAGTGCGTCGTGCCCGTAAAACACCACGCCTTCGACGCGGGCCCGCACCCCGCTGTCCGGGGTGCCCAGCAGCAACTGCTCCGGGCGCAGCACCACGGTTCCCCGCGCCCCCTCGGCCCGCCCGGCCGCGCGGACCGGCAGCCTGCCCAGTACGCAGTCGGCGGCGTCCCCGCCGCGCAGCACAGCATCGAGCAGCACCGCCTCGCCGAGGAAGGTCGCGACGTCGAGGTCGTGCGGCGCGCTGTAGAGCTCCGCCGGAGTACCCGCCTGCACAATGGCGCCTGCCTGCAGCACGGCGACGACGTCCGCTGTCGACAGGGCCTCCTGCTGATCATGGGTGACCAGGATGGCGGTGGCGCCGGTGGCCTGCAGCGCGCGGCGGACGTCCTCACGCAGCGCTCCGCGCAGTCCCGTGTCAAGCGAGCTGAACGGCTCATCCAGCAGCACCAGGGCAGGTCCAGGGGCCAACGCGCGGGCCAGCGCCACGCGTTGCTGCTGCCCGCCGGACAGTTCGTGCGGCATCCGGGTTCCGTAGCCGCCGAGCCCGACCAGCTCGAGCATGTCGGCCACCAGGATGGTGCGCCGCCCACGGGGTAGGCCGAAACCGACGTTGCCTGCCACCGACAGATGCGGGAACAGAGCACCCTCTTGCGGCACCATGCCGACCTGCCTGCGCTCCGGCGCAACGTTCACCCCTGGCCCGCAGACAAGTTGACCACCGATCACCACTTCCCCGGTGTCGGCGGTCTCGAAGCCGGCGACGACCCGCAACAGGGTGGTCTTCCCGCATCCCGAAGGCCCGAGCACGGCAGCCAACGCGCCCTCCGGGACAGTGAGGTCGACCCCCCGGAGCACGGTGGTGGCCCCGAAACTCTTGGACAGGCCACGTACTACTAGCTCACTCACTGTTTATCTCCAACGGACTTGTGGGAAGTAGCTCCCCAGCGGCGGCTTAACAGGGCGGTGGGTAACGCCGCGAGGAGCAGGAGGGTGGCGGCGTAGGGGGCGGCGGCGGCGTAGGCGCCGACCTCGGTGCGGCCCCACAGCTCGGTGGCCAGCGTGTCCATCTCGGTGGGACGTAGCAGCAGCGTGGCCGGTAGTTCCTTCATGCAGGTGAGGAACACCAGAGCGGCGCCTGCAGCGATACCCGGACCAGCCAGCGGCATCGTGACGCTGCGCAGCACCCCGGCCGGAGTGCGCCCCAGCGAGCGGGCCACCTCCTCAAGCCTGGGCGGGGACTGCGCCACCGACGCCCGCACCGCGGCCACCGCGGCGGGCAGGAACAGCACCGCGTAGGCGAGCACCAGTACCGGCAGCTGCTGGTAGACCGGCTGGGCGTAGCGCACCGCGAGGAACACCAGGGACAGGGCGACGACGATCCCGGGCAGGGCGTGCCCGGCGTAGGCGGCCTGTTCGAGCAGTTGTGCCAGCCGCCCCCGGTAGCGGGCCGCGATCACCCCGACCGGCACGGCCAGTGCGACGGCCGCAGCCGCACCGAGCGCCGAGACACCCAGCGTGCTCACTGCCGCGGCGCTCAGCTCCGCGATGTCCAGCCCAGCCGACGAGCCCCGGGTCAGCAAGTAGCCGAGCACGCCGAGCGGTACCCCGATGGCCAGGCCCACGACCAGCCCGCACCACAGCACCGCAGGCAGCGCAAAGACACCGAGCCGGGTGCGCGACCGGTGCCGGGCCGCCCCACCGCCGAGCCGGGCGTGCCCGGCCCGGCCCCTGGTGCGGTTCTCCCCCCACACGATCAGCACGGTCAGCACGACCAGTACGCACCCCAGCACGGCGGCGGGCGTGAGGTCGAAACTGGACCGGTAGGAGGTATAGATCACCCGAGTGAACACGTCATAGCGCAGCATCGCCACCGCGCCGAAGTCGGAGAGCACGTAGAGCGCCACCAGTAACGCCCCGCCCGCCGCCGCCGGGCGGACCTGGCGGACCGTCACGGACAGGAAGGTCCGCAGCGCGCCCGCCCCCAGCGAGCGGGCCACCTCCTCGTGCGCCGGGTCGATCCGGGCCAGTGCCGCGGCCACCGGCAGATAGACGTAGGGGTAACAGCACAGACTCAGCACCAGCGTCGAGCCGAGGAACCCGCCGAACCGGGGGAACATCGACAGCCAGGCGAACGCCGCAACGTAGGAAGGCACCGCGAGCGGCAACGCGACGAGCACACCCCACACCCGCCGTCCCGGCAGCCGGGTCCGGACGACCAGCCCCGCCAGGCTGACCCCGAGCACCAGGCAGACCACCGTGACCGAACCGGCCAGCGCCAGGCTGCGCAGCACCAGCGCAACCGTCCGGTCCCGCACCAGCACCTCGACCGCGGTGCCGAGGCCGCGCTCGGACGCCCGGACCGCCAGGTAGACCAACGGCAGCAGGGCGACCGCGGCGGCCAGCCCGGCAGGTATCAGCAGCACCGCCGGAGGAGCTCGACGCTCGGTGTGTGCCACCGGGGTCATGTCAGACCGACGTCCTCGATCATCGTCAGGGTCTGCTCCAGGCCGTCAAGATCAGACAGGTCGATCTGCGGGGTCTGCAGGCTCTCAAGTGGCGGCAACTCGGCGTCCGCCGACACCCCGGCTACCAGCGGATACTCCTTGGTCTCCTGCGCGAAGTAGGACTGGGACTGCTCATTCAACAAGAACTCCACGAATCGGCGGGCCTGCTCGGCGTGGTCGGAGCCACGCAGAATCCCAGCACCCGCGACATTCACCAACGCCCCGGGATCCCCGCCGGGGAGGAACTTCAGCCGGGCGGGCATCGCTGCCGCCCCCGCTTCGGCGATCTGCTCGTAGAAGTAGTAGTGGTTGATCAGGCCGAGTGGTATTACGCCGTCCTTGACCGCGTTAAGGATCAGAATGTTGTTGTCGAAGGTCTGCACGTCGTTGGCGCGCATGTCGGCCAGCCACTGCCGGGTGGCGTCGTCGCCCCGCAGCACCCGCATCGCGGTCACGAAGGTCTCGAAGGAGGCGTTGCTCGGGGCGATCCCGACCTTGCCCCGCCAGCGCGGGTCGGTAAGGCCGAAGACACTGTCCGGAACGTCCTGTTCGGCAACCTGCCTCGGGTCGTACACGATCACGCGGGCTCGCCCGGACGTTCCGACCCAGCTGCCGTTGTCGGCGCGGTAGCGCGCCGGGACCGCATCGAGCACCTCCGGCGATAGCGTGTCGAGCCTGCCCGCCTGGTCCAGCGCGCCCAACGCTCCGCCGTCCTGGGAGAAGTACACGTCGGCGGGGGTGGAGTCGCCTTCCTCCAGCAGCTGCGCGGCGAGCTGCGCGGTGTTGCCGTAGCGCACCGACGTGGCAATGCCGGTCTGCTGCTCGAACTGCTCGATCAACGGACCGACGAGCGCCTCCTGGCGGCCGGAGTAGATGACCAGCGCACTCTCATCGAGACCGCCGCCCCCACCGCACCCCACGAGTACCATCAGCAATGCCGCCGCCACCGGAGCTACGCCACGCCGCCGCCACACCGAAGACCACCTCCATATCACTGTGTGCACACCGTCTATACCACGATAGTGGGATGTTAGCTTAGGAATAGCTAACATCCCACAGGCATCTGCCGATATCTCAGCTACTCAGCGCATCCTGACGATAGTGCTGTAATCGGAGATAATGCTGCCGTGACCGACTCACCGACCGTGACCTTCCGACCACCCCTCACTGGCCTGATCGCCGTGTGGGGGCTGGCCGTGTGCGTGACTCCCGTCGCCTTCGGCGTACCGGGATTGCAGGTCCTCTACCTCGGTCCACTGGCGGTCGCGGTCTGGTTGCTGCGGACCCGCACGGTGGCGGGTCCGGAGACAATCGTGACGCGCCGGGTGCTGGGCACCCATAGTGTCGCCTGGGCCGAGCTGGAGGGACTCCGGATGGACGAACGATCCCGGGTGTGGGCAGTACTCCGCGGCGGCGAGGAGATCCGGCTGTCCGCGGTACGCGCTCGGGACCTCCCGATGCTGTCCTCGGCGAGCCGGGGGCGGCTGCCCGACCCGCTCGCGACCCGACCAGCCTGAGCAGACCGATTCAGCCGCCACGGCGCCGTGTCGAGTATTGCCGCGGATTCGGCAGAGCTCCGTTCACGGGCCCGACAGTGGACTTCCCGCTCCGCTGCGACGGCGCCCCGGACTTGCCGCCACGGCGCTCACGACGATTGGGCACAGGCGTGGCGGCGTTGTCCGGCTGGGGTTCGTGCGCTGGTTCAGGTGGGGGTTCAGGGTCCTTCGTCACAGGAATCTCCTCCAGGCTGGACATGGATCGGTCACACTCGAGAACACTATGCCCGCTCACCCGCGGCTCACCGGTCGAGACCTAGCCTCACCTATCGTGCCCCCTCCCGTGCCAGCTCGCTTTGGCCCAGGCCGCCGCAAGCGCCCCTGGCCAGTTGCGGCGCTGCTGGCTGTGGTGCTGGCGGCGTGCACGGTGACACCCGACTTCCCGGACCGGGAGGCCGGACCGTTCAGGCCCAAACTGGAGATCGGGCCGCAAGCGGGCCCGCAGCCGGAGATTCCGGGGCCATCCGGCCAGGGTGCCCCCGGCGGCCCGCTCGGACCACCACGAGGCTGCACCGACCCGGACCCGCAGGTCGTCGCGACCTGCCTCGAACCGATCTCCGCACTTGTTGTGCTCGATGGCGAGGCGCTGGTGGGCCTGGCCGCAGAACGCACCACCGGCCGAATCCTGCAAGTTGCGCGCCAGCGGCCGACCCAGGAAGTGGCCACCCTCGCGGTGGACGCCACCAGCGACGGAGGGCTCACCGGGCTCGCGCTGTCGCCCAGCTATGCCGAGGACGAGCTGATCTATGCCTACATCACCACCCCCGTAGACAACCGGGTCGTTCGGATCGCGCCGGGTGATGTGCCCAAGCCGGTGCTGACCGGGATCCCGCGGGGGCCGACCGGCAACGCGGGCGCGCTCACCGTCGACTCCGACGGGATGCTTGTGGTGGCCACCGGGGATGCAGGCGACCCCACCACGGCTGCGGATCCACTGACGCTCTCGGGCAAAGTGCTTCGGATCGACACCTCAGGCCAGCCCGCCCCGGGCAACGCGACCGGGTCCAAGGTACTGGCCAGCGGGCTGCACACGCCGGGTGGCCTCTGCACCGACCCGCTCTCCGATGAGCTGTGGGTAACCGACCGGGCGCCCGATGCAGACGTGCTGTACCGGGTGCGGCCGGGAGCAGCGTTGGGTCCGGCGGCCTGGACCTGGCCAACCCGGCCTGGCGCGGCGGGATGCGTCCTGGTGCAGGGCCGTATTCAGGTGGCTTTCACCAGCGGGGCGCCCATGTTCGCGCTGAACATTGGACCGAACGACACTTTCCTCGGCCAACCCCTGGAGATCCCACTGGATCGCTACGGCCGGGTATCCGCCGTCACGCTGAGCACTGAGGGACAGCTGGTGTGGCTGGGCACCGTCAACAAAGCGGGCGGAGCGCCGATCTCCAGTGATGAGCGCGTCTTCGTGCTACCCGACCTGGTAGGCCCCGGCGGCGGCAACGACTGAGAACCCGTGAGTGGCGATGGTGGCTATGGCAACGATTGCCACTCACGGGGCGCAACGCGCCAGTACCAGCTCCCGAACTCGGGCCGCGTCGGCCTGACCCCTGGTGGCCTTCATCACGGCGCCAACGATCGCGCCGGCCGCCTGGATCTTGCCGCCCCGGATCTTGTCGGCGATGTCGGGCGCAGCGGCCAGAGCCTCCTCGACGGCCGCGGTGAGCGCGGAGTCGTCGGACATCACGGCCAGTCCGCGGGCCGTCAGGATCTCGTCGGGTTCCCCCTCGCCGTCGAGTACCCCGTCGATGACCTGGCGGGCCAGCTTGTTGGTCAGCGCGCCCTCGGCTACCAGCGCAACCACCCGCGCGACCTGCGCCGGGGTGACGGGTAGCTCGGCGAGCTCCACACCACGCGAGTTGGCCTGCTGGCTCAGGTAGGAGACCCACCAGGACCGGGCCTCGGCGGGCGGCGCACCGGCATCCACGGTGGCGGCAATGAGGTCCAGCGCACCTGCGTTGACCAGGTCCCGCAGTTCGAGGTCGGACAGCGCCCACTCGACCTGTACCCGGGCGCGGCGTTGGGCGGGCGGCTCGGGCAGCATGGCCCGCAGCCGAGCCACCCAGTCGTCGGGGGGGGCGATCGGGACCAGATCCGGCTCCGGGAAATACCGGTAGTCCTCCGAGGTCTCCTTGCGCCGCCCAGGCGAGGTGCTCCCGGTGGACTCATGGAAGTGCCGAGTCTCCTGGACGATCCCACCACCGGCCGCCAGTACCGCGGCCTGCCTGCACATCTCGTGGCGCACGGCCCGCTCCACGCTGCGCAGCGAGTTGACATTCTTGGTCTCGGTGCGGGTGCCGAAGGTGGACGAGCCGCGTGGCATCAGCGAGACGTTGGCATCGCAGCGCAGCGACCCCTGGTCCATCCGTACATCGGAGACACCCAGCGCACGCAGTAGGTCGCGCAGGGTGGCGACGTAGGCGCGGGCGATCTCGGGTGCCCTGGCGCCCGCGCCGACGATGGGCTTGGTGACGATCTCGATCAGCGGGACGCCTGCCCGGTTGTAGTCCAACAGGGAGTGGCTGGCGCCGTGAATACGGCCGGTCGCGCCGCCGACGTGCAGCGATTTGCCGGTGTCCTCCTCCATATGCGCGCGCTCGATGGCCACGGTGAACGTCGAGCCGTCCGTCAGCACCTCCAGCGAACCGTCCACGGCGATCGGTTCGTCATACTGCGAGGTCTGGAAGTTCTTCGGCATGTCCGGGTAGAAGTAGTTCTTCCGGGCGAAACGGCACCACGGAACAATGGAGCAGTTCAAAGCCAGCCCGATCCGGATGGCGGACTCCACAGCCGCACCATTGAGCACCGGCAACGACCCGGGCAGCCCCAGACACGTCGGGCAGACGTTGGTGTTGGGCTCGGCCCCGAAAACGTTCGCGCAGCCGCAGAACATCTTCGTCGCGGTGCAGAGCTCGACGTGCACCTCAAGCCCGAGTACTGGTTCGAAGCGCTCCAGCACCTCGTCGTAATCCATCAGAGCAGCGGTCATCGGGCCGCAACCTCCAGTTCGGGCACTCGATGCGCCAGCGGGCCACCATCGGCGGCGTCCCGGGCGGCCTCGTAGGCGGCCGCCACCAGGTAGGCACGGTCGTCGGCCAACGCGGGCGCCATCACCTGCAGTCCCACGGGCAGACCGTCGTCATCGGACAGCCCGGCCGGGACGGACAATGCGGCGTTACCCGCCAGGTTGGCCGGGATCGTGCACAGATCCGACAGGTACATCGCCAAGGGGTCATCCACCCGTTCGCCGAGCGGAAACGCCGTGGTCGGAGAGGTCGGCGAAATCAATACGTCCACCTGTTCGAAGGCCGTGGCAAAGTCTCGGGTAATCAAGGTTCGGACCTTCTGCGCCTGGCCGTAGTAAGCGTCGTAGTACCCGGCGGACAACGCGTAGGTGCCGAGCATGATGCGGCGTTTAACTTCGGGCCCGAAACCAGCCTCGCGGGTCAGCGACATCACTTCCTCGGCACTGCGAGTGCCGTCGTCACCGACACGGCACCCATAGCGCATGCCATCGAAACGGGCCAGGTTGGAGGAGCACTCGCTCGGCGCGATGAGGTAGTAGGCGGGCAGCGCGTGGTCGAAGGACGGACAGGACACCTCGACGAGCTGCGCGCCCAGGTCGCGCAGCCTGGCCACCGCAACCTCGAAGGCGCGCAGCACCCCGGGCTGATAGCCCTCGCCCCGGAACTGGATGACCACCCCGATCCGCACCCCGGCCAGGTCGCCAGCAGCGCCAGCCCGGGCCGCTGCCACGACCGGCGGCACCGGCGCGTCGATCGAGGTGGAGTCCAGCGCGTCGTGCCCGCCAATGACCTCGTGCAGCAGCGCGGCATCGAGCACGGTGCGCGCCACCGGCCCGCCCTGGTCCAGGCTGGAGGAGAACGCCACCAGGCCGTACCGTGAGACGCCACCGTAGGTGGGCTTGACCCCGACGGTGCCGGTCATCGCGCTGGGCTGGCGGATCGAGCCGCCGGTGTCGGTGCCGATCGCCAGCGGTACCTGGAAAGCGGCCACCGATGCCGCCGACCCCCCGCCCGACCCACCCGGGATGCAGTCGAGATCCCACGGGTTACGAGTGGGGCCGTACGCGGAGTTCTCCGTCGAGGACCCCATGGCGAACTCGTCCATATTGGTCTTGCCCAGAATCACCACACCCGCCGCCCGCAGCTTGCGGGTGACGGTGGCGTCGTAGGGCGGGCGCCAGCCTTCGAGGATCCGCGAGCCGCACGTCGTCGGCATGTCGACGGTGGTGAACACGTCTTTCAGCGCCAGCGGCACCCCGGCCAGCGGCGAGGCTGGCGGATCCCCGCGCCGCAGCCCGCCATCCACCGCGGCAGCGGCGGTAAGCGCGCCCTCGGCGTCGAGGTGCAGGAAGGCGTGCACGGCGGGCTCGACCGCGGCGATCCGGTCCAGGTGCGCCTGGGTCACCTCAACTGCGCTGATCTCGCTGCGCTGAATCCGGCGGGCCAGCTCGGCGGCGGTAAGCCGGGTGAGTTGGGTCACGACTCGTCCAGGATCCGCGGCACCCGGAACCGGCCATCCTCGGCGGCATGCGCACCGGAAAGCGCTTCGCGCTGAGACAGCCCCGGGCGCGGGATGTCCGCCCGGAACACGTTGGTGAGCCCGACGGCATGCGAGGTGGGCGGGATATCCGCGGCGGCCACCTCGGTGACCCGGGCGACTGAGGTAAGGATCACGTCGAGCTGGCCCGCGAACAGGTCCAACTCCTCCTCGGTGACGGCCAGCCGGGCGAGGCGGGCGAGGTGCGCGACCTCGTCACGGGAGATGGTGGGCACTAGCGACTCCATGCTTGCGGTTGTGACAGTTGACAGCCGAGTCTAGGACGCAACTGGTACCCCGCCCGCGCGGGCTGCGCTGCGTCGGCGCAGGCTGGTCTGCACGACGTCGCCACCTCTGCCACAATCGGCGCCCGGGTGGTCCGGGTCCGGGCCTGAACGGAGAGGTCCCCTCATGACGAGGCACGGCGGCGGATGTCCTTCCTGATCCGGGTCCAGCTCCCGGACCGTCCCGGGGCGCTCGGCGCGCTGGCCACGGCACTGGGCAACGTGGGAGGCGACATTCTCAGTGTTGACGTCGTCGAGCGAGGATCCGGCATCGCCATCGACGATCTCGTCGTCGAGCTCCCCACCGGTGGGCAGCCCGACGTGTTGATCACCGCCGCAGAGTCGATCGAGGGAGTCGAGGTCGACGCCGTCCGCCCCTGGGCCGGTGTCCTGGACACCCGCCGTGAGCTGGAACTGGTAGAGGAAGTCGCTGCCCACCCCGGCACTGGTTTACAGATCTTCACCGATGGCGTGTCCAAGATCATCCGAGCCGGATGGGCGATGGTGCTCACCACCACGGGGGGTGAACCGCATCGGGTGAGCGCATCCCCGGCGGCACCGGAGACGCACGCGGTACACCTGCCGTGGTGGCCGCTGCGTCGGGCGACGATCCTGGACGGTGAGGAGCGCTGGGTCCCAGCACCATGGCGGGAACTGGGCACCGAACTCGCGGCGACCCCGCTGGGCAGCCCCGAGCGGACCCTGCTGGTGGGCCGCCCCGGCGGGCCGATGTTCCGCGCGGCGGAGGTAGCTCACCTGGAGCACCTGGCCGGCATCATCGCCGTCGTCCTACGCAGCTGAGCGGTCCCGGCCTCAGTGGCCGGCCCCGGCCGGGGTCGTGCGTACGTCCTGGGCCAGGGTGTCGTGCACCAGTTCCAGCCAGCGCCGCATGAGCCGATTGTTCTCGGCGTCCGCGACGCAGCGACGCAGCAGAACACGTTCTGAATCGCCCGAATCGATCACTCGGTCAGAGACGTCCAGGACGTCCAGCACCACGTGCAACGTCTCCAGCATCGAGCCCCACTCGACGGTAGCCGGATGCCCCCGAGCGGGTAGCACCACTACCCCGCCGTGCCGGGGTAGCGCGGCGAGCACCCGGCTCAGCGCACGCTCGAGACCATGCAGCAGCCAGCCTTGCCGGACCTGCTGGACCGGGCCGCATTCTTCGGTGCCGCACCAGTAGTCCACGAGGTAGGCCAGTCGCCAGTCGATCGGGCCAGTGGGCACCGGTATGCCGGTCAGCTCCGCCAGCGGGTCAGTGCTGCAATTCCTGAGCTGCTTGCGCACCAGTTTACGCAACCGTAACCATTGCTCGCGTAAGAAGTGGACGCCTTCCGGCGACAGCGACAGCAACAGTTCCTCTCCACACCGGTCCCACATGATCATCTTTCGGTAGTCTCGACTTTTAGCCCTGGCTCCGGTGGGAGGCGGCACCCCCCTCAGCCGCCTCCCGCAAAGCAGGCTACGGCGGGCGTTACACCACGCCTATCCAAAGAACGTCCGGTGGGTTCAGCGTCGAGTGGATAGCGACTTGGATGGCACGTGTCCATAGGTGTCCCGGTAGAGCTGAGCGAATCTGCTCAAGTGCACGAATCCCCATCGCAGGGCGACATCCGTGACGGTTGTCTGCTCACCGCTCTCGGCCGCGGCGAGCAGATCCAGGTGAGCGCGGTCCAGCCGGACCCGCCGCAGATAACCCAGCGGTGTGGTCTGGGCATGTGTGCGGAAGATGTCCTGCAGGGTCCGGACGCTGACCCGCGCGGCCGCGGCGACGTCGACCACGGAGATGGGCTGACTGGCGTTCTCGTCGCAGAACGTCATCGCACGACGCAATGACGCCGGAGCCGCGGGGCGGGGCGAGCCGTCGAAAGCCTCCGATCGGCTATGCGGCTGGAATCCCAGCAGCCCGTGCACGAGCAGTTGTTCGGAATGGCTGGCCGCCAACGGTGAGCGAGCCAGCAGACCGCCGTCGGCCGCGCCTGCCACGGCTCGCGCCAGCGCCATCCACTGCACGGCCTCGTCGTTACGGGAGTCGATCGGAGCGAGGAAACGCACCGGCGTGGACGGTTGTTCACCAAGCACGTCCCGCACGGCCTTGTCCACGACGTCACGCGCGATACGGACGATCAATGTGGTGCCGTCAGGGCACTTGCGCACCCGAAATCGTTGCCCGGGACTCACGATACTGGGTGCACACAGCACCTCCTGACCATCCGCGACCACCATGCCGCCCCCGGCGAGCGGGAGGTTGACGACGTAGTAGTCCCCCATCTCGTCCGGTCCGATCTCCGCGTCAGCGCCGTACCCGATCACGTACAGTGAGACATCCCCGTAGTGGCAGATCTGAAATCTCCCGCAGATCGGGTGATCTTCGAGCACCCGAAGGGTGAGCGACCCAAAGTGCTTGACAATCACCGCGTGCAGCTGTTCGACGTCATCATCGACGAACAGCGGGCTAGCGCCCGGCGAGGGGCCACCATCAAGGGGGACTACGGAGGTCACTTCATGCTCCCCTGCGAACTGACAGAAAGCGATCTTCGGTAAGAAGGATACCGTGGAGGTCGAACGCCCTGCACGGTCACCTCGGGCTGCTGAGGTGACGTCGTTGTGTCCAGACCGTGGATGACCACGGCTACCGCGAGGCACCGTAACCGGGCAGGCTGCGCCCGTGATCGATCCGTGGCTCGCCGGGATCCTGGCCGCCGACCGCGACACCACCCTGCCCGAACTACTCACCGAAACCGAACTACTCCCGGACGATGTGGTCCACGCCCTGGTCGGCGAGGCATTCACCCGGCTGGATCCGCTCACCCAGCAGGTCATGCAGGCCCTCGCCATCTACCCGGTGCCGGTCCCCCCAGTGGCGGTGGACCACCTGCTGCAGCCCTATCGGTCCGCCATCGACGCTGCCCGGTGCTCACCCGCCTGGTGAACATGCAGTTCGTCCGCCGTGACACGGGCTGAAGCTCACCTCCTGGGGGTAGGCGATCTCGACCGCTGCCGTACAACTGCCGAGATCTTCACAGCGCACGATTACCCGCCGCAAAGAGCCCAGCTGCACCTTCTGCTCGGCATCGCCCAACTCCGACAAGGCGAACACCCCGAGGCCCGACAGTCCTTCACGACCTCTGTCGAGCACGCCGACAAACAACTCCAGCACGCCTCAGAGAACTATTACGCTCTCGATCGCAAGGCGATGCTTGCGATCTGCTCGTCGGTCAAGGTCGTCGGGAGTGTCGTTTCAGTACACCTCGTCCAGCAACGGCCAGTCGATCATGGTTGCCAAGTCCTTCGGGCTGGAGGTGAACTGGGTGACTGATGCAGCAGCATTGCCGTCAGTGACAACCCACTGGAGGCCGGATGCCACCAGCCGGTCCATCGACGTCATCAGGTAGACCAGCGGGTCGTCGCCGTCCGGGTAGCGGCCGACGACCCCGTCGCGATGGTCACAGGCGATCCGGAACATTATCGGTGATCGCGTGGCGAGATAGAACGGCACGTAGTCAGCCACGACACCGCCCGGCGTGATCGGCACCAGCCGACGCCGTCTGGTCTCCTTGACTCCTGCATCGCCGACATCGATCGCCAATCCGGCGGCGGCCGTCCCTCCGTCAGCAACCAGCCGACCACACCTCAAGATGGAGGCCAGGTTGTTGAGATGGGTGAAGTGATAGAGCAGAGCTCGCTCAGGAGGACGGATCACGGGGCCACCGGCCAGCTAGCCGCCGTCAAGTCCGCTGTGCACGACCAGAGGCTAGTACCTACGGTCACTGACAACGCAAGGTGGCTGGTGGTGAGCTGCCGGACGAATCCACCGCCGTCCCCGAGCGAGTCTCCTCACGCTGTGCGCAGGGCGCGGGCGGCTGCGTCGAACTGCTCGCAGAACTCTGCGCCAACGGGTCCGCTGGCGGCGGCGCGGACCGCGCGCAGATTCCGGAGTATACGGCCTGACGTCAGTGTGGCGCCCAGATCGGGCAGGATGGCCAAGCCGTGGCTGATCGCCTGGTCGTGGTCTCCTGCTGTAACCAGGGTTGCGGCCAGGAGGGAGCGGTAATAGGCATGGTCCCGGGGTGAGCGGGCGGCATCGTCCAGGACGGCGTGATAGAGCTGAGCGGCTTGGACCGGTGCACCGAGCTGCGCTCTGCCCGCAGCCTCGTAGCCGGTGATCTCCGAGGGGGTGATCCACTTCGTCCGGATCGAGTCGGTGTCGTGGGGGCCGCGGTCCAGTTCGCGCCGGGCGGTGGTGATGGCGGTGCGGAAGGCGACCTCGTCGTTCAGTTGGGCGTGCGCGAGGGATTGCCGCAAGGAGATCAGCGCGTGCAGGGCCGGGGACGGCTCGTGGCGGGCAGCATCCGTGGCGCGGTCGGCGAACCGCAACGCCTCCCGGGAATAGCCTTTCTTGCCGGTGTAGCGAGCCAGGCAGGTGCTCTGCTGCACCATGTTGGCGTACAGATACGCGCGCTGTGCGCCGTCACCTGCGCTGTCGGCCAGCAGTGCGGTTTCCTCATTCAGCCGCCGCGCCTGCGGCTGGTCGTCGGCGTCGTAGGCGGACCAGGCGCTCTTGATACCCAGATCCGCGGTGACGACCAGTAACTCGCGGCCGACCTCCGGGGAGTAGTCGCTCTCGTCGAGCATCCGGCGAGCATGCGCGTAAAGGCGCAGCGCCCGAGGGAGCACGGCGCCGCCGCCAGCCACGTTGTCCTGGGTTCGCAGCTGATCAAGGGTCGCCCGCAGGTACCGCACATGCGCCCGATCCACCCGGGCAGGCATCGGCAGCATGGCCGCCGCGACGAGCCCGGCCGACAGCACACTGAACTCTCGACGATCCATGTTCTCAGCTCCCTGGAGTGCGACGGTGGTGTCGCACTCCAGGATGGCATCCGGGCGACCCAGAATCAGCGGCAGCAGCGCCAGTCTGGGCATACCGACCGTGTCCGCGAACGCCAGCAGCTTGCGGATGTCGTAGAGGGTGTCGCGTTTGCCCTGTTCGGTCAGGCACACCAGGGTCTGCGACCACCCCTCGATCAGGTTGCCCAGCTCCATCTGGGACAGGCCCGAGGCTGCTCGGAAGATCGCCACGAAGGCCGGGATGTCGACCCGGGCCAGCGCCTCGCGCATCGGCGGCGAATCCCACAGCCACGTCGGCACGATCCCGGTGCAGTCGCGGGACGCCCGCGCGCAGGGAGCGCACAGCGGTTCGGGGTTGTACCGGGACAGCGTGGTACTCCGGCAAGCCAGGCAGATCCGCTCGCCCGTCTGACTCATTCCCGGGTCCTCCCATGAGTTATCGCCCGCCCCGCCCGGAGCGGTGAGTGTGGCGCGACAATAGCCCATTCGGGTCATCGTCCGACGATGCTCAAAAATCATCACACTGCGCTGACCGGCGCTGATGAAAGCGCATTGGCCGGAACCGAGCGGTTCGTGAGGCTGTGCAGACCGGATCAGGTCCACCGAAGGGCAGGCGAACCCGTGCAGCAGCGCGATAGCGACAACGTGGGTCGCATCCACGACGCGACGCTCGGGGCTCCGCCTTGCATTGATGCCCTTCAGGAAGGACCGACCGGCCCAGTCCACGGCGGAGTCGGGCCTCCCCCACCCGGCTCCGCCGTGGACCACCCAACGGAACCTTTCGGTCACGGTGACAGCAGCGAGGAACAGCCACCGGCCTACAGTCCGAACCGCTCCATCCGGCCAGGGGTGCCGGTTCCGGCCACAGTGCTGATCGTCGAAATAACCGGTGGGTCACTGCTGCTGCAAGGCTGGCGCAATGGGCCGAGTGCCTACGTCAGCGCTGACGACGCGGCGCCTTTGCGGCAAGCGCTCGCCACGGCGTATGGCAGCGAGTGTGGCGACGAGGCACTCTCGTGATCCGGGAGGACCGGTTGCAGACCCGGGCGGCGCAGCACCAGGACCAGTGAGCAACGTGTACGAGGTTCAGCATCGGATTCTGCGGGAACGGCTGAAACAGGCTGTCACCACAGCGGAACAGGAGCCGGATGACGAATACTGGCGACTGGCCCTACTGTGCCTCGCCCTGCTTGACCGGCACAAGGTCGATCACAAGGGACGGTGCCAATACTGCCGAAGGCCGAGGAGATCGTGGCGGAAATGGTCGCGGCGGTGCACGGTGCTACCAATCGTGAGTCTCTACCTGGAACAGCCGCGAGAATTCTTGAGTCCGTCGGATGCTTGAAGATCGGACTCACTGGTCGTAGAGGGCGTCGTAAGCGCCCCGGGCGGTGTCGGCCTGTCGGAAGTCCTGCGCCACGGCCCATCGCCGCCGGCCGCCGGGAGGCCGAGCCAGTCTTCCGTCAGCCCATCCGTCAGCCCATCCGTCAGCCCATCCGTCAGCCCATCCGTCAGCCACTGACTGGTGTGACACTGCCACTCCTCTTGGTGCGGTTCAGCCTGCTTCTCGAAAGCGATGGAGGATCTCGGTCCGCGCATTTCTTGGCCCGATCGGTGAAGGGGATATGCCCGGAGCCTGGATCGCAGGATCGGCGCCGACGCCAGCGACTGCGACGCCGGGGCTCGCGTGTAAGGGCGTTGACCCCGAACACTGCCTCGACCTTCTGCCGCACAACGTCGAGATCAATCCCGATGGTTGCGAGCGCATCCCGATCGAGGTCTTCGCCTGGTGCTCCAACCAAGCCCAGGGTGGCCGCCTCGACGGCCTGCGGTGTGACACCCAAGCCGCGGAGGACCTCACCAGCCGCACCCTCGGCCGCGGCAACAGCCAGCAGGAGATGTTCACAGCCGATGTAGCTGTGGCCCAGGGCAACGGCAAGTTCGCCGGCTGTCGTGTGATCGTCATATCGAGTCACAGGTTGAGGGTGAGTCCACTTTGTCCGGAGCGGGTGCGCCGGGATCCCGGCCAGGTCTGCGCCCTCTCTGGGCACTGCGGGATCTTCCTGGTGCCGGGCCGGTGCCCCCTGATCGCTGTGTCGGCAGAATAAGGTGCTCACCGGGCTGTGTTCTTCCGAAAAGGCGATCATGGACCGGGCTGGTGGCTCGTCGCGCCGGGCACGGCGGCCACCGGCTCCGGAGAGTGAGAGGTCTGTGCCTGCCCCGGTGTCATCGCCGGTCGATGCTGCCTGAGCATGACCCCGCCCGCCCTGCCGGTCACCTGACGTAACGTGCAACGGCAGGCCGCCACCATGTGGTGGCCCTGCCCTGTCCTCACCCCCCACCCAGAGCAGCATCCGGTTCCGGATGGTGCTCTGGGTGGTGCCCATCACAGCGATCCGGTTCCGGATGGCGGTTCGGTGCTGGACTCCGGACCGTGATTGCTCCGGAATAAGGCGGCCACGGGGAAGGTGATCAAGGACACCCCGGCGGCCCGGGGTCTCCCGGTGCCGCGAGCCAGGCATGATCGCCGGAAGT
>JBQTGW010000237.1:0-38973 GCA_052390495.1 Pseudonocardiales bacterium
ACCCCCCACACATACCATCCCCCCCGCACCCCGGCCCGCCCGCCCGCCCCCCCCCCCACCCCAGTTGGTCTGGTGTGGTTCTTTGCTTGGTTGGGCCCCCCATATCTATTTCCCCCCCAAGCTCCGATCACTCCCCACCACCCTCATCCGAAGCCGGGTAACCGACCCACCAAGAAGATCCAGAAGACAGCTCGGTGTCAAGCCGGGCGGACACCCCGCCACGCAACTACTCAACGTCATCATCGGTAAACGTTAAGTCATCATGACGTTGCCCTGGCGGCCAGGGCGCTGCCGGCAGCGGCCAGAAACTCGGGGAAACCTGGGTGCCGATCCATCACAGGAAGCTCACAGAGGCGCCCACGAGACCAGCCGGATTCGCGCAAAAGCGGGCAAGACGGCACGGAGCGTCGCCTGGTCGGTCAGGCGCTGCACGGTGAGGTTTCCAGTTTCCTCAAGCCCCGGCTGCCGCTTCCTGCAGCCAGGGGTGCTCCTCGCTGGGTGCGCCGAGTTCGACGGTGATGGTGTAGCGGGTCGTTCTGGGTGGTCTGACTCTGAGTTCGAAGGAGCCCCATGATCCGGCTGCCTGGGGCTATGATGCTGTAGCATCTGATGCGTGCGCACCACCCTGAATCTCGACGAAGACATCCTGCTGGCAGTCAAGGAGCGGGCCAGGCGGGAGCGCCGCAGCGTCGGGGAGGTGCTGTCCGAGCTGGCCCGGCAGGCGTTGGCGGCGCGACAGCCGGGGCAGCCCGGGAAGGAGTTCCATGGCTTCCGTCCGCTGCCCGCACGCGGCCGGCCGGTGTCCAACGCGGTAATCGACCAGTTGCGCGAGGACGAGCTGGAGTGAGGCGAGCTCTGCTGGACATCAATGTCCTGCTCGCGCTGCTGGACAGCGACCATATCGACCATGATCGGGCGCGGGTCTGGCTGGACGGGGAGATCACGGCCGGATGGGCTTCGTGCGCGATCACCCAGAACGGCTTCGTCCGGATCGTGAGCCAGCCTCGGTATCCGAGTCCTGTTGCGCCCGTTGCGGCCATCGACGTGCTGGGCCACGCCTGCGCGTCACCGCATCACGAGTTCTGGCCGTGTGAGGTGAGCATGCTGGATGAGCGGGTCGTCGACCGTACGCGGATCCATGGCCCGCGACAGGTGACCGACGCCTACCTACTCGCCCTGGCGGTCCGCAGGGATGGTCGATTCGTGACGTTCGATCAGTCGGTGGCGTTGTCGGTGGTTACCGGGGCGACGTCGGCGCATCTGACCGTTCTATAACCGCCCGGGTTCGATCTCGACCGGTGTGACGAACCATAACGGGCCCCTGCTTTTCTGGATGTCGACCCGGCTTGCCGGGATTGACGTTAGCTATGCCATATCGATAGCGTCAGCAGTATGGCGAGAGAACGTACCACGAAGAAGATCACAATCACGCTGCCGATCGAGGACGCCGAAGCGGTGGAGCGCCTGGCCGAGGCCGGCGAGGTCGAGTCGGTGTCGCGCTACGTCACCGAAGCGGTCGCGTTCCGCCGGGCCCGTGAGGATGGCCTGGCCGTGCTCGAACGAAGGTTCGGCAAGCCGCCCGCCGACGCCCTGGAATGGGCCCGCAACCTGGTCGCACGTCGCCTTGAACGGCAGAATCCCACCGCATGACCGGAGCGTTCGGTGGTTGGGTGCTCGATCACCATGCGGTCGCCGCATGGGCCCGCGTCCAGCCTTATCCGCAGGCGCTCGTGTGGTCGGCCATGGAGGTGGGAATGGCCGTCGTGGTTCCGGCCGCCGTGCTTGCCCTGGCCTACGCCGATACCCGCGAGCAGGACCACGATGTGCTGCGTGAGCTCCTCGAACTACCGGTGACCCTCTTCGACCCGCTGACCGCCACCGAGGCCCCAGAGCTGGGCCGCATTCTGTCCACTGCCGCCGACCCGGCCGCGCTGACGCTCGATGCCCTGGCTCTAGCTCATGTCGCCCACGCGGCACACCGCCGGGGTTGGCCCGTGCTCACCGGCAACGCCACTGGTCTGCAGGCTCTGGATCCCCGCCTTGATCTGGACGAACTGCCCTGACGGCCGAAGGCCCTCGGCGATGCCGCACGCGTTCTGGTGATCGCCGCAGCCGACCGCCGTCCGAAGCGCTCGTGGACGCCCTGGGTTATGCATTCCCCTCCGGGCACAGCACTGCCGCCACCGCCGGCTGGCTCGCCATCGCCGTCGTACTGGCCTGGCTCAGCCGAGCGTCACCATCGGGGTCATCCTGCTCTACACCGCGCTCGTCATCGCCGTACTGGTCGGATTCTCCCGGGTCTATCTCGGAGTGCACGCCCCCACCGACGTCCTCTCCGGTTGGGCCCTCGGCGCACTCTGGCTGGCCGCGACCTTCACCGTCACCCACCTGCTCACCCTAGGAAAGCGCTGACCACCCAGCCTTATGATCAACCTAGATTACGTGGCATTGCCCATAGGTTTGGGGGCAGTCCTGCTGAACTTATGGTGGGGCGGGTCTTAGAGTGATTCTCGCATCGACGAGTTCGGGGACTTGTGTCCGTACCGGCCAGGGGAGAGGCAGCAGAGGTGATGGCTGGCACGCCTCGGGCGGTTTTTCTCAGCTATCGGCGGGAGGAGACCCGGGCGGCTGGCTGATCGGCTGACCGATCGGCTAGGGCCGGGGCAGGTTTTCATGGACGTCGACACGATGGAGCCGGGTGCTGATTTCGCCACTGTGATAGCACGTGCGCTCGCCGCGTGCCGGATACTTATCGCTCTGATCGGCCCGACCTGGTTGACGGGCACGAGCCGGTGGAGGCTTGACGATCCCGGCGACTTCGTGGCCATGGAGATCCGGGCTGCGTTAGAACGCGGAATACCCGTTATTCCGGTGCTCGTCGATGGTGCGGTGATGCCCGAGCGGGGCGAGCTTCCCGAAGGGCTGCAGGGCCTGGCCGGGCGCAACGCCGTGCGGCTGGACCACGATACGTTCCGTTCCGATCTAGCCACCCTGCTCGCCGCGGTGGATCGACTCCTGTCGGCTCCCGCACACGAGGCCATCGCACCAGCAAGGGACGCAGGCACTGCCGGCGCCGGCCCGGCTGTCACGGCTGGCCCACGACCTCACCAGCAAGCCGCAGAGCCCGGCCATCCGAAGGTGCTACCTGCTCGGCAGCAGGAGGTGACTGGTGCTCGTGCCCGATCGCTCCCGACATCGCCCCCTGCCCCGCTTGCGCCCACCCCGTGGTCGCGTTTCCGCCCCCCGCGCATTGCCGCCGTGATCGTGCTAGCCGTGGTGGGCGGTAGCGTCCTGCTCCCCACGGACACCCGCTCAGTCACCGCCACCATCCCCGTCGGTGACTATCCCTCCGGTGTGGCGGTCTCCCCGGACGGACGCCACGCCTACATCACCAACCGCGACTCCGGCTCGGTGTCGGTGATCGACATTGAGTGCAGGTTGATAAGCTGCTGGTTTACTGGGTGATCACGTTGTGGAGTGCCTGCCGCTGATCCCCGCAACGCCACAGGGTGCCGTGGCGCAGAACGAGTAATTCGACGTTCTTTGACGTCGGCGACTGGCCGAACGACCACAGCCAGCCGAGAAACCTGGACGAAGATCAGATAAAGCAGGTGCGACGACACGCGCCACGATCATCCTGGTCGCGGGTTCACCTCTTTCACCCAGATCATGTGGATTGACCACCGAGAATCTGGATGAGTTCGCTCGCATCCGGGTGCCCGACGATGTTGACCCACTAGCGATCCTGCTTGAGATGCGCGAGAACGAGCGGTGATCTACCTTGATGCGTCCGCGCTGGTGACGTTCATTGTGCAGCGACGGCACGCAGAGGCACTCGGTCAATTCCTGGCCACGCGTCCGGCTCGGACGTGCACCAGCACGATCGGTTTCGTGGAAACCGTCCGGCAACGATCTCAGCCGGCCAAGAAACCTGCCGGAGCTGGGGGTGTCGGCGTGGGGCTCAGGTGTCGATCGGAAAGACCGGGATGGGGAAGTCCTCGTAGAGGTCGGGCCTGGTGGTCGCGACGGCCCGGCCGACTGGCCAGGAACGGCCCGGCAGGGCTTGGTGGATGGTGTGCGCGGTGGTCAGGTCGCGACCGGGCAGGGTCGCACCGGTCTCGACGAGGTATGCGGCATCCTGGACGTTGTCGTAGGAAGCGACCAGCGCGGTGGTATCCAGTAGGAAACCGACGGGGAACAGCGGGGTCACGCGCTGGTCTGCAGGGTTCGGGTCAGAATGTCGGTTTCCTGCCGCTGGATCGCGGTCAGTTTGGTCTCGAAGCGCTGCCGCAGCTGCTCGCGCTCCTGCGGGCTCGGGTGGTAGCCGCGGGCGGCCAGGGCAACGCGGAGGCGCTCGCGTTCGGCGTCGATCTGGGTCTGGCTCGGGTGTTGCTGGGTCAGCAGTTCCAGCAGGGCGCCGATGCTCAACCGTTCGACGAAACGTGTGAGAGCGTTCATCGAGTCGCTTCCTCGCGGAGGCGACGTTGAGTTGTGGTCGACTCTTCCCGATCCGGTCGGCGCGGGCCCGGGCCGTAGGCCACCGCCGCTTGCGGTGCTGCTGGCCTGCGAGAAGGGCTGTTGGCGGGTCGAGGGTATCTATGAATAGTTGGCATCCCGGGCGCTGGTGATCGACAACTCCGTCAGCCGCGTCGCTATCCCACGCAGGGCTGCCCGCAACCGCGACTTCGCGGTGCCCTCGGGGATGCCGAGCGTCTCGGCCACCTGCCGGTAGGTGAGCCCGTCGTAGTAGACGAGCGTCACGGCGAGCCGGTGCGGTTCGGGTAGTTCCCGCACCGCTGTGCGCACCAGCCGGGCCACGTCGGCCGCGACCGCTCCCTCCGCTATGTCCGGCTGCTCCACCTGGCTGTTTTCGGCGGCGACCGCCACCAATGAGCGGTGGCGCACCGCATCCCGCCGGAGGCGGTCGATGGCCCGCCGCCGGGTGATCGTGCCCAGCCAGGGTGCCAACGATCCCCGATCCGGGTCGTACGCCCCCGGGCGTTCCCACAGCCCGACGAACACCTCCTGCACGATGTCCTCGGCCGCGCACGGATCCCGGGTGATCCGCAGTGCCAGCCCGTAGACCATCCCGGAGTGCGTGTCATAGACCTGCCCCAGCGCGTCCTCGGCGCCTGCGACCAGCCGCTCCCGCAGCGTGCGGTCGGTCGTGGTCATTCGTACCCCGTCATTCGCAACCTGTTATTCACATCCTGTTATTCACACCCCAAGGTCGCGGCCACTGCCCACAGCGCCGACGCAGCGCCCTAGTCACCGACTGGGGCGCGGCTGCGCTCCGGTTGGCCATGTCACCGCGCGTGCCCCACTTTATGGCGCTAGTGGCACCGGACACGTTCCTGCGTGGTACGTGGCAGCGTGACGATGTGGCGCGGACAGTTCTTCCCGACCCACTGTCATGGTTGGCGTGCATGGGTTCCGCCTCCTCTTCATGATCCGATGTGATGTGAACACGCTTCCCCGCCGCACTGAATCTTGCTGGTGGAAAGCCGTGACACCAGACCAAACGTGCGGTCCGGACAGTTTCGGACAGTTATCGGATAGAAACCGGGCGCCGTACACACCACGATGGGGTACCTTTCCGTCACTGGCTGTTGCGATCCGCCCACGAGGAGCCACGGTGGACGATCACCTGACGACCGATCCTGAACGACCGGACCCTGAACGACCGGACCCTGAACGCATTCACACTCGCACCGGCTTCGGTCGTGAACTCACCTTGTTGCGCCTGCATGCCGGTTTGTCGATTCGGGATATCTCGAAGTCGCTCGAAAAGTGGGCGGGAAAGCGCAAAGCTCCACCCTCCACGATAGGCGCTTGGTTTGTCGGTGGGTTGCCGTCGACGTCCAGCCTCGAGCTGTTCAAAGAACTACTGCAACAATGCGGGGTGATCGACGAAGTCGCCGTCAAGCAGTGGTTGGATGCGTGGCTGCGGGCTGGCCGAGCCGCCTCTCATAAACAAACAGGTGAAGAGCCGTACCGGGGTTTGGAAAGTTTCGGAAAAGCTGACGCAGCTTGGTTCTTCGGCCGGCGGGCGCTGACCGAGGAACTCCTCGCGAAAATCGACTCGGCACACACTGCCGGCGGCGGAGTACTGATGGTCGTGGGCGCCTCTGGGTCCGGAAAGTCCTCGTTGCTCCAGGCCGGTCTGATTCCCGCGTTGAGCGCGGGTGCCATATCCGGTAGCGCGCGCTGGCCCACGTCGATACTCACTCCAGGGAGTCACCCGATCGACGAACTCGCCAAGTGTCTGGCCGAGCACACGGGGATCGACGCGGCGCAGATCGCAAAAAAACTGTACGACAACCCGCGTGAGTGCGGCGTCTACGCACGACTCACCGCTGTCATCGGACAACTCGGTGACAACGACGACGCAAGCGGTGACCTGGCGCACGACGGGCATCTGGTGCTGATCGTGGACCAGTTCGAGGAAGTGTTCACCGCAATTTCCGACAAGCACGGGAAAGAACGCGATCTCTTCATCACCGCACTGAGCGCGGCCGCCACCGGGCAGAACGCGGCACTGGTAATCATAGGAATGCGCGCCGATTTCTACGTACACGCTCTGCGCCACCCCCGACTGCTGAGGGCACTGCGGGAACGTCAGATCACCGTCGGGGCGATGAACGACGACGAGCTGCGCGAGGTGATCACCCAGCCCGCTCTCAAGGCCAAGACGACGATCGAGGACGGACTGGTCGAACTACTGCTGCGGGATGTCCGCCCGCGCAATGGTCTCGTCGCGCACGACGCGGGCGTTCTGCCTTTACTGTCACACGCGCTTTACGCGACCTGGGCACAGGGCAACGGCCGTCCTCTGACCATCGACGACTACCGGCAGGTGGGCGGTGTCGACGAGGCGGTGGCGGCCAGCGCGGAGAAGGTCTTCGCCGATCTCACGCCCGCCCAGCAAGATCTCGCTCGGCAGCTGTTCCTTCGCCTGGTCCACGTGCATGCGGACAGCGCGGACACCCGCCGCCGTGTCCCGCTCGGTGAGTTGCTCGGCGCCACCGACGACGAACTCGGGGAGGTTCTCGATCGTTTCGTCGCTCAGCGCCTGGTCACCGTCGACGCCGACACCGTCGAGATCACCCACGAGGCACTGATCCTCGCCTGGCCCAAGCTGCGTGCCTGGCTCGACACCGACCGCGGCGGGCGGGTCGTAGCCCAGCAGCTGGACGCCGATGCCCGGAGCTGGGATCAGGAGAACCGGCCGCCGGAAACCCTCTACCAGGGACTCAAGCTGTACACCGCGCAGGCTTGGATGCAGCGACATCGTGGCGAGCTACGAGATCTCACGCGGGAGTTCCTGGACGCCAGCCACGACCATGCCCGTCGCCGGAAACGACGTCGTGCCGTCCGCAGGTACCAGGTCGTGGCCATGCTCATCGTGACCGCGGTGCTCAGCGCCTTCACCAGCCTGACGATCGGGCTGAAGTACCTGGTCGTCGAGCGGGAACGCGACGAAGCGCTCTCCCGGATGCTGGCGACGAAGGCGAACGAACTGCGCACCAAGGACGTGGCACTCGGCCGCCAGCTTTCGCTGGCCGCCTACCGGATCGCGCCGACGGCCGAAGCCAGGTCGAGCCTCATCGACGCATCCGCACTGCGACCCTCGGTGCGGATGCGCGCCGGTGACGGCGTCGGGATCATGCCCGCCGCCGTGTTCCACCCCGACGGCACCGTACTGGCAGCCGCCGCCGACAACAGCCTCCGGCTCTGGGACGTCTCCGATGCCGGCCACCCGAGATCACTGACGCAGCTGCCCGGCACATCGGACGCCAAGATCTACGCACTCGCCTTCCGCCCGGACGGCGAACTGCTCGCCGAGGCGCGCGGCGACGCGACGATCCGCCTGTGGAACACCCGCAACCGGTCCGAGCCGATCCAGCTCACACCGCTGTCCGGAGTCGAGAAGAAGGTCTACTCGGTCGCCTTCAGCCCGGACGGGCGGTTGCTGGCGGCGGCCGGCTCGGACGGCCGCGTCCGGCTGTGGCACATTGATGACCAGGGGCGGGCCACCGCGCTGGGCAAGCCCGTGCCGATCGACGGCAGCGCCGCCAAATCGGTGTCCTTCCACAGCAGTAACCGATTCCTCGCCGTCGGCAGCGAGAACGGCACCGTGCAGCTGTGGGATATCACCGATCCGGCCGGTCCGGTCCTGGCCGCAACGCCGACGCGGTGGCCTTCAGTCCCGACAGCGCCTCGCTGGCCGTCGCCAGTTCCGACGCGGATCTGGGGGTGCGGGTTTTCGATCTGGCTACCCGGCGCGTCACAGCCACCCTGGCGCATCCGGCGCCGGTCACCGCAGTCAAGTTCAGTCCCGACGGGACGGCGGTCGTCACCGGCGCCAACGACGGCACGGCCCGCCTGTGGCCCCGCTCCGCACCGACTCTGGCCATGCCTTACACCGTCAGCGCCACCAGGTTCAGCCCGGATGGACGTATTCTGGCGATCGGCAGTGCCGACACCCAGCTGTGGAACGTCACGGACCCTCACCGGCCGACTCCCTACGGGCCTGCGTTGACCAACCCGGACGGCTTCTCCTCCACCGTGGCCTTCACCTCGGACGGCCGCACCCTCGCCGCCGCGCACGGCAAGTCCGGCACGCTTCAGATATGGGACGTCACCGATCCGGCCCGCCCCGCACCCCTAGGCGAGCCACTGCACGCCCACGACCGCCAACAGATCGAGTCCCTCGCGTTCAGCCCCTATGATCATGTCCTGGCGACCGGCAGCCGTGACAGGACTGTCCGGCTCTGGGATGTCACCGACCGCACCGAACCAACGCTGTCGGCCACCCTCGCCGGGTTCGACGGCTACGTCCACTGGGTCGCCTTCAGCCCCGACGGACGACTACTGGCCGCCGCCAGTGCGGACAAGACCGTCCGGCTGTGGGACGTCACCGACCCGGCGCGTCCCGTACTCGTCGGGCAACCCCTTCAAACCGGCCAACCACTACGTGTACTCCGCCGTGTTCAGCCCGGACGGGCGACTGCTTGCGGTGAGCAGCGGCGACAGCACCGTTCGGCTGTTCGACATCACCGATCCAGCCCAGCCCCAGCCGGTGGGCGAGCCCTTGACCGGCCCCACCAACTACGTCTACTCCGTGTCCTTCACCACCGACGGCACGACGCTCGCCGCGGCCGCCACCGACAACACCATCTGGCTGTGGGACCTGCACCAGCGTGATAAGGCCACCCCGATCGCCACGCTCACCGCGCCCACCGGCTCCGTCTACACCGTCGACTTCCAGCCCGGTCACGACGTCCTCGTGGCCGGTGGCGCGTCGGAGACGGCCTGGCTGTGGCACACCGATCCGGAACAGGCAGCCGCCTACATCTGCGCGACGATCGGCGACCCGATCACCGAACAGGAGTGGGCGAGGTACGTGCCCGGCCGGTCTTACCAGCCGCCCTGCCCCACCCGCTGACCCGCGTCGATCGTGCCCGAGCAGCGCAACCTCAAGTCGTCGTAGATGATCCCAGCGTGGGCTACCTCGACTCGGCGCTGTACCGGCGCGATGACCTGCGGGATCTGCCGCCCCCGCACCTGCTCCTCGCCGCCGTAGTCGTCATGATCGTCGCCCTGGCGCTGACCGCACGCTGGGTGATCCGCCACCCCGACCGGGTGCTCGCGCCGGTGCACCGGCTCCTAGCCCGCCCCGTCGTCGCCCGGCTGGAGCGCCGCTACGCCCAGCAACTGCGCTTCCTCGCCGATCGGCTGCGGCCAAGGAGCTCCGCGGCGCTCATCCTGATGGTCGCGCTCGGCGCGGTCGCTCTGCTCGTCGGCACGCTCACCGAGATCACCGAGGACGTCGTTACCGGCGACGAACTCATACAGGTCGACAGCCCGATCTTCAACTACCTCGTTGAACACCGGACACCGTGGCTGACCACCACCATGGGCGTCATCACCCACCTCGGGAGCACCAGGGTGCTGATACCGACGCTGCTCGCGGTAGGGCTCGTGGCCCGTCGCTGCCGCCATACCTGGGCGCCGATGGCCTTCCTCGCCGTGACGTGGGGCGGTGCGACCCTGACCAGCACCGTGATCAAACTCGTGGTCGCCCGAAGCCGACCACCCTCTGAAGCGCTCGTGCACGCTCTGGGTTATGCGTTCCCCTCCGGGCACAGCACCGCCGCCACCGCGGGCTGGCTCGCCGTCGCCGTCGTACTGGCCTGGTTCACGCGAAGCGTCACCGTCGGCGTCAACCTGCTCGCCACCGCGATCGTCATCGCTTTACTGGTCGGGGTCTCCCGGGTTTACCTCGGAGTACACGCCCCCACCGACGTCCTCGCCGGATGGGCACTCGGTGCATTGTGGCTAGTTGCGACCCTCGCTGTCACCCACCTACTCACGCTCGGGAAGCAATAATCAGCTAGGAGGTTTGAGTATGGTGCAAGACCGGTCTACGTCCACGGTCTGGCGGGCCACCGCCCCGGTCCTGGCTGTGCACGGCGGTGCTGGGCACATCGTGCCGGAGGAGTTCAGCGCGCAGCGGGCTGCCGCGGCCAGGCGTGGGCTGCGCCAGAGCTTGGCGGCCGGCATGGCAGTGCTGGGTGCCGGTGGGACCGCGCTCGACGCGGTGGTCGAGGCCGTGACGGTCCTGGAAGATGACGAACAGTTCAATGCCGGCCGGGGTGCCGTCCTCACCTCTGATGGTGGCGTGGAGCATGACGCGGCGGTGGCTGACGGTGCGACCCGCCGCACCGGGGCGGTGACCTGTGTGAGCGGTATCCGCAATCCGGTGCTTGCCGCGCGGGCGGTGCTGGAACGGACGCCGCATGTGCTGATGAGCGGCGCGGGAGCCCATGCGCTCGCCCGTCGCGAAGGCATCGTGTTCGTACCCGCCGACTGGTTCGTGACCGCTCGTCGGCAGGAGCAGTTGGCTGGGGTCCTGGCCTGCGGCCGAGCCGAGTCCACCGGTGGGACGGTGGGCGCTGTCGCTTTGGACAGCCAAGGGCACCTCGCGGCAGCGACCTCCACCGGAGGCACCACCGGCCAGCTCGCCGGGCGAGTCGGGGACACCCCACTGGTCGGTGCAGGCACCTGGGCTGACGACCGCTCCTGCGCGGTCTCGGCGACCGGCGACGGGGAGGCACTCATGCTCAGCGTGTTCGCCCATGAGGTCGACGCGCTCGTGCGGCTTACCGGTCTGAGCCTGGGCGCAGCCTGTCAACGGGCGCTGCGGGAGGCCGAGCTCAGGAACGGGACCGGTGGCTGCATCGCCGTGGGACCGGACGGCACGGTGGCAATGCCGTTCACCAGCGCGGGAATGTTCAGGGGCGCGGTGGACGTCACCGGCGTCCACCGGATCGGCGTATTCACCGACGACTTCAGCTCGTGAGCGATTAGCTCAGTTCTGCGAAGGGTCGACGGGGAAGGTCGCCAGCAGTGAGAGCGGGGGCCCCTGGCGGCGCAGCATGCGGCCCCACAGATCGGTGCCCGGCGGGGCGAGGACATCCTCGGCCAACGCGGGCACCACGACCCAGTTGCCCCGATCGATCTCGTGGTCGAGCTGACCTTGATCCCAGCCGACATACCCGGCGAACACCCGAAGTCCACGCAGCTGCGGCGCCATCACCTTCGGATCAGCTTCGAGATCGACGAGGGCAAGTGGGCCGCGCACACTGATCATGCCCTTGGTGCTCACGGCGTCCATCCCGGCGGGCAGCGCCGCCACGCACAGCGCCGCGCGCTGCTCCATCGGGCCGCCGACGTACAGCGCCTGGGACACCGTGGCGTGCGGACTCCAGGACGGCAACACATCGCGCACCGCCACCTCGCTCGGGCGGTTGAGCACGACGCCGATAGTTCCGGCGGCACCGTGATCAATGATCAACACGACGGTTCGGTGAAAGTTGGGATCCCGCAGGCCCGGCGCGGCGATCAGCGCAGAACCAGACTCCAGCTCATCGGCGATGTACACCCCGCGGATGATTCCGTATTTCACCAGGGTCACGACAGTCCAGAGTGCACACCAGAACCGGACACACCGGGCACGAAAGCCGGACATGCCGGGCACCAGAGCCGGACATGCGGGGGACGGTTAGCCTGGCTCGCCGTGAGCGCGTTGGTCGGCGTGGTGTCTGCGGTTCCGAGCGCCCGGATCGGGGTTCGGCGGCTGCTCGGGGCGCCGGGGTTCCGGCGGCTGCTGGCTTCGCGGTTTGCGGCGCAGTGGGGCGACGGGGTGTTTCAGGCCGGGTTGGGCAGCGCTGTGCTGTTCAACCCCGAGCGCCAGGCCGACCCGGCGGCGATCGCGGCCGGGCTCGCCGTGCTGCTGCTGCCGTACTCGCTGGTGGGGCCGTTCGCGGGGGCGCTGCTGGACCGCTGGGACCGCGGCCGGGTGCTGCTGGTGGCCAACCTGGTGCGCGGCGCGCTGATTGTGCTGGTGGCGTTTGCGGTCGGGGCCGGGGTGGCCGGGGCGCCGCTGTACATCGGAGCGCTGCTGGTGACCGGGGTGAGCCGATTCGTGCTGGCCGGACTGTCGGCGGGGTTGCCGCACGTGGTGGCCGAAAGTCAGCTGGTGGAGGCGAACGCGTTGGCCGCAACGGTCGGTGCCGCGGTCGCCGTCTTCGGCAGCATGTGCGCGATCGGACTGCGCGCTGTGGTGGGGCCGGGCGATACCGGATCGGCCTGGGTGACAGCGAGCGCAGTGCTGGGATCGGTGGCGGCAGCGGCCGTCGCGGCCGGCTTTCGCCGCGGCCGCCTCGGCCCGGACTGCACTGACGAACCCGCCGAGCCCGTGCGAGCGATAGCCGGCGGACTGCGGGCCGGCCTAGCCGCTGCGGCCCGGACACCCAGCGTCGCGGCGGGCTTCGTGGCGCTGGGCGCGCACCGGCTCTCATTCGGCATCGCGACCCTGGTCACCCTGCTGCTCTACCGTTACTCCTTCACGTCAGACGGGGTGCTGCGGGCCGGACTGGCCGGCGTCGGCCAGGTCATCACGGCCGGAGCGGCCGGAATGTTGCTGGCCGCAGTGCTCACGCCGCTGCTGGTGGCCCGGTTCGGCCGGGGGCGCACGGTCCGTGGGGCACTGCTCACCGCCGGGGTGCTGATCCTCGGGCTCGGCCTGCCCATGATGATGCCGACGACGTTGGCCGCCGCGTTCACGCTGGCCACGGCAGGCCAGGTAGTAAAGCTTAGTCTGGACGCTGCAGTGCAGAGCGACATCGGCGATGAGGCGCGCGGCCGGGTCTTCGCGCTCTACGACACGGTGTTCAACATCGGTTTCGTACTGGCGGTCGGACTCGCCGCGACGGTGGTGGCACCGGACGGGCGTTCCCCGGAACTGCTCGTGATGGCCGCCGCCGGGTACCTGATCGCCGCGGTTCTCCACGGCTTGATCGACCGCTCACCCGTCGCCCGAGGAAGCGACCTCCGATGACCGCCGCCAGGTGACCCACTTGTCGGCCCGGATCAGGCACAGCCGCCGCTGCGCACTCGGCGGAGCAGTGCGACCGCTTCAAGCTGGCTGCTGTTGCCATCGGTGGCGGAAACCGGTGAGCACCATTATCTGATCGCCCACATGCTCGATGAGATCGGCACTGCGGTGCCATGAGCGGTCGTAGTCGCCCGAAAATATCCCGATGACTCCACCGGCAAGGACCTTGGAGCGTGGACCTGATCGGGTGCGTCGGCACGTAGCCTGACGCCGCACCCCCACCGATCCCCCGGGGCAGCTCCTGGGAGATCGGTGGGGAACCTCGGGAACCTCGAAGTGGTGAATGAAGGTGTCATGTGGCTGAGATGGCGGAACCGACTATCGGCGAGTGCATCCGTGAGTTGGGTCGACTCGCCTACACGCAGATGAATCTGGCGGTGGCCGCCGATGTCAGCGTGGACGTCATCCGCAAGCTGGAGCAGGGGCGCCGACTGACCGCGTCGGTGAGGATGTGCCCACCGTGGCGATGCTCGCGCGGTCGGTGACCTACGGCTGGGGCGCGTACTGGGGCGGGTGATATGGGTTGCTCGCCGCGATGCTGCCCGATCTGCTGGTCGAGTCCCGCGCGACGCTGGGGGACTGCCCGGTGGCCGACCGCCCCCGCGTGGTGGACCTGGCGGCGCAGGTTCAGCAACTTACCGCTGGCACCCTGTTGCGGCTGGATGCTCCGGATTTGGCGCACGTCGCGGCCCGGGAGTCGCTGCGGCTCTCGGCCGGTGGCGAGGATCCGCTGCGGGACGCCGCTATGCGTTTGACGCAAACGTCCGGCTCTGAACTGGCTGGCCGAGGCCATGCGGGGGAACCTATTCCGGGTGGCTGCGCGGCGGGAGAAGGTCGGGTGATCCGGCGACGAACTGAGCGACCTGCACCACGGGGCAACGCGGGCCCGATGCCTGCGCAAGCCGACGGTCCGCGGTCACCAAACTGGTCTCCAGCGACTCCGCAAGGGCGACGTACCAGCCGTCATAAACAGTGAGGTTCTCGCGCAGTTCCCACACTCGGTCGAGAAACGGCTCGAATGGGTACTGAGCGGTCCGCACAACTTTGATCTTCGAGACGGCGCCGTGGGCCCGGCCAGGACTCACTTCCCCGCGCGCCCGCATCGACCGGATCGCTGAGGTCGCCTCAGCCGCGAAGATCGACGGAACATGCAGCAAGGAGCGGTCACGCAGAGCCGCCCGGGCATTGTCCCCGGCTGGCCCGGCCACCACCAGTGCATCGACCAGCACGGAGGCGTCGAAGATGGTCAATGCGCCGCCCGGTCCGCGCGCAACAGCGTGGCCGAGGATCGGGTGGCGAATCCCTCGCCACCCTCCGAGACGAGCTGCTGCTCGGTCTCGGCCACCAGCTCAGTTGGGGTCCGAGTCAGTGCGTTCCGGGTCAGTTCAGCACGTAAGTACTCCTGCATGCTCATTCCCGCCAGCGCGGCCCGCTGCCGGTAGATGCGGTGCACTTCGTCTGGCACGTCACGGATCTGGATCGTCGGCATGCATCCATTTTAGCGCTTGTCGCGCGACATTACTTGCGGGGGCCGGCCGACGCCGGCAGCAATCGTCCTGGGGGCGGTGGCCGCTGAGGTCAGTGTGGATGTCATCCGCAAGCTGGAGCAGGGGCGGCGGCTGACCGCGTCGATCGGCACGTTGCAGCGCATCGCCCGCGCGTTGGGCGTCGAGGTGACCGCGTTGCTGGGCCGCGCCCGCCCGGCGGCTACTGGCCAGACGCAGCAGCAGGCGCAGGTGGCGGCGATCCGTGAGGCGCTCACCTCGATCGATGACCTCATCGGTGCGGTTGACGGTGGGGATGTGCCCACCGTGGCGGTGCTCGCCCGGTCGGTGACCTACGGCTGGGGCGGGTACTGGAGCGGACGGTACGGGTTACTCGCCGCGCTGCTGCCCGATCTGCTGGTCCAGTCCCGCGCGGTGCGGTGGGACTGCCCGGTGGCCGAGCGCCCACAGGCGGTGGACCTGGCGGCGCAGGTGCACAGTCTCACCGCCTGCACTCTGTCGCGTCTGGATGCTTCGGATCTGGCGTACGTCGCGGCCCGGGAATCGCTGCGGCTCTCAGCCGGTAGCGAGGATCCGCTGCTGGACGCCGCGACGCGGTGCGCGCTGGGTCACGTCCTGATCCGGCAGATCATGCGGGCGGGCCGGGCATAACCCGGGCATGGGCTCAGAGTTTGGCGAGTTTGGCGCGGACTTGGCCTGCGTCGGGGTGACCGAGTGCGTCGAGGATGTCCAGTGCGTGTTGCCAGGCGGTGCGGGCGGAGTCGTAATCGCCCGTGGCGTGGTGGGTGTCACCGAGGCGGGTGGTCGTGGCGGCCTCGCCGTAGCGGTCGCTGCGATCCCGGACAAGGTCGAGAGAGTGCTGGTAGCAGGCGCTGGCCTCCGGGTAGTCACCGAGGTGATGATGGATATAGCCGAGGCTGTCCCACGTCCCAGCTTCCCGATGAGAGTCGCCTAGTTTCCGCAATAGAGCAAGGGCCTGGCGGCAGCAGGTGAGGGCGTGCCGGTGGTCACCGAGCTGAGCGTGATACCAGCCGAGCGCATTGAGGGCTCCGGCCTGACCGTCCTCATTGCCAGCGGCTCGGTGCAGGTCGAGGGCCTGCTGGGCGTGGTGCAACGCTTCGTCGTGGCGGCCTTGCCTCGCGCGCACATAGCCGAGGTTAAGGTGGACGTATCCCTGACCAGCGCAGTCACCGAGTTCGCCGTACAAATTCTGGGCATAGCGAAAATGAACGTGGGCATCGTCGTAGCGACCCAGACGGGTGTACGCACGGGCCAGACCGCGGTGAGCGTGAGCTTGGCCAGCTCGGTCGGACAGCCGCCTCGCAGCCCCCACGGCGGCGTTCTGGGTGGCAACCAGGTCGTGCCAGTGTCCCCGCAGGTCGAAAAAGTCAGTGAGGGTCCAGGTCAGCCACCATGCATGGGTGTCGAATCCGTCGCGGACGGCCTGGTCGACGGAAGCGAGCAGCGTGAGATGTTCGACGGTGAACCAGTTCAGGGCATGTTTGTAGTTGTCGAGTTCCTCGGGCATGACTCCGGGTTGGACCGGCGCCAGGGTGATCGAATCTCGGTGCGGATCCAGTAATAGTGCGGCAGCCTGGGCGGTGTGCGCATAGTGATCCAGCACCCGGTGCAGCGCCGCGCGCCGTTCGGCGGCGGGGTCAAGGGCTTGGGCCAGTTCAGCGGCGTAAGCCCGGAGCAGGTCGTGAAACGCAAACCTGTTGGGAACATTCTCGAAGATCAGGTGCGCGTGAGCAAGCTCGGCGAGCAGCGGACGAACCCGCCCTGGCGGGACGCCAGCCAAACTGGCTGCGGCAGGCACGGCGATATCCGGGCCAGGCTGCAACCCCAGCAGCCGGAACACCCCGGCTGCGTCACCCCCGAGACTGTGGTAGGACCAGGAGAACGCCGCTCGTGCATCGGTGGTCACATCCTCGCTGGCGAATACATCGAGCCTGCGCTGGCTATCACGTAGCTCACCAGCCAACATCTCCAACGGGACTCTAGGGTGGTAGGCAGCGCGGGCGGCGACGATGGCTAGGGCCAGTGGCAGCCGCGCACATCTTGTGATGATCTCGTCCACCGCGTCCGGTTCGGCTGCTACCCGCCCCGCACCGAGGCGACGGGCCAGTAGCTGTTGTGCTTCGTCGACGGTCAGCAGGTCCACCGTGAGGGGGTAGGCGCCCTCTGCGGTAACCAGGCCGGACATCTGATGGCGGCTGGTCACCACTACCAGACACCCCGGTGAGCCGGGCAGCAGCGGGCGAACCTGCTCGGCGTCACGAGCGTTGTCCAGCACCACCAGAACCCGCCGACCGGCCAGCAGGCTGCGGTACAGCGCGGTCTGCGCTTCCAGGCTGACCGGGATACGCTGCGGCGGCACCGCGAAGGCGTCCAGGAAACCCCGCACCGCCTCGGCCGGGGTCATCACCGACCCGGTCGGGTCGAAACCCCGCAAGTTCACATAGAGCTGACCATCCGGGAACCGCTGCGCCACCCGATGTGCCCAGTGCACCGCGAGGGCGGTCTTGCCCACCCCCGCGGTGCCCGTCAGCGCAGAGATGATCACTGTGGTCGGCTGCTGATCCCCGGTGTTCAGGATGGCGTCGAGTTGGGCGAGCACACCCTCACGGCCGACGAAACTACTGGGGTCCAGCGGTAGCTGCGCCGGGACGCCAGATTCTGGTGCCCTGCTGACCGGTCCGCTCGTCGATGTCCTGATCGGGGCGGCAGGTTGAGGCATTCGTCATGGTTCAGAATCGCCTGCTCCAGGCGTCGCAGCTCGTCACCGGGTTCAAGGCCGAGGTCATCGAGCAGGATCGCGCGCCCGGCGCGGTAGACCTCAAGAGCCTCGGCCTGCCGACCAGATCGGTATAACGCCACCATCAGCTGCGCCCGGATCCACTCTCGCAGTGGATGCTGCGCCACGAGCGCGAACAGCTCGGGAATGAGTTCGGCGTGCCTGCCCAGCGCAAGCCGGGCCTCGGTGTGGCCTTCCACTGCGACCTGCCGCAGCCACTCCAGCCGGGCAGCTTCTTGCTCGATGACCCTTGCGTCTCTGAGATCGGCAAACGCTGGGCCGCGCCAGAGGGTGAGCGCATCAGCCAGCAGGTCCTTGGCCCGTTGCGTATCACCTCCGGTCAGGGCAGCCCGGCCGGAACCGGCCAGGCTTTCGAAGCGCGCGCTGTCGAGCTCGCTGTCACCGGCCAGCAGCGCGTAGCCCGAAGGACGGCGTTCGATCCGTCGCTGCTCGCCCAGCCTGCGGCGCAAGAAGTGGATGTAGGAGCGGACGTTGTCGCGGGCCGATGGTGGCGCTTGCTGCTCCCACAGGGCATCGACGAGCGCGTCGACCGTCACCGGGTGACCAATGTGGCACAGCAACACGCCCAGCACCAGACGCTGCTTATGAGTGCTGACGTCGATCATCTGTCCTTCGGCATGGATTTCGAGCGGGCCCAGAACCCGAAACTCCATAGCGATCTCCCACGCCATCACGATGATATACGGCCAATATACGCCGACTCAACACCGACGGTGAAATATCGTGATCCAGGAGTTCACGAAAGAAGGTGACGAGGTCGAGCAAAGTTCGGCGTCTGCCTACACGGCGATGGAAGGTGCGACATGAAGGTGTGGAAACTAAGCATCGTAGCTGGAACGATGGCGGTGACCGTCGGATTGCTCGCGACTCCGGCATCGGCTGATTCCGGCGTCATCTACTCTGGGGGTGGGAGCGATTGTGCAGGCAGGTGGCTGAGCGGACCCAATAGATTCCAGCTCATGGACAGAGCCGGTGGCAATGATAACGACTACTGCTACATCGACTACGGGCCATCTAGAAATAATGTCAACAGGCGAGTGACGATCCCCGAGGACTCCAGAATCGGGAGATGGCAGACTCGCACCCCCGACCTGTCCGGAATCGGCAGGACGATCTACTTCAAGGTTTGCGAAGAACGCGAAAACGACCCAGACCTGTGCTCCAATGTGGCTGGCTACGGAACGTAGCATCGCCTGCACCGGGCAGGGGCGCAGGCATGCGGAGTGCTCGGCAGGTCGTCGTAGATGATCCCAGTGTGGGCGACCTCGACTCTGCGCTGTACTGGCGCGCTGACCTGCCCGATCTGCCACCCCCGTACCTGCTCATCACCGCCGGACTCGTGCTGCTCGCCGCCCTCGCGGTGGTCGCGTGGTGGGTGATCGGCCACCCGGATCGGATGCTCGTGCCGGTGCACCGGTTGCGGGCCCGCTCCACCGTCGAACGGCTGGAGCGCCGGTACGCCCGGCAGTTGCGCTTCGTCGCCGAGCAGCTGCGCCCGAAGAGCTCCGCGGCGCTCATCCTGATGGCCGCGCTCGGCGCGGTCGGTCTGCTCGTCGGCACGCTCACCGAGATCACCGAGGACGTCGTCACCGGCGAGGAACGCTCGTCCGCGAATCGGGCAGGTCCTACCTGCCCCTGATCAGGCCCGATGTGAGCCCTCGCAAGGGTCCCAGGTCAAGCCGGGCGGTGCACTGGTGCACTCACCACTGGAGACCAAGGAGCCGGAGGGAGCAGCTCGACGCCCCGCCAGGGCAGCGGGGTGGTCACCAGCCATCCGTCGAAGTCGATCGTGTGCACGAGCTGCCCGCACTGCACCCGGGATTCGACCACCGCGCCCACCGCGCCGGTGGGCCGGACGTCATCCTCACTGAGCCGCGCGGTCCACCCGGTGTAGTCCCGTCCAAACGGCGTGCAGGCCCTGCGGCGGCTGATCTGCCTGTGCAGCACCTGCCCGCCCTCGACATCGACCTGCTGTAGCCGCTAGCGCATTCATTCAGCTGGAGCATCCATTCGTTTGTCCCGGGCCGATGGGTCCCGGGTGATGCTGTAGCGAGCTGAAAAGAGTTCTGCGCTCATTCGGTTGGAGTGCCTACGGCTTGCGAGAAGCCTTTGACGAACCGCTGTCCGCTGACGATGAGAGTCTGCGTTCTAACCAGCGACGGCCAGCCGTGAGCCCCTCAGCGGCGACGCCCAGCACGGGCATCATGATCAGACAGCGGCGAGGGCAGCCTGACCAGCGACAGCAGGGCCGTCGGGCATGTGGCAGCGATCTTATAAGCGGAAGGTTCGGGGTTCAAGTCCCCGCGTCGGCTCCACACCCACAGGCGATCTGTTACGGTAGCCACCTTCTGTGATCATCTGGATACAGCACGTGCATTGTGCCCGCAACGCTGCAACGAAGGGATTCAGTAGATGAACAAGCGTGTTCTCGCCGCTGTCGGTGTGGCCGTCGTGGCATTGGGAGCGGGTGTCAGCACTGCCCTTGCAGGTCCTGATGCACGCGCCGAGCAACGCTTCGCGGAGGCCCGTCTCGCGAATCCTGCAGGCGGGTTTGTCGGCCTCGTCCAGCTGACCGAGCAGAACGGGCGGCTGAACGTCATGGTAAGGGCCAGCGGCTTGACCAGCGGCTTTCACGGCTTCCATATCCACGAGACCGGAGAGTGCACAGGGAGTTCGACGCCGGCGTTCACCTCCGCTGGAGGGCACCTGAGTACTGCCGGTGACAGTCACCCAGGCCACGCAGGCGACATGCCGGTCCTCTTGGTCAACGGCGACGGCATCGCCCAGGCGTCGTTCATAACCGACCGCGCTACGCTCGCCGACGTCCTCGACTCCAACGGGAGCGCGATCATCGTCCACGCCGGTTCCGACAACTACGCCAACATCCCCACTCGGTACGCCGCTGCGGGTCCGGACGCCGCCACGCTGGCAACGGGCGACTCGGGTGGGCGGGTCGCCTGTGGCGTAGTGACCGAGCGCTGATCCCTCCTGGAGACCACTTCACTGAATGTCCCGCAATACACGGTAACGCTTTCGGACATTACTGCGGCGCCTGGACCAGACCGGCGCCCACGTCGACGGAGTCGATCGGAAGCCGCTGGGCGCCGCGAACCAGCAGTCCCCACAGTGCGCTCCCGGTCGCACCGCTCGCCTGTGACAGCAGCGCGGCAATCCCCGCCACGTGCGGGGTGGCCATGCTGGTACCCGAGGTCGTCCGGTATCGCGTCGGAAGTGGCCAAGAGGAGTACGTGGCCACACCGGGCCCGACGATGTCCACCTGGCCGCCATCGACCGGGTTGCTCCGGGCCGAGAAGTCCGCGATGCGCAAATCGGAGTCGACGGCCCCTACCGCCATGATCGACGGGCTGTTCGCAGGCCTGCCGACGAATCCGAACCTGCCCTGGCTTCGGCTCGCATTGTTGCCAGCGGCCGCGATAATCACACACCCTGCCTCCATCGCCCGCCGACCGGCGGCTTCGTATGTCGGCGAGACTGTGCGCACGCTGGCTCCGAGGGACATCGAAACAACCCGGCAGCGGTTCGTAATTGCCCAGTCGATCCCGGCCAAGATCTGCGCATCGACACCACTGCCACCGTCGCTGAGCACCTTCCCGATAAAAATGCTGTCGCCCGAGGCGACGCCGTAGCGACGGCGCCCGCCTGGCGGATCCGCGGGTCCGGACGAGGTGCCGGTGACATGGGTTCCGTGGCCGAGGACATCCTGGGCTGTCTGGTTCGGCACGAACGATCGGCTTGTGATATTACGGTTGATGAAGTCGGGGTGTTGCAGGTCGAACCCGGTGTCGAGCATCGCTACCGGCACACCCGCACCGGTCCACGAGGAAGTGGAGACCCTGGTGGCTTGCAGGCCCCAGGTGAATTCCGGGGTATCCAGAAAATTCGGCGCAACATCCACCTTGGTGGCCGAGCCGTTGGCGTTCCCGTAAAGCGAGGCCGCGGCGTCCCGGTACCCGCGCAAATACTCTGCGGTCAGCAATCCCGGCTCCGCCAACGAGTAGAGCGTCTGCTCCGGCTCAACGGCGTCGATCCGCTCATCCTCGTCCACGGCTGTGGTCAGCGACGCCAAGCGATCGGGCCAACCGGCCATCACCGCTACGCCGAGCTGAGGAAACAGCAGCGCGGTGGTATTGCCTATTTGAGCTAGCTCGACGCCCTCGGAGAAGTCACTCGCAAGCGCAATATCCGATACCCCGGCCACCGATCGCAGTGCCGCACACATGGCCTCCTCATCACGCTGAAGAGCATCAGCGAGTACCACCAAAAAGCGTCCCGTGGGCTCGCTGCGCCCGTCCAAAATCGGTACTGCAGAATCACTGCTGGCCTGGCCAGCGCCGAACTTATCCGGAAAATTGATCATGACTCATGAGCCCCTCTGACGTTTGATCCGCCACCCCCGCGGCAAACTTTATTATCCCTCAAAAGATGCCCGGCGGCAGTCGCCGAAACGCACCTCGCTGAGCCATCGACCGGAGCGGGTGCCCTCGACAGTGCAGGTGACAGACGCCGGCCAGGGTCACGGTGACGGCGACCACGTCGACGCACGCCTCACCGCACGGATGGGCGAAGGCTACGGAAGGGTAACCAGCGGCAGGCTACGGTGGAGTAAGTCAGCTCGTCGACGAACCCGCTGGAGCAGATCTAATGACCACGATCGCCGACAACACTCAACTACTCATCGACCTCGAACCTGTAGTCACCGAGAACCTGAACCGGCACCTGGCCATGGCCAAAGAGTGGATGCCCCATGAGTACGTCCCATGGAGCCTGGGCAGCGACTATGCCGACCTTGGCGGGCAGGCCTGGGACCCAGCTCAATCCCGCCTGTCCGCCCTGGCCCGAACCGCCCTCGAAGTCAACCTCCTCACCGAGGACAACCTCCCTAGTTACCATCGCGTAGTCGAACGCACTTTCGGCCGCGACAGCGCCTGGGGCACCTGGGTCCACCGCTGGACCGCCGAAGAGGGCCGCCACGCCTACTGCATCCGGGACTACCTGCTGGTAACCCGTGGGGTCGACCCCGAGCAACTCGAACGCGCCCGCATGGACGTCATGCAAATCGGCTACGACAGGCCCGAAGAAAACCCCCTCCAGGTCCTGGCCTATGTCTCCTTCCAAGAACTCGCCACCCGCATTTCGCATCGCAACACCGGGCGCTACACCCAAGACCCCATCGCCGAACGGCTCCTCACCCGAGTCGCCGGCGACGAAAACCTCCACATGATCTTCTACCGAAACCTCGTCAAAGCGGCACTGGAAATCTCACCCGGGCCCACCTTACGCGCCATCGCCGACGGAGTTCTCAACTTCCAGATGCCCGGTGCTGTCATACCCGGATTCACTCGCAAAGCCGCAGAGATCGCCAAAGCGGGGATCTACGACCTGCGCATCCATCACGACGACGTCATCTGGCCGCTACTACGGCATTGGCAAGTGTTCGACCTGGAAGGTATCGACGCGGAAGGTGAACAGGCCCGCACAGAACTCGCTACCTTCCTTACTCGCCTGGACACCCAAGCGAGCCGCTTCGAACAGCGCCGAGCGCAGGCGGCAGCCAAGGCCACAGCGCTGGCCTGACCCCCAGCGCCAACCTGACCCCTCAGCCCTGATGCCTGCGGGCGCGCTCCAGCTTCTCCTCGGCGTCGAGTTCGGCGGCCCGCTCGGGCGTCGGTGCGGTGCCGCCGAGGTGCGCAGGCAGCCACCAGGGGTTGGCGCCGGGTGACTCCGGGTAGCGCGCGCGGGTCTCGTCGAGCAGTCTGTTCATCACGTCGACCAGCGCGGTATCGGCCCCAGCCCCGCGCCCTGGCGTCAGCGGTGCCCCGATGGTGATGCTGATCGGGACGTGCCGAGCGGCACGCAGCGTCGGCTTGCGGTCCTTGGTCCACACCCGCTGGCTACCCCACAGCGTCACGGGAATCAGCGGGACGCCCGCGGCGCGCGCCATCCGCATGGCCCCTGATTTGAACTCCTTCAGGCAGAAGCTGCGGCTGATCGTGGCCTCCGGGAAGACGCCGACGAGCTCACCCGCCCGCAGCGCCTCCACCGCGGCGCGGAAAGAGGCCGCGCCCGCGGCGCGGTCGACCGGGATGTGCGCCATGGCACGCATCAACGGCCCGCTCACCCGATGGTCGAACACTTCCTGCTAGGCCATGAAGCGCACCAACCGGCGCTGCGCTCGCCAGAACGGGGACCCGGCGAGCGCGAAGTCGAGGTACCCGGTGTGGTTGACCACCACCACGCCACCACCGGTGGCCGGGACGTGTTCCTGCCCGGCGATGTCGAAGCGCAAGTCCATGACACGGAACAGGCCCAGCGCGGCACGGGCCACGCAGCGGTACGTACGATCAGCCACCACCCCACGCTACCCAGCTGCGACCGCCTGCGCGGCCGTCATCCCCCAGCGAATCCTCCTGTTGAGGGAGGTGACGACGTGCTGTGACGCCCTAATTTGCTCCGTATGGCTCAGGCGAGGACAGCAGCTCAGGCGACCACAGCTGGTAATGTCGACGCCTACCGCCGAGACCCGGGTGTGCCCGACACCGGACGACACGGCCTGGTCGATCCGCGACGCGATACCCCCGCGCAGGCAGGCAGCGGCTCGTCCTCCTCGACCAGCCAGTCGGGGTAGACGTTCAGCAGTACCTCGCAGTCGCAGAAGCCGCCCCGGCTGCCCAACCGGGCGGTCAGTGCGGTTGCCCGGGGCGCGCAGATGTTCCGCCAGTGCTCGCTCCAGCGCAGGGTGCCTGCGCAGCCGAACTCGCCCAGCATCCGACCCACGTAGCACGGGAGGCATTCTCGCGCGCGCGGCGCCGTCAGCGTGGCCTGCAGCTCACTGAGGTAGCTCTCAGCGAGGGTTGCTCCGTCGGTGTCCATATCGCTGTTATACCGCCGATCACCGACAAACCAGCGACACCGAAGCCGGGCCGCGAGCCGCACAGGTCGGCGGCGGTCGCCTCGTTCCACCACCAGCTCTCCGGCCCCCGGTGGATAGGCGTGATCGATCGACCGCGATGCCGGGTGAAAGTACTACCATCGGGTATGCCTAAGGAGAAGGTTACGCTCACCCTTGACGCTGGTCACCTTGCGGAAACGACGGTCCCAGGTCGGCAATCGCAGCATGTCAGCGGCCGTCGACGCCGCGCTGGCCGCCTACCTCGGCCGCCTGCGGCATGGGGCTGCGGTGGATGAGTGGCTCGCTGAGCTGGAACGCGACCACGGTCCGGTACCGGTCGAGACCTTGGAATGGGCCGCCCGGCTGGTCGAGGGCTGGGCGGCTACCCGGCCCGAGGGACGTCGCGAGCTGGCCGGCTGATGCTGCTGTTGGACAGCGAGGCGCTGTCAGCAGTTGCCCACGGGCCCGCTTCCCGTCGTGACCGGGTGCGGGCGTTGATCGTCGAGATGCGCCGGCGAGAACTGCCGATCGCAACAGTGGCAGCGGTACTGGCCGAGGTGGTGCGCGGCCGTGCGGCGGATGCAGGCGTGTTCGCCGGCCTGCGCCGTGAGCGGGTCAACGTGCATTCGGTAGACACCCGAGTGGGCGTACGGGCCGGGCGGCTACTCGGAAAGGCGGGGGCCGGTTCGGAGCTGGCCGTGGACGCCTTCCTGATCGCCGTCGCCGATCTGGCAGGTGGCGCCATGGTGGCAACCGTTGACCTCAAGGATCTTCGACGGCTGGCGCACACACCACCGGAGTGTCAGTAGTGGATCTGAGCACTTGACGGAAGCCCCCTGGCCACGGCCGACGATGACGCCACCGTAATCCCGTAGAACCTCACGGAGCTCAACCAGATCCGAGACCAGGCGAAGGCCGAATCGCTGTCTTCGGGCGCCCGCCAGGCGCCATTCGGAGCCGAATCGCAGTTCTGGGCGCCGGAAAACAGCGATTCGGCTCCGAATAGGTGTCTATGGCCAAATGGGGGTCGGGGGCTGGCCTGTGGATAACTTGTGCTGGTTGTGGATGGGCGTTTGGTGGAAAAATCGCGATGGCGGCACAGTCGCTGGCATGCCCCAAGAGACCAGGCGCAGTGAGATCAGGTGCAGGGAATTCAGGCTGGTTGGCCCGGCTCCGGTGTTCCGGGGGAGCGATGCGGTGGCTGCGGGCGTGCTGACTCGCGGTCAGTTACGGGGGCCGAAGGTGCAGCGGGTGTTTCAGGGTGTGTATGCGTTCGCTGGCGAGCCGATGACCCACGAGCTGCGCTGCGCAGGCGCCGCGCTCGCGTTACCGGCCAGCACGGTGATCACCGGCAGGTCAGCGGCCGGCCTGTGGGGCATCCAGTTGGCCCGCGCCCAAGACCCCGTCGAGATCGTGGCACCAGAGACCATCCGGATCGCGCGACGGGGTGGGCTGGACGTGCGGCGAAGCATGGTGCGCCCCGGCGAGTCCGTCCCGTGGTCGGAGGTAGCCGTCGCGACCCCGCTGCGGATGGCACTGGACCTGCTGCTCGACCGGCCGCTCCCCGATGCCGTCGCCGACCTCGACGCGGTACTGCGAGACGGCCTGGTGGCGCTGCCCGACGTCACGGCGATGGTCGCGCGACGCGGCGACAAGGGCATCGTGGCGGCTCGCCGTGCCGTGCAGCTCGCCGATCCTCGAGCGGAGTCCCGGCCGGAGTCCCGCGTCCGGGTCTGGCTCGTCCTGGACGGCCTGCACCCCGAACCGCAGTACTGGATCGAGGACTCCCGGGGCCCCGTGGCCCGTGCCGACCTGGCCTTCCCGGAGCACAAGGTCGCCGTGGAGTATGACGGCTCCTGGCGGGACGGCCAGTTGTGGGCACTCAACCACGACCGCAACCGGCTCAACCGGGTACAGGCCGCCGGCTGGGAAGTGGTGTTCGTGACCGCCCAATCCCTCCACGACCCACCCCGTATGCTCCACACAATCCGCGCCGCCCTCAACCGCCACACCTAACCCCCCAAACCCCCATTCGGAGCCAAATAGCACCCAGCAGCGTGCCACAGACTGCGATTCGGCTCCGAATGGAGATTTCCGGGCCTCCAGAACTGCGATTCGGCTCCGAATTGCGGTTTTGGGCCCGGGGGTGGGTTGGAACTGGGTGGGTTGGAACTGGGTGGGTTAGAACTGGTAGTACAGGAAGGGGCTGAAGGTGCCGGTGGCGATGAGTAGGGCGGAGTAGAAGAGGCCGACGGTCATTACGCCGATTCGCAGGGCAGTGGCTGGGGTTGAGCGCACTGATTCCAGGTAGGGGCCGGTGACCGGGCGGGCGGGCAGCAGGAACACGAGGGCGGCCAGGAGCAGGATCAGGGTGCGCTGGTTGGTCAGTGAGGCGTCCACCACATCGGTGAGTCCACCGAAATCGGGGATCAGCATGTGCTGCAAAAAGACGAGCGCGGTGCCCAGGTCCGGCGAGCGGAAGAGCACCCAGCCGACTATCACGATGAGCAGGGTCAGCGCTCGACGGGCCAACCACCGGCCAGGCTCGGCGGCCGCGACCGCTACCCCCCACCCGTAACGGCGCTCGATCACCAGCGCGCAGCCGTGGTAGAGCCCCCAGATCAAGAACGTCCAGTTCGCGCCGTGCCAGAGCCCGGTCAAGATGAACACGATCCACAGGTTGCGGTACGTGTTCGCCGCTCCACCCCGGTTGCCGCCGAGCGGAATGTAAACGTAGTCGCGAAACCAGCGCGACAGTGACATGTGCCACCGCCGCCAGAACTCGGTGATGCTGGCCGACGAATAGGGGCGCGCGAAGTTCTCCGGCAGCTTGAAACCGAGCATCCGCCCCAGCCCGATGGCCATATCGGAGTACCCGGAGAAGTCGAAATACAGCTGCAAGGTGTAGGCGATCGCCCCGAGCCAGGCGATCGAGGTGGTCATCTGGTCGGGCGGAGTGGCGAAGCAGGCGTTCACCACGGGTGCGAGCGAGTCCGCGATCACGACCTTTTTGGTCAGCCCGAGGGCGAAGCGGGGGAAGCCGGCGGCGATGTCGTCCAGCCGGTGGCTACGCAGCTGCGGCAGCTGGTCGGCGATCTCCCGGTAGCGCACGATGGGCCCGGCCACCAGTTGCGGGAACATCGCGATATAAGTGACGAACGAGACCGGGTCGCGCAGGGCGGGTCGGTCACCGCGGTAGATATCCACCAGGTAGGAGATGTGGTGGAACGTGTAGAAGGAAATCCCGATCGGGAGCACGAGCTCGACGATCGGCAGGTCGAGTCCGGTCAGGGCGGCCAGCCCGGCGGCCTGCTCACTGGCGAAGCCGGCGTACTTCCACACGACCAGCGTCGCGACGTTGAATGCGATGACGCCGAGCAGCAGCCGACGGCGGCGCTGCGGTTCGAAGTCCCATTCGTCGGGCTCCAGCGCCGGAGCGAACAGGAAGTTGACGGCCATACAGCCCACCAGCAGCAGCGTTGTCGGGCCCGCTGCGATCGCGTAAAAAACCAGGCTGGAGCCAGCCACGATGCCGTTGCGCCAGCTCCGGGGCGCGATGAGGACGGCCGCAAGCACGGTCGGCATGAAGTACCACAAGAAGAGTGGGCTGGCGAAAGACATGGCTGGAGCGGCAGCCTAGCCCAGACGAAGCTAACTCAGGCGAACTGCTCCTTCGACAGCTCGCTGATCGCGGCCGAGGCCGGGTCGGCTCGCGAGCAGCCGCCGTCGATACGAGTCAGCGAGATCGGCGTAGCTGGCCTCGCCCTCGTTGGTCACCAAAAGCCGCAGGTAGCGGGTGCCTTCCTGGGCAAGCCCAGGGCGGATGTGCCCATCCGCCAGCAACGCGGACAGGTGGGACCCGATGTAGTCGGGAACGCGGCGACCACCGTCGACGAACGCGCCATGGCCGAACTGCAGGATGCCGCCACGACGGACCCGACGCAGCGCAAGAAACCGTCCGAGCTGCGGGCTCACTGTGCGCTCCTTGCTATGGAAGCCCGGCGGGTGAGGCGAAGCCGGGTTGCCAACCCCACCCACCGGGCCGCTTGCCGGTATCGGCGATGCGTAGATTCCTTCGTTGGGCTAGGCCGATCGGTTCACCAGAGGCTAGGCCGATCGGCGCACCGGGAGGGCTCCTGAACCTGACCGCGAACACTGGAGAGCGCGCCTGATTACTCCAGCGGCAGCGTCCAGTCACAATGGGTTCGTGCAGTGGGCGCCTCGATTGGGAAGAATGGCGCTTCCTGGCGCCAGGAGATGAGCGAGGATCACGATGATGTCAGCGGCCCAACCGGCCCCGACCAGACGGGACCGGGTCACCTCAGCGCTGCCGACCCTGGATCCGGCGCCCACTCTGCGCGACCCGCCCTGGGCAACAACCACCGAACCCGACGGTGCCGAGGCACCCGCGCCCTCGGCGGTGGCACACCTCCCAGCCGAGCTCGCCACCCGGTTTCAGCTGGTAGGCGCCCTGCCCCAGCACGGAGCCGAGGCCGACGTGGTCCGGGTACGGGACGCGGCTGGTCAGGATTTGGTGATCAAGCTCTACCGTCCGCAGATCAGTCCCGACCCGGATGTCTGGCGAGCATTGCCGCAGCTGCGCACCCCGAACCTGGTCCGGGTGCTGGAAACCGGCCAGGTGGCCGACCGCAGTTACGAGGTCATGGAGTACCTCCCCGGGGGGAACCTCCGGGCGCTCACCGGGCGCCGCCAGGACAGCGCCACGATCACCGAGGTGGTCCGGCAGTTGTCCGCGGGCCTGGCGACGCTGCATGCGGCCAACATCACCCACCGGGATATCAAGCCGGAGAACCTGCTGCTGCGTAGCGAGCATCCGATGGAGATCGTGCTCACCGACTTCGGACTCAGCCGCCACCTAGATCAGTCGATGATCTTCTCTACGGCCGCCCGCACGCTGATCTACACCGCCCCGGAGACTTTTTACGACCATGTGTCGTACGCGCGGGACTGGTGGTCCCTCGGCGTCATCGTGCACGAGCTGGCCACCGGCAAGCGGCCCTTCGAGGGCTTGAGCGAGCACCCAATAATGATGCAGCTCAGCCGGAACGCCTTTCCGGTCGACGATGTGGAGGACCCGCGGCTGCGACTGCTGTGTCGCGGCCTGCTCGTGCACGACTTCGAGGCCCGCTGGGGCCTGGAGCAGGTGCAGCAGTGGCTCGCGGGCCAGTCACCCCCGGTGGCGAAAAACCGCGGACCGGCCGATCAGCCCACCGGCAACGTCCGGCCGTTCCTGTTCCAATGTGAGCACTACACCGAGCCGCGCTTACTGGCGCTGGCCATGGCGCAGAACTGGAAGGTGGCCGCGCGTCTGCATTTCGCCCGGCTGGGCGAGCACTGGAATGACCTGCGCGCCTGGCTGGCGCAGTTCGACGACCCGGACCGGTTCGACGTAGCAGGCCGCCGTGAGATGGTCGACGAGCTGTCCGAGCCCGGCCCGGCGGACGGCAAACTGCTGAAGCTGCTGGCCTGGCTCGACCCGGGGCTGCCGCCGATCTACCGCGGGCTCTCGCTGGCTCCCCGCCATGTCGTGGCCGTCGCCATGGCCGCGGCCAACGGTGACGCCAAATCCCAGACGACCGTCGACGACCTGTGGGGCCAGCAGCTGCTGCCGGTGCTCGCCCGGTTCAGCGGCGCTGGGTCACTGCGCGAACTGGACAACCGCTGGCGGACCCTGCTCGCGGACTTCGACCGGGTCTGCGAACAGCTGACGAAACACGCCCCGCAGGTGGCGCCCCGGTTGTCCGATCCGGACGCGCTCAAGTGGGCCCGCGCGGTGCTGCTGGCCCAGGCGTCGTCGTCGAACAATGTCACGACCGCGCTGGCCGACCAGGTGCGCCAGATCCGCCGCCGACTGCCGGTGCCCGTGCCGTGGTTCGTGGAATTCTTCCGCCACATGGGGCATACCCCGCAACGCGTCGTCATCGGGCAGCTGGTCAGTTCGCTCGCCCTCGCCGAGGCCGAGCAGATCATCCGGGAACGGGAGATCGCGGCCAGGCAACCCGCAGCCCGCCGGGCCCTGTGGTACCAGCAGGAGGCGCAGCGCCGGGCTGGCCGGATGGGTGCGGTCGGCTGGGCGCTGGCCGGTATGGGGATCACGCTGGTGCCGTGGTTGATCTACCTGGGAATCCTCGACAACCCCGTGGTCAGCATGCTGGGCGTGCTCACGATCCTGGTCGGGACGGGCGCCGAGGTGTTGTTGGCCTGGCAGTTGGCGCGTAGCTACTGCCCCGAGTACGCCTTGTTCTGGAACCTGCGGAAGGTGGCGACGCAGGCTGGGGAGCTACTGACGCTGAAAGCCAGCGGCTGGGCGCTGTGGTTCACCGCGGCTGGAATCGTCACTCTCGTGATCTTGACTATGTTCCTCGCACCCGCCGTGCCACTCACGGTCCTGGCCGCGCACCTGGTGTGGGTGTGGCGAAGGGAGCGAGCCTGGACGCAGACCCACGCCCGCGGGCAACGAGAGGCGCTGAGCAAGCCGTGAGCGGCGAGACGGCAAGTGTCGTGGAACTGTGCGCGGTCGCCGCGGCGGGCACCTTGGTGGCCGCCCGGGTAGTGGGGGCCGGTCTGAGCGCACCCGGGGCGGGCCTGAGCGCCGTGGGACGCCGGATGGAGGACCACTACGCCCGCCATCGCGAGCGTCAGGCCGCGCTGGCCGAATGGGAGGCGGCGGCCCGCGATGTCGTCGACCGCAACTCGCGGTTGTCGGTGCTGGCCGCCCGGCCGGGTGGTACGCCAGGGCTGCCGCCACCGCTGAGCCTGCAGGGACAGAGCGTCGAGCAACTCACGTCCTGGTGCACCGCGACCGACGAGGCGCTGCAGGGTGTCGAGCGCGCCCTGCTGGCCGAGGCGGCCGTGGCGGTGTCCGTCGTGCTGGAGTCGGTCGGGGCGGCAGGGGTGGCTGCGGCAGGCCCATTGGCTGCGCACCGGGCTGCGGGCCCCGCACCACCGGCCGAGCTGGTCAAAGCCTGTCATCGGATTCTCGGTGGCCTCACCGCGGAGGTAACCGCGGCCGACCGGGCCGAGGTGCTCGACGCGGTGGCGAAGATCCGGGAGGGCACAACGCCTGCCGAGCGCCAGGTCTGGCTGGCGGAGCTGCGGGTCCGGGTACGGCAGGCCAACGCCGATGCGGCGCGGCGCCGCGATCAGGCCCGCACGGCGGCCACCATGCTGCAGGCACTCGCCGAGTCCACCGCGCCGCGCACCACTGCGCTACGGGCGGAGCTGGACAGCGTCGTCGCGGGGCACCGCGCGCTCGACCCCGAGCTGCACCGCAGCGCCCTGGCCGCCTGCGAGGAGGTCCGGGCGGTGCGTGAGAACACCTACGTCCGGGACTCGCTCACCCGTGCGTTGGAGAAGCTCGGCTATGCGGTCGAACCGGGATTCGACACCTTCACCGGCCACGGCGCCCGGCTGCGGCTGGTCCGGGACCAGTGGCAGGAGCACGCCGTGAGCGTGGTGCTCGACGGCGGCGAAGTGCGGGCCATGGTGGTGCGCACCGAGAGCGCCGAGGGCGACGACGCCGAACGCCTCGACGTCGAACGCGAGCAGCAGTGGTGCGCAGACTTCGAGGAGCTGCGCGATCACGTTGCGGGTGACGGGCTGCGCCTGAATGTCCAGCGGCTCATCGAGCCCGGCGGGCGGCACGTACCCGTGGCGGCCCGAAAGCCGGGCAGCAAGCACACGGCGCAGCATCAGGAGCACAAGCAGAAGGGTCGCCATTGACCGGAGACGCCAATCCGTTGGCTAGAGGCGCCAGTCCGGTCGCCGGAGAAGCCAGTCCGGCCTTTGCTCGAGAGCTGGCGACGACGCTGCCGGTGCACGCCCAGTTCGTGCTGCACGGCAATCTGCGGGATGTCTTCCTGGTGGGAGCCCACAGCTTGGGAACCCACGGCGATGGTCACCAGCTGGCTGGCGAGCGTGCGCAGTTCGTGACCTTGCCCGAGCTGCTGTGGCGCACGCTGGCGCCCAGCGGATACGAATGCCTGGTGACCTTCGACCCGGTCGCGGGCCTGGGCGTCTACCCGCCGAGCGCGCAGGCCGTGGCCAGCGGAATCCTCGGCAACAAGATCGGTGGCGAGGCCGTGCCTTCGCTGGAGAAGCTCCGCAGGCACCTGCACACGGTCGCCGCCGCGCCACAGCGAGCCGCGTTCCTGATCGACTACGCGTCCCGGATCGCGCTGGACCCGACCCGGCTGGAACGGGCCGAGCGGGACTTCTTCCTGTACTGCGAGAAGCTCTCCCGGGAGGTTGCGCCCATCCCGGGCCCGCCGCAGCGGCCCAGCCCGCTCTACAACCCGGTGATCTGGCTAGTGGATCGCGACCAGGACCTGCCGGTGTGGCTGACCGCAGGCAACGAGCGCATCCGCACGATCAGCATCCCGCGGCCGGACTTCGGTGACCGGCAGGACACCGCCCGGCTGCTGGCCCGGCTGATGGGGGTGCCCGAACCGGACGCCGATCCCGAGGCCGCGCAGAGCTGCCAGCGCTTCGCCGAACAGGCTGATGGGCTCACCCTGCAGGAGATGATCGAGGTGACCCGGCTGGCGAAGGACCGCGGGCTGGCGCTGGCCGACCTGCCCGACGCGGTGCGCACCTACAAACTCGGCGTACTCGACAGCCCGTGGCGGCGCGGCTACCTGCGGAAACGAATCGCCGATGGCCAGTCCTCCGTCTCCGCCCGGGTGGTTGGGCAACCCCGGGCCGTCACCAAGACCCTCGATATTCTCAAGCGCGCGGCGCTGGGCTTGTCCGGGGCCCAGGCCACCAGCTCGTCGCGTCCGCGTGGGGTGCTGTTCTTCGCCGGACCGACCGGGGTGGGCAAGACCGAGCTGGCCAAGGTGGTGGCCGAGCTGGTGTTCGGCGACGAATCGGCCTACCTGCGCTTCGACATGAGCGAATTCGCTTCCGAGCACGCCGGTGACCGGCTGATCGGGGCGCCGCCGGGCTACGTCGGCTACGAGGCGGGCGGGGAACTCACCAACGCGGTGCGCCAGCAGCCGTTCCGGGTGGTGCTCTTCGACGAGATCGAGAAGGCACATGACCGGATCCTGGACAAGTTCCTACAGATTCTGGAGGACGGCAGGCTGACCGACGGCCGCGGCACCACCACCCACTTCTCCGAGTGCATCCTGATCTTCACCTCCAACCTCGGCTCGCTGACCGAGGACGAAACCGGACGGCGGGTGCCCACCATCCGGCCGGGGATGGCCTACTCGGAGCTGGAGAGCTCGATGCGCCGGGCGATCGCCGAGCACTTCACCATCACCCTCGGCCGTCCCGAGCTGCTCAACCGGTTCGGCGACAACTTCGTAATCTTCGACTTCATCGGGCCCGCGGCCGCGGAGCAGATCTTCGAGGGGCAGCTGCGCAACATCCTGCGCCGGGTAACCGACGAACACCGGATCGCGGTGCGGCTCGGCGCCGAGGTCTATGCGCAGTTACGCACGAGGTGCACCGAGGACCGGTCCCGAGGTGGCCGGGGCATCGGCACCGCTTTGGAGTCGCACCTCATCAACCCGCTGGCGCGGGCGCTCTTCGACGGCGATCACGCGCCCGGCACCTGCGTCGAGATCACCGCGATCGACCCGGCGGGACCCAGCCTGACACTGGAGTCGATGTGACGATGCTGCGGCTCAACCGCACCCACTATCCGGTGACCGTGCTGGGTCCGGGAGTGCGTGCCGGGATCTGGGTGCAGGGCTGCACGATCGGCTGCTCGGGCTGCGTGGCGCACGACACGTGGGACGCCGAGGGCGGGGCTGAGGTCGACGTCGCAGCGGTGCTGGACTGGCTGGACGGCATTGATGGGCCGGTGGACGGCGTGACGGTGTCCGGCGGCGAGCCCTTCCAGCAGCCTGCGGCACTCGCCGAGCTACTCGACGGCATTGGGACGTGGCGGCGCAACCGGACCCGGGAGGTCGACGTCCTGGTGTACTCCGGGTACCCGTGGTCGCGGCTGACCCGGACGCCCCGGCTCGCCGCACTGCTGGAGCGGTGCGACGCGGTGATCGCCGGTCCCTACGTCGCTCGGCGAAACAGCGGGGTGGCACTGCACGGCTCGGACAACCAGCGGCTGGTGCCGCTGACCGCGCTGGGCGAACGCCGCTATCCCCAGCCATCACCGGAGGATCCCCAGCCATCACCGGAAACCGGGCAGCGGATGCAGGTCGCGGTGATCGGGGGGCGGATCTACTGCATCGGCATCCCGCGGGCGGGTGACATGGACCGGCTCACCGAGCATCTGGCGGAGGAAGGCGTGCTGCTGGGAGACCTCACATGGCGAACCTGAACTGCATCTTCTGCCAAGCCGAGAACCAGCAGGGTGACCAACTGTGCTGGTCCTGCTTCCGCAAACTGCCCGCCGAGCCCGGTGTCCCACCCTCGCCCTTCTCCTCCCCGCCCGCCCCACCGCCATCCCCGCCCGTCTCACCACCATCGGGCACCGCCGAACCTGCCGTCCTACCCGTGCCCTTCACAGCCCCCACCGCGTGCCCACACTGCGGCGAGGACGTGCCCGATCCACGCAACCGCGTCTGCGTCGAATGCCACCGTCCCCTGACCCTCGCCGAGCCGGTGCGGCTGAGCTTTCCCGGCGGTGAGGTGACGGTCGACGCCACGCAGGCCGTCCCCCTGGGTCGGGACCCGGCAAGCTCGCCAGTGGCCGGACTGTTCGCCAACCGGGACAACATCTCTCGGCTGCACGCCACGGTGGGCGTCGATGCGGACGGCCCGTGGGTGCGCGATGAGAATTCACTCAACGGCACCTACATCAACGACGTGCCTGTCCCCCCCGGCTCCCGGATCACGCTGGCCGACGGCGACGTCCTCCGCCTAGCCGCCGACGTCACCGCCACCGTGCAGCGGACCGACCACCATCAAGGATGCGAGGAAGTCCCCGCCCCCACAGCTCCGCCGTAGCCCGTCGATGCCCACGTCGCCTCGCTGGCCCGCACTGGCGATGGTGTTCGGGAGACGATTCGGGCTGCTGCGGCGATTGCCGGCTCAGTTCGCTGACCAGATGACCCAGCAGCATCTGCTCATCGGGCTGACGCAGCCAGAAATCCACGTCGAAATACACCCGGCAACGGCGATAACGGCGTCCGAACACCGCGCCGGGACGCCGACACAAGCGGCATCTGCCCCGCCGGTCAACCGGGTGATTCAGCAATACCTGGTGCAGCGCGGCAACGGCCCGGCCCGACACCGACCCGATCCCATCCGCCGCACCGGGACCGGCCTGCACCACAGCACGCAGCACCTTCCGCAACGCCTCACCCAGCAGCCTATGGCGGGTCTGATGCACACTCGGGGCCGAATGGCCGGACATGACCGTCGTTCGCACGCAGCAACTGTCGATCGGAACGCGGCCCTACTCCTCGGTCCATGCAGAGCTGAATACGTCACTAGCGGACGAGCCGATTACCGGTAACGTGCGCGAAACTTCGCACACACCGATGCCACAGAAGCGGCGAGGGGGACGGTCATGGAGCAGCTGCCGGCAATGGCGGCGATCCTGCTGTCACCGCAGGGCCGTGCGGTCCTTACCGCCGGGGAACCCGGCAAGATCGTGCGACTGTTCCGGGTGGAACGCGGCTGGACCCAACAGGAACTGGCGGACCGAGCGGGCTGGTCACAGTCCACCATCTCCCGGATCGAAGAAGGCAAAACCCGCGCCGCCCACGACATGGACGTCCTCGCCGCACTGGCCCAGGCGCTCAACATCCCCCGGGCCACACTCGGCCTGGCCACTGCCTCGGACCAGAGCCGTACCCTTGACGACGTGGACCGACGCGAAGCACTCGGCAGCACGATCGCCCTGGCCATCACCGCACTGCTGCCACACAACGTCGCCACCGCAGGCCAGATCACCACCACCGACCTCACCCAATGCTGGACCGCGCTGCGCCGTCTGCATGAACTCGACGCCACCTACGGTGGCGCCCCCGTCTTCCAGCTGGCTGCGGGCATGGCGCGGCGGGTTGAGGATGCCCTGCGCAATGGCAGTTATCTGCCGTCGGTCGGCTCTGAGCTGCAGCATGTGACGGCAGTGACCATGGAGGAGGCGGGATGGCTGGCGTACGACGCCGGGTGGGAACAGCAGGCCCGGTATTGGTGGCTGGAAACCTGCCACCTCGCCGATCTGACCGATGTTCCCGAGGCCCGAGTCCGGGCACTGGCCTCGATGGCGTTACAGGGCGGGCAGCGTCCGGGCGGTGGTCCGGAAGCGGTCGACCTGGCCCAGGCAGCGACGGTCATCGCGAAAGACGGCGGCACGTCAAAGCTGTTGTCACTGCTGGCGGCGCGGGAAGCCATCGGTCACGCTCAGGCCGGTGATTCCTCGGCCGCCATATCCTCCGTTGCCCGAGCACGGCACTGGCTCGACCAAGGTGAACAGTCAACAGAACCCTTCTGGCTGGGTTTCTATGGTCCAGCTGATCTCGCGTGGCACGAGACCCTGGCGGCCTTGCTGATGAAAAACGGCAAGCTCGCTGAGACATCGGCCCGCGCAGCCCTCGCCAATGTCGATGCCAAGTCGTTTCCGCGTAATCACGTACTCCTGACCGTGGGCTTGGGGTCAGTGCTCACCCAGGTCGGCCAGCTAGACGAGGCCATCAACGTCACCAGCCGCGCCATCCACGGAGTCCACGCCATTCGCGGCTCCGGCCGAACCCTCTCCGACCTACACCACACCATCGAACTCCTCGGCCGCCAGAACTACCCCCCAGCCAAATCCTTCGCCACCGCCGCCCACCGTCTCCTCCCAGGGCAACGGTAAGTTCGCCGACTGTGGTGTGATCGTCATATCGAGTCAGAGGTTGAGGGTGAGTCCACTGTGTCCGGAGCGGGTGCGCTGGGATCCCGGCCAGGTTTGCGCCTTCTCTGGGCACTGCGGGATCTTCCTGGTGCCGGGCTGGTGCCCCCTGATCGCTGTTTCGGCGGAATTAAGGTGCTCACCGGGCTGTGTTCTTCCGAGAAGGTGATCAGGGGCCGGGCTGGTGGCTCGTCGCGCCGGGCACGGCGGTCACCGGCTCCGGGGAGTGAGAGGCCTGTGCCTGCCCGGTGTTATCGCCGATCGATGCTGCCTGAGCATGACCCCGCCCGCCCTGCCGGTCACCTGAAGTACCGTGCAGCTACAGGCCGCCACCATGTGGTGGTCCTGCCCTGTCCTGTCCCCCCACCCAGGCCAGCATCCGGTTCCGGATGGCGCTCTGCGGGGTGCCCACACAGTGATCCGGTTCCGGATGGCGGTTCGGTGCTGGACTCCGGATCGCGGTGGTTTCGAAGTAAGGCGGCCACGGGGAAGGTGATCAAGGACACCCCGGCGGCCCGGGGTCTCCCGGTGCCGCGAGCCAGGCATGATCGCCGGAAGTGGGGGGGGGGGGGGGGGGGGGGGCGGGGCGGGGGCCCCGCGCAGCGGCACAACGGCGGGGGGGGGGGGGGGGGGGGGGGGGGGGGGGCCGGGGGCCCGTTCACGGGGGCTCCCCGTTCCGCGGTGCATCACTTGGCGTCATGAGTGCAACACAATCAGTGAACTTGACGTGGCTCTGGGTAATGGGGGGGCCGACAGTACTGCCACAGTGGGTATACGCCGTGCGTTGGATGCTGTCATTCTCGATAGGCCGGGTGGCGAGGTACTACCGGTCCGCGAGCTACGCAAGCGGGTAGAGATAGTGCTGCGCAACCACCGCTGGTGCCGGTTCGCGCAGGTCAGCGCAACTTTGCCGGGCTTGATCCGGGATCTGCACACCACGATCGACACCGGCTGTGATCTCGATGTGCTGCTGCCGTTGGCAGTGCTGCTGCACGTGCACGTCACGCGCATGTTCCTCCGTCACGCCGGGGCGCCGATTGATCTGCGGCGCTTGGCTGTGTTCCTGGCGCGAGACCTCGCCCGCAGGCATGACACGGCGATTTCGCTCGGGCTCGCCGCCTACGGCGTGACTGACACGCTGATCAAAGAGGGTGCTTTCGAGCTTGCCCGGGCTGAGTTGGACGATATTTCGCTGCCACCGGTCACAGCTGACACCGTAGGTTTGGTGTGCGCGGCGATGGCTCGGGCGGCGACTGTGTCGAGGTCGCTGATCTGGACGGCACCAGCCGGGCCGTCCGGGACAGCAAGCACCCCGCAGACCCGGCGCTAAGGTTCACCCCAGCCCAGTGGGCCGCATTCATCGCAGGAATCCAAGACGGCCAGTTCGGCTGACCAGGCCCGGCACGGCGCCCCCGGCAGCAGACCTGGCCACCGGGGGCGCCGTGC
>JBQTGW010000238.1:0-7487 GCA_052390495.1 Pseudonocardiales bacterium
CGGGCCAGTGCAGTGCGCCGGGCCAGTGCGGCGAACAGGGCAGCCGCATAGACCCCAAGGCCCACCAGCCCGGCGCCCGCGAGCAGCACCAACTCGCCGGTTCGGCTCACCGTCAACGTGTGCAGCGCCCACAGCCCGGTCAGCGTGACCGGCAGCATGGCCACTGTCGCGAGCACGGGCCCGGCCAGTGCCCGCGGGTCGATCATCCGCACCAAGCCGATCACGCTGTGTAGCTTCGCGAGCACCACCACGGCCGCAGCCAGCTCGGCTGCCAGGATGGCCAGCGTCAAGCCGAACAAGCGCGCTGCGCCGACCGGCAACGCCATCGCACCGACTGCGACGGCCAGGCTCACCAGCAGCGCCACGACCCCGGCCAGGCGCGGACGGCGCTCATCGAGGCGGGCGAACAGCGCCTGGCGGCCAAGGTCGTGCACACCGCCGACAAGTTGGGCCACCGCGACGACGACCAGGCAGGCGGCGAGTGCCCCGATGACCGGGCCGGTCCGCATTTCGCCACGGGCCAACAGGTCGGCGACCGGTCCGGCGAACACCGCGAGCAGGCAGAGTATGGGCAGGCTCGCGGCGATCACGTAGGTCAGCCCCTGGCGCCAGGCCGAAGCGAAGGCGGCGGTGTTGTCCGAGTCGACGGCCGCGGCCAGCCCAGGCAGCGCGGCAACCGATACCGCTCGAGCACCCAGGTAGGACAGTCCGTAGAAGACGTAGAAGGCCAGCTGTACCACCAGGACACCGCCCGGCACCGTGCCCGAAAGCGCGATCAGCACGTACATTGCCGCAGCCGGGCACGCGGCGACACCGAACGAGCGGTACATCCGGCGGGCGAACGTGCGCGCTTCCGGCTCCCGCCACCATCGCCATCCGGGTGGCGCAAGGATGCCGCTGCGGGCCGCCCCGAAAAGCTGTAGTCCAGCATGCAGCCCCACGGCCAGGGTGCTGCCGACGCCGAGCAGCACCACCATGTGCACGCCTACCTCGGCCACCTCAAGCCCGGTCCCGAAGATCATCGACGCCACGACCACCGTCACGATCAGTCCGAGGCTCTCGATTGCTCCCGCGCCCGCCTGAAGCGCGAAGCGACCACGGGCCTGTTGAGCGGCCGCGCCGAGACCCGCGATCGTGAACAGCGGCACCTGGGGAGCCACGAAGAGCACCAGAATCGTGGTGAGCTCCCACGCCCGCGCCCGATCCGCGGGATCGGGGATGCCGAACGTCAACGTCCAGGCGATCAGCGGCGCAAGCACCACCAGAAGCACCGCGACTGCGCAGGCGAGGGTGAGCAGGCACCCGCAGACCTGGCCGAACACCTGCTTGCCACGCGCCAGCCCATGCGCCCCGACAGCCCGAACCAGCATCGGCACCAGCACCATCGCCAGCACCGGACCTGCGATCGCGGAGTACACCAGACTGGGGACCACGTTCCCGGCCTGGAAGATGTTGGCGAAGAACGTGGGGCCAAGCACCGCGCCGATGACCACGACCCGCAGCAAGCCGGTCAACCGGCTGACCAGCGTCCAGACCGAGACGATGATGGAGTTGCGGGCAGTGGTGCGGCTCCGTTGCGTCGAGACAGGCGGGTGCACAGCGACGATCGGATCGGCCACGGACCCCGCTCACTCCCTCGGCCGGTGGCGAGCCACCACAGCAACGACGACCGCGGCCAGTAGCACACCGGCCAGTGCTCCCACCACCGCGACGAACATCGGTTTCGGGGTGATGACGTTCGTCGCGTACGGCGGGGTGAGTAGCTGGGGCATCGGGGCGAGGTTGATCGTGTCGAGCTGGGCCTGGAACTGCCGTTGGCGTGCCTGCTGCCCCTGCAGCGCAGTCTGTAGGGGCGTCACGGTGTCCGCGGTCGCTGTGCCCGCTGCCACCAGGTCCTCCTGAGCGCTCAGCCGGACCTGCGCGTCGGCGACCGCGGCATTGACCGCGGCGAGCTCGGTCTCCAGGCGCTGGCGCAGCGTGGGCTGATCGGACTGGCCGAGTCCCAGGTAGTTGTCCACGATCGCCTGCACCGTCTGCACCGCTCGCTCAGGTGAGCTGTCAGTGACCTCCAGTTCGATGATCTCGCTGGACTGCAGAACCGCAACGGTGAGGTGCTCCTGCAGATCCTCGACGGAACGTTGCTGCTGCACGGCGATCGGGCCGAGCACTCCTCGCCCCTGCATCAGGACGAGCTGCGTGGTCATGCTGCGGTCCTCGCGCAGGAATCCGGTCGGCTGTTCGTGGGTGATCGGGAACAGGATCTCCGCGCGGGCGGTGTGGGTCTTCGGCCAGATCAACGCGCCCGCAAGCGCCAGACCTGCCGTCAGGACGATGATCGTGGCGGCGAGCGCAACGAGCCTGACAGCCGCCACCACAGCCGGGGATCTGGGGGCAGCGGGCGCCGTCGCCACCAGGTCCCCGGCCACGGCACGGTCCTTGCCATGGGTGGCTTCGCCTGCTGGTGCCGTCGGCGCTGCCCCCGAGCGCCAGGTGGCGTTGGGGGTGCGCACGTGGTGCGGCACACCGTCCTCGTCGGCCTTCGTCACCGGGTCACACTCCGGAGCACATCGCACACCCGAGCCACCTGGGCGTCGTTCAGTGACGGTGACATCGGAAGGGACACGATGCGACCGGCGGCGCGCTCCGCGACCGGGAGCGACCCTGCCGGGTCACTGAAAGGCGGGTCACTGAAAGGCGGGTCGCTGAAAGCCGGGTCGCTGAAAGCCGGGTCGCTGAAAGCCGACTGCAGATGACACGGAATCGGGTAATGCAGCCCCCAGCCGATACCGGCTGCGGTCAACGCGCCGGTCACCATGGCGCGGTTGCCGACCTGGACGACAGCCAGGTGATACACGGGCTCCGAGCCGGGCGCCACGGCAACCGGAACACAGTCCGGTGGCAGCAGGGCCCGGTAGCTCGCCATGCTGGCCACCCGGCAGGCGTTGTCGGCGTCAAGGCGCCCCAGCTTGGCGGACAGCACCGCCGCCTGCAGCGAGTCGAGCCGGCTGTTCCGCCCGACCCGCGGGTGCCGGTGGCGATCGGCGTTGCACCGCCCGTGATTGGCCAGACTCCGGATCCGCAACGCGAGCGCTGGATCCTTGGTGACCACCGCGCCTGCGTCACCAAGAGCACCAAGGTTCTTACCTGGATAGAAGCTGAAGCCGGCCGCGACGCCGACGCTGCCCGCTCGCCGTCCCCGGTACCGCGCTCCGTGTGCTTGCGCGGCGTCCTCGACGACGGCGAGCCCATGGCGGGCGGCGAGCACCGAAATGCGCTCGACATCCACCATCTGGCCGTACAGGTGCACCGGAATGACCGCCGCCGTCGAGGAGGTGATTGCCGCGTCCACCGCCTCCGGATCGATCAGCAGCGTGTCCGGGCAGACGTCCACGAACCGCGGCCGAGCACCGGTCGCGCACACCGCCTCGGCCGTCGCGATGAACGTGTTGGTGGGGACGATGACCTCGTCCCCGCGACCGATCCCGAGGGCGGTGAGGATGAGTTCCAGCGCATCGGTCCCGTTGGCCACCCCGACGCAGGCCTGCGCCTGGCAGTAGGCCGCAAACTCCTGCTCGAAGCGTTCGACCTCGGGGCCGCCGATGTAGCTGCCGTGCTGGAGCACGTTCTTCCAGGCGAGGTCGAACTCCGCGCGGCACCCACTGTTGAGTCCTTCCAGGTCAAGGAACGGGATCGGGGTCATGACGCCACGCCCTGGACGAGGACGGATCTGGTGGCGGTACTGGTGGTGGCGGTACTGGTGGTGGCGGCATTGGTGGTGTCGGTACTGGTGGTGCCGGCATTGGGGCAGACGAAGGCGGGACGGCCGGTGGTTTCCGCGACGTCGGCGGCGCTGAGCACCCGCACAATGTCCAGGCCCCGCTCGCCCGGCGTGTGGGGTCGGGCACCGGTGCGGATGCAGTCGATGAAGTGGCTGTCCTGGACCAGCAACGGCTCGTTGAACTGCACGTAGGGCGAGACGATGTCGCCGTTGCGGTAGGAGACCGGCCACGCGTGTGTCTCACCACGACCTTCGGAGTCGGCTGAGTCCACGCCGATGTCGTAGACGCGGATGCGTTCGTTGTCGGACATATCGTTGTAGACGGCCATCTTGCGTTCGCCCACCACAGTGACCCGCCGGACCTTGCACGGGTCGAGCCAGCTGACGTGCACGAATGCGTGGGTGGCTGCTTTCTCGAAGTCCAGCCGCAGGTAGGCGACGTCGGCATGCCGGTTGCCGACGTGGCGCTTGGCCCAGACCCAGGCGGTCCGGGGAACCTCGCCGAGTAAGAACGAGGCGATCGAGATGTCGTGCGGGGCAAGATCCCAGATGACGTTGCAGTCCGGCTGATAACGGCCCAGACTCAGCCGCGCCGTGTCGAGGTAGAGGATCCGTCCGAGCTCTCCGGAGTCGACGATCTCCTTGAGCTTCCAGACCGCGGCGTTGTACTCGAACGTGTGCCCGACCATCAGGTGCACCCCGCCCGCGGCGGCCGCGTCGACCAGCTGCTGCGCGTCCTGGACCGAGGTGGCCATCGGCTTCTCCACCAGGGCATGGCGCCCGTACCGCAGGGCCCGCAGGGCGACCTCGGCGTGCGTGGTCGGTGGTGTGGCGACGACCACCGCGTCCACCGAAGCCAGCGCCTCATCATCAACGCAGCGCGCCAGTACTGCCGAGGGATGTACCAGCTGCGCCTCAGCGAGCCGATCAGGATCCTGATCGACGATAGTCACCTGCACCCCCGGCAGACCACCGAGTACCCGGGCGTGTTTGGAGCCCCAGTAGCCGTAACCCACCACGGCCACCCGCACGTCCCGATCGAAGCCCGGGGCTCCCCCCGACTCCGAACCACCTACTGCTGTGGCGTGCGAGTTGGTCCCACCGCCACCTGCCTGGCCGAGTACGGCCTGACCTGGCACGAACTGACCAGGCACGAACTGCATGGACACGGCGCCCCCCGTCGGGCTCAAAGTTGCTGCTGACCACTCCGGACACTGCACAGCGCGCACAACCCGGTCCGCGGCTCATCGCCGAACCCCGACATCCCCGGACTTCCCGCCTAGCGGGAGCGCACCCCCACACATCTGACTATCGATGACAATCAGTCATCCGTTACGTGGACCATCCAATCATTTGGACTATCACCCAGGCGGATTAGTCCTACAGTTCTGGTTAAAATACGCCAGAGAGTAGTCGATTTATGATCGTTGCACCCACACTGGCTAATCTGCCATCTGAGCGCACTGCGGCGAGACGGCTGATCGGGGGAACGTCGTAGCTAACGTCCAGCCAGCTTTGGGCGATGACCAGGACAGACGGCTATGTGCCCGCGGTGCGCCCTGCCAAGGTGACCACGGAACGCCCCACCAATGTGACCACGGAGCGCACCGCCAATGTGACCGCGGAGCGCATCGCCAATGTGAGGAGTGCGATGGCCTACGTGCTGGGGATCGACCTCGGGACCAGCTGCACCGTCGCCGCGATCAACCGGGCGGGCGGCGGGACCGAGGTCGTTGCCCTGCGGGTCGACACACCGGGCGTGCCCACGGTGCTCCACATTGCCGACGACGGAACGATGCTCGTCGGCGCCGCAGCGGAGCCGCTCATACTCAGCGACCCCGAGCACGTCTTCCGCGGCTTCCTGCACCGCCTCGACGAGCCGTCCTCGCCCCTGCGTAGCCCCGCAACGCTCACCGCCCGGCTGGTGGACTGGATCGTCGGGGCGGTGGCCGAGCAGGAGGGAGAGCCACCACAGCAGATCACGCTCACCCATCCCGCGAGCTGGGGACCTGGCGAGTGTCGTCTGCTCCACGATGCATTGACCGAGTTCGGGTTGGCAGGCGTGGTGCTCGTGCCCGCCCCCCTGGCGACGGCGACCGCCTACGCCGCCGAAGTCGGCGTCGCACCAGGGGACGTGCTGGCAGTTTATGACCTCGGTACCACCTTCTCTACGTCGCTCATGCGGTGTGAGAGTGACGACATCAAGGACATCACGGTCCTCGGCGAGCCCCGGGTACTCGAGGACGGCGGCGGCGCACGCTTCGACGAGCTGGTGCTCGCGCGGGCGCTCGACGAACTCGGGGACCAGGTCGAGGCAGCCGATCTGGACGACCAGGCGATGTTGGCCGGGATGGCTGGGTTGCTCGCGGACTGCGTGACGGCCAGGGAAGCGCTCAGCGCACGGCCCGCGGTGACAATCCCGGTCGCGCTGCCCGGCCTGGACGCCCGGGTTCGGCTGACCGATGACGAGCTGGAGACGCTGGTCGAGCCCACCCTGCGGGCGACCGTGGATACCCTGCGCGCGGCGATCTCGGCGGCGGGGCTGCGCCTGGCCGACGTCGATACGGTGCTGATCTCCGGTGGCTGCGCACGCATGCCACTAGTGGCCCAGCTGCTCACAACCGAGCTCGACCGCCCGGTCGTCGTGCTCACGGATCCAGAGCTGGCCACGGCCCGCGGGGCGGCGCTCCTGGCCGGGCGGCTGGAACCCAGCGAGGTCGTGGCTGTGCTGATGCCTGCCGATGCCACAGCGGACGATGCCACAGCGGACACTGCCCCCATCCCCCGGTTCCACACGAACCAGCCCGTTGCCGCACGCGACTTCCGTCCCCGCCGACGTACCCTCCTGGTCGTCGCCGCCGGGGTCCTCGCGGTGACGACCGTCGCCGTGCCGCTGACGCTGTTGCGTGCGCCGGATTCCGGGGCCACACCGGTGACGGTGGCAGACGGCGATCCAGGTCGGGGCGATCGCCCTCCGGCGTACGGCGCAGCCACGGCGCCGCCCGGCGCCGGTACCGCGGGGCCGACACCCGCAGACATCCCGGGCGATCCAGCACGACCATCGGTGGTGACGCCGACCACAACCCGGCCCGCACCACAGCCCATAGTTGCTGTCCCCCCGCCCAGCGAAGGGACCACCACGCCACCCCCGAGCACCACCACGCCACCCCCAACCACAACCACGCCACCCCCAACCACAACCACGCCACCCCCAACCACAACCACGCCACCCCCGAGCAGCACCACCACGCCACCCCCGAGCAGCACCACCACGCCACCGCCGAGCACCATCGGCACATCGCCCTAAGCGCTACCCGTCGGTCGAAGCCTGAAAGGATCAACCCATCTATGTTCGTTCGTCGTATCGCTGTGATCGGCTCCGGGTATGTGGGTCTGACCACCGGGGCGTGTCTGGCGTCGCTGGGGCATCGGGTGGTGTGTGCCGATCTTGATGAGGGCAAGGTGGCACAGCTGTCGCGGGGTGAGGTGCTGATCCTGGAACCGGGATTGCCCGAGTTGGTGGCGGAGGGTCTGGCCGCGGGCCGGTTGCGGTTCGTGGTGGGTGCTGCCGCCGCGGTCGGTCAGGGTCTGGATGCGGCTGAGGTGGTGTTTTTGTGCGTGCCCACCCCGATGGGTGCCGGGGGTGCGGCGGATCTGGCGGCGGTGCAGTCGGTGGTGGCCGACGTCCGTGAGCTGCTGCCGTTGGGGT
>JBQTGW010000239.1:0-3878 GCA_052390495.1 Pseudonocardiales bacterium
AAACGCGGCCTGTACCGAGCTGATCAGCGCGGAAGGCCCCAGCGCCTATTCTGAGCTGCGTCTTTGCCGTTTGCTCACGTTGGTCGCCGTTGGCCGTTTGTGGGCTTCTTGCGGACTGGCTGCGGACTGACAGAGACTACGTCGCTGTCCCCTGTGGACTCTGTCACCGTCCCCTATGGACGTTCAGCAATTCGCGCGCACACGCGGCTACCGGCCGTGACCCACTAGAGACCTCGCCCCGAGTTAGGCCGTGGAGTTAGGCCGCTCCTCTGCCCCTCTCTGCGGAGCTCAGGAGTGAAGGGGTTGAGCGCCGCAAGCTCAGCATCGATCGTGACCCGGGCCAGCAGGTGCTCCTAGCCGCGGAGATCCGGGCCGCGCTCGACGCTCGACCCGGTGACCCCGCCCCCGATACCAGCAGTGCCCCATGAGGCACATCGTGAGGCAGACGGTGAGGCACCACCCCGGGCCCAGGGCACATGCCTTGCTCTCTCATCAGCCGTGTGCCCTACCTTCGAGCTGCGGGAAGGCAGAGAACCAGCCGAGGGCAGACCTCTCCGGGCGTCGTTGAACGGCCCGGTTTCCGGCGACCGGATCACGTCCCCCTTCTCCACCCTCTCAGACATTGGCCCGCCCCCAGATCGGCAACGTCCACCCACCATGCCCCCCGGCGTCACCGACCGCCCGGCCGAGATCTGGGAACCCCTGCTGGCCATCCCCGACACCGCGGGCGGGCACTGGCCCAACACCGCCAGAACCGCTCGGCCCTCAAGGGGTCACAGTCATTCGTTAGGGATGTCGTAATCGAGGATGTAGCGGTCGCCCGGCAGAATCTGGATATAAGTTTCGCAGGGCGTTCCGTCACTCTCGTAGCTCGTGCGGACCACACGGGCGACGGGTACACCGGGTGGGATTTCGAGGGTGGTAGTTTCCTCCGGATGGGGCATACGGGTAGTGATCTGGTCGTGGTACCGGACGGCGACGTGCCCGACGTCTTCCAGTTCCTGGTCGTCGCCTTCTGGGATGTCAGCAGAGTCGGGAAGTCGGCTGTCCTGTACGAACGAGAGCGGGTAGTAGCTGTCACCGATCATTGAGGGCGAGTTGTTAGCCCACATAACCCGCCGCCGCGCGAGGACTCGGAGGTCGTCCTCCAGGCCGAGGAGGGCTGCGATCTCCTCATCCGCAGTGAGGGTCTCACAGGTGACGTCTTGGTGGGTTCCGTGGACTCCCTGGCGTTCGACCATCGTGGTGAATGAATCGGACCCGGAGCGGACGCGCTCGGATCGGGAGCCGAGTTGGTTGGCGTTGTAATGGATAGGTCGATCGTTGCGAACGAAGCTTCCCCGACCCTGTTCGCTCTGGATGAGACCCTCGTTGCGAAGGACTCCTAGAGCTAGGCGGACTGTGCCCCTGCTGGACCGGTAGGTAGAGGCGAGGTCGGTTTCGGTGGGCAGCTGTGAGCCCGGAGGTAGCTCGCCGATGCGGATCTTCCGACGGAGGAGGTCGGCTAGCTGGTGGTAGCGAGGTCGCGGGTCGAATCTCTGGATGCTCATGGGGCGGGTGCCCTTTCCGGGGTGCCACTTGTTCGAACAGCTTAACAACCGGTTGACCGTCCGGCGTAGCACTGGTAGCTTTCGGCTCGTTGTACAAACGAATGGACTACCGAACGACGGGACGAGTCTTCCCGACAACCAGGAGGCGGGGCCCAGTGGATCGCACCCACCAGGCCCCGCGTCACCCCATCCGAGATGACCGGAGGAGCGACATGAGACACGCTACAGCCCAGCTCAGGGCACTGGCGGACACGACTACAGAGGTGATGCGTACACCGCGAGAAGCTCCGGGGCACGCGACCACAGCTCAGATCCCGGCCGCTGAGGACCGTGGGGACCTGGCCGAGGGTTCCGCCCTGGTGGGGGAGGTGTCCCGGTGATGGGTGTGTTCCCGGGGCAGGAGGTGACCACGGCCAGGGTCAACGGCCGTGCGGTAGTGGTGCGTCAGGCGCACCGGCGCTGGGTCGGGGCCGGTTCCGTGCCTGGTCCAGGGGGGTGCGTGGTGTACGAGCCGGTGCTGGTGACGGTGAGCGTTCCGGTCAGGTTGTCGTTGGAGGACGCTGATGATCAGCAGTGCACGTTCTTGGTAATCCACGAGCGCGCCGGCACGTGGGCGATCTATCCGCATGGTGTGGGCAAGCTCGGGGTGCGCCTGGCGCAGGCCGAGGCGGTCCGGGTGGCCGAGACCATCCTGGCGGGTGCCCGGTGAGCGCGGCTGAGGGGCAGAACGGGTCCGGAACGGGCACGGAGTGCCCGGATCTGGCGGCGTTGCGCGCGTCGGTGCGCTGTGGCCGATCGCAGCCGGTGGTGCGGCACCTGGCGGAGTCGGGCGAGGCGTTCGTACGGCGCCGCCCCATGCGGGAGGTCATCGCCTTGTGCGGCGCGCAGGTGACCGCGCCGCATCCCGACGATGACGATGGTGAGGATCTCGATTGTCCGGGCTGCCAGGACTGTGTGCGCTACTGCCCGGACTGTGTGCACGAGGCGAGCCGGTGGAGCGCCGAGTCAGGCGTGTCCGGTGACGATTCCGGGCACCCGGGGTGGTGCTCGCCGCGGCACTGTTACCTCACCGAGGAGGGTGAGCGCGTCCACCAGTCGGCCCCGACCCGATGGGAGGACTGCGAGGTGCGGTTCGAGATCACGCTGGTCAGCCCGGAGGACGACTACCTCACCTACGTCGAGCTGCGACTGGCCTCGCTGATTTTCGCGGGCAGCTGCTTCTATGCGGCCATGCCGGTGCCCGCGGCACGTCGGCTGCGTGACCAGCTGAGCGCGCATCTGGACGCTGAGCGGCACCAGGTGGATCGAAACGGGGTGGTCGGCCGCGTGCTGATGAGTTCGGGCCTGCACGCCAGTGCCGCACCCGAGTCCTCCAGCACCACCGAGACTGGCGCCCTGTAGACCTGGTCGCAGCCTGGCCAGGCATTACCTCTTGTCCATGCGTTGCCCGATGCGCCGCAGGATCGCCGCGGCGGTCTGGATGTCGGCGTCCGACATGGGAGGCATGTGCGACACGTGGGCGAGTCGGGATAACTCGGCCTCGCCGGTGTTGTCAAGTGCACCGCCTACGGCGGCGCGGTGCACCCGCCGGTAAAGCGGTCGTTGCTTAGCTCGGGCGGGCGGGACCCACGACGCTGCGCGCGGCTCTGGCGGGCCATGCTCGGTCGCGGCCTACTCGCCCGGGCGGCGTCCCCAGCAGGTGCGTCACCGCAGCAGACGCGATCAAAGAGGCAAGCAGCCGCTCGCCGCGGGGCAGGCCAACAGGATGGGGAAACCGAGCACGCTGACGTTCGCTCAGCGGCGTTACATCAGCAAACGTGGCCCGTACCGAGTGGCACCAGGTCGGGTGCTGGGCGCACGTGTCCGATGAGGGTGCCGAGCTGGTCGACGTCGAGCTGGACGGTGTCGCCGGGCCGCAGGTAGGGGTACTTGTCAGGGCCGTGCAGGCCGGCGAGCTCGAGGATGCAGCCGGTGCCGACGGTGCCGCTGCCGATGATGTCGCCAGGCACCAGCCGGGTGCCTCGGGAGGCGTAGGACAGCATCTGACCGAAGGACCAGTGAATGTCGGCCCAGTTCCCGCCACCGTAGTGACGGCCGTTGACCGAGGCTGACATGGTCAACCGGTAGCCCTTGCCGCTGCGATAGGGCTCGATCTCGTCGGGTGTCACCAGCGCGGGGCCGATACTGGTGGCCCCGTCCTTACCTTTCGCCGGTCCCAAACCTACCCGCGATTCGGTTGCCTGGAGATCGCGAGCGCTCCAGTCGCAGAAGATCAGGTAACCGGCGATGTGGCGCTCGGCCTGCTCGGGTGAGAGGTTCGTGCCAGCC
>JBQTGW010000240.1:0-107845 GCA_052390495.1 Pseudonocardiales bacterium
CCGCGAGCTGTCCGGCGCTGATGGCGTGCTGTTCCGCCGAGATTCGGTGACCGGCACGGTGCACGCCGTACCCCGCAAGGGCAAGCCGGGCATCGAACTCAACGCCGCGCTGCACGCCAGCAACTGAGCGAGGGGGTCCCTCACCACGGAGTGAAACGAAATAGAATGACACCCGTGAGTGTGACAACCGATGTGACGACCGAGCTGATCGACCTCGGTGACCCCGTCCGGGCCCGCCCTTCGGACCCGACGATGCACCAGCTGCGTGCCGCGCTGGACACCCGGCTGCGGGCCCTGCTCGCCGCCGACCCGGGCACCCGGGTCGGTGAAGACCCCGAAGAGCTGCACCATATGCGGGTCGCGGTGCGCCGTATCCGGGCCGCGCTCAAGGCGGCCCGGCCGCTGCTGGACCGAGCCTGGGCCGACGAGCTACGAGCCGAACTGGGCTGGCTGGGCCGGGCCCTGGGACCGGTGCGCGACGCCGACGTGCTCATCGAGCGGCTTCGCGGCCGGGCGGCAGCCTTCGACGACACCAGCCGCCACGCCACCGAAGTCCTGCTCGACGCGCTAGTGGCCGAGCGCGAGACCGCCCGCGCCGAGATGCTCACCGCGCTGACCAGCGACCGGTACACCGCGCTGCTGCGCAGCATGGCCGCCGCGGTGTCCGCACCACTCCCCCCGTCCCCCAGCGGAGCCGCCAAGCCCACGCTGACCGAGCTGATCCACACCGAATTCCGCAGACTGAGCAAGGCGGTACGCCGCGCCGGCGACGACCCGCCCGATGCGGTGCTGCACGCGCTGCGGATCCAGGGCAAACGACTGCGTTACACCGGCGAACTGGCCGCGACCAGCGGCGGGAAGCCGATCCGCAAACTGGTGGCATCGACAGTGGCGCTCCAGGACGTGCTCGGCGAACACCAGGACGCCTGCGTGGCCCAGCAGCGGATCATTGCGCTGCTGAACGGCTTCGGCGACGTCGTCAACCTGGACGTGGTATTCGCCGCCGGACGCCTCATGGAGCGCGAAGAGATCAGTCGAGTGGCCACCCGAGACGCCTGGCCGGCCGCCTGGCACCAAGTGCAACAGCGCACGCTGGCCCTACAGAACTCCTGACCCTTGCAGTCGCACCAAGCTGTCTATATAGCTGCGCTCAGTATATACTGCCGGGTATGACCAAGCGTTTGATCGACATCGACGACGAGCTGCTGCTCGCGGCGCAGACCGCGCTCGGGGCGGGCACGTTCAAGGAGACTGTCCGAGCCGCGCTGGAGCAGGTGATATCCCGTCGCGGTCGCGCCGGAACGCCGACGTCCACCCTGTTGGCCGACTTCGCGGTCGCCACACGTGATCTTTCTGACCCCGAGGTGAGGGACGCCGCCGGGCGATGAGCGTCCGGTGGCTGATGGACAAGTCCGCGTTCGCGCGGGCAGGCCGCAGGTGGCTCGCATGTTGACGCCACGGATCGATGGCGGGCTCATCGCGGTCAGCGTGGTGGCCGAGCTTCTCGGCCCGCTCCACCAACGATCACGACGACATCCTCGGCCTGCTCGACCGATTGATCCGGATCGTGCTGCCCGTCCGAGCCGAGCAACTCGCCCGCGACACCCAACGGTGGCTGGTCGAACGGGGGCAACACCGGGCGGTCGGCGTGGCCGATCTGCTGGTGGCAGCGGCGGCCAAGGAAGCCGGCCTGACAGTGCTCCATTACGACGGCGACTTCGACCTCGTCGCCTCGGTGACCGGCCAGTCATGCGAGTGGATCGTGCCTCCCGGCACCGCCGACTGAGTCGACACACCGCGCCGAGTCAGGGGGTGAGCAGGGTCAGCAGGGTGGCGTGGTAGACGGCTTGGACGATGGGGATGGTATCGAGTTGGATGCGTTCGTCGGTGGCGTGTAGGCCGGTGTAGGTGACACCGAAGCCAGCGGTGGCAGGGATGCCCAGGCCCGCGAGGTAGTTGCCGATGTTGGAAGGTCCGGCGATCTTGGTTTCGACGTTCACGCCAAAAGTGCGCGCGGTATCCAGCAGGGTGGCGCGCAGCGGTGAGCCGGCGGGCAAAGCGTAGGCGGGCCAGCTGGTGGTGCGCTGAATGAGGGTGGGCCGGGTGGCGGGCCAGTGGTGATCGACGCGGGCAGTGCAACTTTCGAGTAGTGCCGCAGCTGCGGTGTCGTCGAAGGTGGGGGTGGTGCGGATGTCGATGTTGAGAGTGCACAAGTCGGGGGTCACCGAGTAGCCCTGTCCGCCGTCGATGGCGGTGATGGTCAATTTCCCCGGCAGCGGGAACTGTTCGCTGGCACCATCCGGGAGCTCGGCGGCGGTGAGCTCCCGGATGAGGTGCGTGGCTTTCTCGATCGCGTTCGGGCTGGATTTGCTTCCGCCGGAGTGCGAGGCGACGCCGTGGACGTGCAGTTGTGCCCGGTGTACGCCGCGTCCGCCGATCACGAGTTTGTCCATCCCGGGGTAACCGATCATCACCCCGGCGACGTCATCGGGCGCATCGGGGCCTTCGAAGTAGCGTTTGGCGCCCCCGAATCCGCCGGTGTGCTCATCGAGGTCGAACAGCAGCACCACGCTGCCGTGCAGCTGCTCAGCGCTGGTGGCGAGCCGGGAGGCGAGGTGGCAGAAGATCGCCACGGCGACCTTGGAGTCGGAGCTGCCGCGTCCCCACAACCATCCCTCGGTAATGACCCCGGAGGTGGGCGGATGGGTCCAAGCGTTCTCATCGCCGAAGTGGGCACTGTCCAGGCAAGCGTCGAGCACCCACCGCGGGCCGGGGTGCGCGCCACGGATCTGGGTGGTCAGGCCGACAGCGGCCCCGTGGTCGTCGCGGAGCACGGTGGCAGGCAGGGCGTGCTCGCTCATCCACCGCGAGAGCAGATCGATGATTGGGTCGCCAACGTCGATACCCGCGCGGCTGGGGATACGGACCAGCGCCCGGGTCAACTCGATGACTGTGTCGTGGTCCTCCTTGGCGGCGGCCAGCACCCAGCCGTGATCCACATCGTGGGCACGCATGGTCACACCTGCCCTTCTTGAGCCGGGTCACTGGGGAGTCGGGAGTGTTGACAGTGTCCGGATCGCCTGGACAGTCTCTACCCGGCGGGCGGCGGCGTAGCACTGCCGGGCGTGGTCGATGAGGCGCTCGGCGGCCTTCGCCCCGAGCAGGACACCGGAATCGAATGCCTCGGCTGAGGTGAGCGAGGGGATCGGTACGACGGCACTGGTCTCCGAGGCGCAGAAGAACCGCTCGGGTGTGCCCGGATCGTCGATCACCATGCCGATATGCAGTGTCTTGCCGAGGCTGCGATCAGCGGGGTCGCGTAGCTTCAGTAGTCGCAGGAGGTGATCGGTGAGTGCGGGGTGACGGGGCGGACCGAAGAGCACCCGGTAGTGCACGAGTTCGGGCCGCTCGGCGAGCACGGTCTCGATGGCGTCAAGGTAGACGGTGTCGCGGGAGCGGGATCCGGCGATGGCCAAGTATCGCTGGGCACCATGGACGACCGCAGTCATCGCCTCGCGCAGGTCGCGATAACCGATCAGCAGGCGCGGGGTTTCCTCAGCGCTGGCCAGGGGGGCGTCCTGGTGAGCGAAGAGCACCTCGGCGGGCTGGCCGTAGTAGTCGGCGAGCAGCTTGCGATAGCGGATGCTGGTGATGTGCCGACCCAGTTCCCATCCCGACAGCATGCTCGGAGTCACTCCGGCCGAGCCATCGACGGCCTGCTGATCCAAGTCCGAACACACGTCCTCCAACGTTGCAGGAACCGCCAAGCGCGCTAGGCGCAGTGGAGTGACGATCTGACTGCCTGCTGCTTCACCGACAGCTTCACCGCCGCGCATCAACTCCTTGAACCCGGTGGCTGGGCGGCTGGGGCGAACTGGGTGACGCGCAATCCCCACCACCGGGTCGAGCTGACCGAACAGCTCTACCGGGTGGCCGCCGCCCGCGCAGGCATCGAACTGCTGCTGATCCATGGGGTGCGCATCACCGCCGACCCCGACTTCACCGCCGCCTGGATCTACGTCGGAAGGAAACACCGCCATGGACACCCCGGCATCCGTCATGCCACCGACGGTGACACCCCTCGCGCCACCGTCACCGGGTGAGCTGATCTTCGCGCCGATCGGGATCGCGCACCTCACCAAGACCAACGCAGACCTCTTCCGAGCCTCCGCCCGGGGACAGCAGCGGCTACGAGTCACCACCGCCGCGCAGTTGAATGGCACTCCGCACATCGGCACCGTCGTCACAGTGCTGACCGTCTTCGCCCTCGCCACCTACGCCGCCGATACCCTGGAGCTGCCCGCGACGGTCATTTTCGACGCCCTGGACAATGCCCCCGCCGAACATGTCGAGATCGACGGGCAGACCTACACCCGTACCGTGTCCGACCTCATCGACTCCGGCCACCTCGACCGCGAGCAACACGGCTCCGCCTTCGAACACCTCCTGACCTGGGCATCCCAGCGCTGCGGCATTCGGTACGAGTTCCGGCCCTACACCATCTACCAGGGGTTACGCCCGGTGCGGGAATGCCTGCATATGATCGCGTCCCGCCAAGCCGAGTTCGCCCCGATCGTCGCCCCCGCCGACGGCATTCTGCGTATCCGGCCCCGCTGCCCCCTCCACGGTCCGTATCGGGAAACCATCGATGTGACCGGAACGGGCGGCTGGTACGACGCCAACACCCCGATCCGGTCCATCCAGAAAGGCTTCCTGCTCGCGGCTGAACGCGACCTCTACCAAGCCTGCTCGGTGTCCATCGACGGCGCCGACTGGGGCGGCGCCTGGCACGCCCACGTCCTCGCCCCCGCCCTGGCTACCCTCGGCATCCCCGTCCGGATGTGGCCAGTCAGTGTGTTCACCCCGATGATCCTGGACCGCAGTGCAGGCAAACTCTCCAAGACCCTCTACGTCCGCTACGGCCCCACCTATGCCGACCTGCCCGAGGCATTCCTCAACCTCGACATCCTCCTCGACCACCACTGCGACGAGACTCTGAACTCCCTCTGGGCCGAGGTCCAGCGGTGGGCTACCGAGCCCCGCCGGTTGCACCGCGCCTACACCGTCGACTACCTCGCCAGCCTCCTCCCCAAGACCACCGATCCCAGCCAATCCCACCCCAGTATCTGAATCCGGAGCTTCTGCTATGACCTGCGCCGTCTATGACCTCACCGACTGCGCCACACCCGAACCCGAGCCCGCTGATCTCCTCGACGCCATGCGCACCGCAGCCACCCGCCTGGGCGCCACGGTGCTCGGCGAGCTATCCGTGTTGTTCCAGCCCCACGGCATCACCTGCGTCCTCGTCCTAGCTGAATCCCACCTCATCGTCTCCACCTGGCCCGAACACAAACTCGCCCACATCGACCTCTTCACCTGCCGCGTCGACACCGACCCCCAACACGCGCTCCAGCCCATCGTCGACACCCTCGGCAGTACCAAGGTGCACGGCCAGCGCATCCAGCGCGTGATTCCAGTCATCACCCAGAGCGGCCGGTCAGCGCCAGGCGCTGCACCGAATTCCGCAGGCTGAGCAAGGCGGTGCGCCGCGCTGGACGACTGCGGACCAGGAGGCTCAGCCCTGCCAGATTGCTGCGATGGGTAGTGCGACGAGCTTGGCGCCGAACGGTGCAGCGGTCGGTCCGGTATGCAGGAGGGCGCCGCCGACGAAGCGGTCGCCGAGCCGGTCGGCGAACCAGCGCAGTTGACGCAGGTCCTTCTGGCCCACGGTCGATCTCGCCTTGATCTCGATCGCGGCCACCCGGCCGTCGATCGCTTCCACCACGACGTCGATCTCGTGCTGGTCATAGTCCCGATAATGGAAGAGACCAACCTCCTGCTCGGTCCACCAGACCTGGCGGCGCAGCTGCTCGGTGGCGAAACCCTCCAGCAGCGGGCCTGCGTGATCCGGATCGCGACCCGGTGCCAGGCGAGTCGCGTTGAGTCCCAGCAGATGCGCAACCAGTCCCGAGTCGGTCAGGTGAATCCGGCGCCGATCAATCTCACGCCGGGTCAGGTTCGTCGACCAGGCCGGCCGCAGGTGCAGCAGGTAGAGCCGCTGGAGCAGATCCAGATACGCCGGCAAGGTGCGCGGGGGCAGGTCGACGTCGGCCGCCAATCGATCAACGATCAACTCCCGGGTGTGCCAGGCAGCGAGCAACCGAACGAGCCGCGGCAGGCGATCGAGGTATTGCAGGTTGGCCAGTGACCAGGAACCGTCCGGGTCGGGGATCGGTGTCGACGGCAAGCTTGAGCGCGAGCGCCAGGTCAGGTGCCCGCTGCGCCTCATCGATGACCAGCAGCCGTCCGGACCGTTGACTGACCACCGCGCCCGGATCACTGCGCACCGCAGCGAGTGAGACGGGATCGTCCAGGTTCATCAGCACGCCACCACGAGCCGACGCCAGCTGCGCCACCAGGGTGGACTTGCCCACCTGCCGGGCGCCTTGGACGACAGTGATACGAGCGACGTCGAGAGACTCGGCAACCAGCGACGAACTTGCGGATTTTACGGACCAGGCATCGCCGATTCTCGGTGTCACGAAAAGTCGGTTGGGCGAGGCGATCTGGTGAGACGGCCGAGCCGGGTCGCCGCTGCGGAGACTCGCTCGTCGGTTGCGGTGAGCGCAACCCGGACGTGCCGCGCGCCAGCGGGGCCGTAAAACTCACCGGGGGCGACTAGGACGCCAAGCTCGACGAGCCGGGCCACAGTGTCCCGGCATGGCTGCCCCGCCGTGCACCACAGATACAGGCCAGCCTCGGAGTGTTCCACTCGCAGTCCGGCCCGGTGCAGCGCGGGCGCCAGCAGCTCGCGGCGCCGCGCATACCGTTGGCGTTGCTCGGCGACGTGTCCGTCGTCGCAGAGCGCGGCCACCATAGCCTGCTGCACCGGCCGGGGGACGATCATCCCGGCGTGCTTGCGCACCGCCAGCAGGGCAGCGACCAACGCGGGGTCACCGGCGACGAACCCGGCCCGGTAACCGGCCAGGTTGGACGACTTGGACAGCGAATGCACCGCCAGCACCCCGCCGTGGTCCCCCCCGCACACGTCGGCGTGCAGCATGGAGACCGGCGTCACCTCCCAGCCCAACGCGAGATAGCACTCGTCCGAGGCGACCACGGCGCCGACCTCCCTGGCCTGGCGCAGCGCGGCGGCCAGCACCGCGGGGGACGTGACGGCGCCGGTGGGATTCGACGGCGAGTTCAGCCAGCGCAGCCGGGTCCCGGAAGGTGCCGCTTCGCCGTCGGCAAGCCGCACCGCCGTGGCACCGGCCAGCCGCGCGCCGATCTCGTAGGTGGGGTAGGCGAGCTCGGGAAGCGCGACGACGTCACCGGGGCCGAGCCCGAGCAGCGTCGGGAGCCAGGCCACCAGCTCCTTGGATCCCATAGTGGGCAGCACCGCATCGGGCGAAACTCCGGTCACGCCGTAGCGCCGCCGCAACGAGGCGACGACAGCGCCGCGCAGCTCCGGCGTGCCATGGGTCGCGGGGTATCCGGGCAGCGCCGACACCGAAGCCAGCGCTGCCCGGACGATCTCGGGCACCGGGTCCACCGGCGTGCCGACGGACAGATCGACCACACCACCCGGATGCTCCGCGGCACGCCGGGCCGCGCCGTCAAGGCTGTCCCAGGGGAAGTCGGGGAGGTTCAGGCGCACCGCGCCTGGGATCATCCCCCCGTCACTCCTCATCCTCGTGCTGCGGTGGCAGCTCGGCGACCATGGGCGGGTCGAAGGGGATGTCACCGACCTTCGCGGCGCCACCTGGCGAACCCAGCTCCACGAAGAAGTCGGCGTTGGCCTTGGTGTAGTCCTTCCACTCCTCGGGAAGATCGTCTTCGTAGTAGATGGCGTCCACCGGGCAGACCGGCTCGCAGGCGCCACAGTCGACGCATTCGTCGGGCTGGATGTAGAGCATCCGGCCGCCCACATAGATGCAGTCCACAGGGCATTCCTCAATGCACGTTTTGTCCTGGACGTCCACGCAGGGCTCTGCGATCACATAAGTCACGGGGGGTCTCCTGCTCCTCACTCACGGTACCCGGACGGGCCGTCTACCTGCACAGTATCGCCGGTGTCTGCGTCGCGACGAACGACCCCTGTGCCACCGTGGCGACCAACAGCCCCTGGAGCCAGCGCGCGGCCCCACTCGACCGCCGCAGGAAAGATGCCCGCGGCCAGCAGCAGCAGCGAGCGCCAGTCCTCGGAGAGCAGCACGTCTCCCCCCGGCCCGGCGACCCCGAACACCAGAACGGCGCCCACCCAGGCCACCAGCGGCGCACCGGCCAGCGCGGGGGGTTCGACCAGCCTCGCCGCGCTGCGAACCAGCCACGGGGTGCTGACCGCAGCGAGCAGGATCGTGACGGGCACCGGCACCGGACCGACCCGAAGTGGCAGGTAGAGCAGCTCGAGGGCGGCCAGCAGCACAGCATCGAGCACCAACACCACGAGGACGGCGCAGGCGGCCAGGTTCATCGCACCGCCAGTCTCCTGGCGCTCACCGCGCCACCTGGATGGACAACCCGCCGAACAGGTCGTCATGTGCCCCCTGCGCCGGGCCGTGCACCAGGGTGAGGTACTCGGCGTCGAGCACCGGGCGGGCCAGCCCATCGGACAAGGCGAACGCCTGGTGCGTGCCTGCGACCCAGAGCCGGAGTTGAGTGCTGTGCGCGCTCATCGCCGCCAGCACGGCGGCTCGATGCGCGGTGACGTCAAGCACAGTGGTGACCTTGGCGTCGGGCACCCCGGGCAGCCCAGCAGGTTGCGGCACCGGGAAGGGCAGTCCCGGCATCGTGTGCAGCGCGGCGATGGCCCTGGCCAGCGCCGAGACGGGCTGCACTGCCCAGAACACCCGGGCCACCTCGGGCACCTGCGCCACCGCCGCCATCGTCACCTGATGGGCCCGGACGTGGTCGGGGTGCCCGTAGCCGCCGTCTGGGCCGTAACTCACCACGACGTGCGGGCGCACCTCGGCGAGCACCGCGACCAGCGCGTCGGTCTGCTCGGCGAGCGCCCCCGCGGCGAACGCCCTGGGGTGCAGATCCGGCGGTGTACTCGCCCTGGCACCGGGCAAGACGACCATGCCGGAGTCCCGCCATCGCCCGATCCCCCCGAGGAACCGCTGGTCGGTGACGCCGAGCGCGGCGCAGGCCGCCCGCAGCTCGCCCACCCGGTAGCCGCCAAGCTGATCGGCCCGGTCCGCGGCCAGCCCGCGCAGCTCCGCCGGGGTCACCTCGCCCTCCTCCCCCAACGTGCAGGTCACCAACGTCACCTGGACCCCGGCGGCGGCGTAGCGGGCGATCATCCCCCCGGTCCACAACGTCTCGTCGTCCGGATGCGCGTGCACCAGCACGAGCCTGCGAGCAGCGGAGAGCACCGCTGGAGCCTACGGTCCGTCGAACCGCAGGCCGGTTGTGCTGGAGTGGTGGTCCGTTCTCGAACCGGCTGACTTGGGGTTGGCGCAACCCCAGCCACTGGCCGAGCAGGGTTTGCGAGATCCCGGCCGGGCCGTAGACCACGCGGTGCTGCGGGTGCATCCGGTAGACCCGGGAGATCCGGCCCATGTGCCGGGCGGCGAACGCCTCCCCGAACTCCTCGGTCTGCCAGAACTCGGGCGGCATCTCGGGCGGGGCGATGAGCTTGTCCCGGGAGGCGCGTTCGCAGCGGGCGCACTGCCGCCCGGGATTGTCCCTCGCCAGAAGTGTCCCGCACCGGCAGTAGCGGTGCTGTCGTGGCAGGGAAGCCATTCTTTTCATCCCCTCCGAGCTCTGATCGGTTTCCGGGAGTGTAACGGGTCACCGTCCTGCGTAATCCGGACGCCACACCGTCAGGAACGGGAACCTCCTCGCCTTGGCGATAGGTGGATAAACTTATCCACTCTCCGGCATACCGGATAGCGATTATCCCCTTTTCGGTGATCATCCGGGCTCCCTGGCTGGGATGATCAGGCACTGTGCCCGTCCCGACCCTGGGTGTCCTGGATACCAGCGAGACGAGGGCAAACATGACCGACGAGAACCGTGCACTTCTCGCCGCACTGGCACAGGTGACCGATGCCTGCCACAAGTTCGGGCTGGGCATTGCGGACAACAACTTGTCGCAACAAGACCACATCGAGATGCCGCTGATGTTCCTCGACCTGGCTGACCGGGTGCTCCAACACGTGGTTGAGAAGTCTGCGGCTCTCGAGAGCGAGGCCACATGCACCCCTGGCTGAACACACAACGGCGGGAGCTACCGGTCCGAGGCCGCCAAGGCGTGCCCCTCACCGTGGTAGTAGACCTGCATCGGATGCTCACTGAGCGCCTGGACCACCTGATCAGGAGCCCCGCTACACCGCAACCGCGCGCCGCTCCGGCGGCTGGTGGATGGTGCAGTGCGACCAGCTCCCTGGGCCCTTTCGCAGGTCCGCAGCCTCGCCAAAGCCGCCGACGTCCACCGCGAGGCCATCGCGTTCGTCTCCGGACCGGCCGCTGAGGAGATCGAAGTCGATGTGCATGCCGAACTTGCCCCGGACTTGGCCACTGAACTCCAGGCAGCCGAGAAGCTCGCCGAAGCGTCCCGAGTGACATGCTCAGGCAGGCCGCCTCGGCAAGCTGATCTCCCTTGACACCCACCTGACCGGCGCCGCAACATGCTCACTAGCATGCTCACCAGAGCGGAGCGAGCATGTTGGTGAGCATGTAGGAGGTATGTGGTGCTGAACGAGGAGCTGGCTGACATCGTCGTCGGCCTACGCGCGCTCGGCGCGGATGACGCGGATGTGGAGGCGAAACGGTCCGAAGAGAGGCTTCCCCGATCGGTGCGCGAAACCCTATCGGCATTCGCCAACGCACGTGGCGGTGTGCTCATCCTCGGTCTTGACGAAGCAGCGGGCTTTCGCGCGATCGGCGTACGTGACGCGGCGAAAATGGCCTCAGATCTCCGGGCGCTGTGTTCGGAGGAAATGGAACCCCCGCTACGCCCCATGATCAAGACCCATCGGTTCGAGGGTGTGGATCTCGTGGTCGCCGAGATTCCCGCTCTCGAACCGACGCGCAAACCGTGTTTCTACCGCGGTGCGGGAATGACGCAAGGCAGCTTCATCCGGGTCGGCGATGGTGATCGACGGCTGAGTAGCTACGAGGTCCACCTACTAGTCTTGTCTCGCGGTCAGCCGCGAGACGACGAGGAGCTGGTGCCAGACGCCGGGCGGGATGCTCTCGACAGGAGACTCGTCGATAGCTTTGTATCACGGCTGCGACACAGCAGACCGCACGCGTTCGCCGACCTCGATACCGACGACGTGTTGCGCCGGTCGAAGGTGCTCGTCGGTGATCAGCTGACCCTGGCTGGCTTGCTCGCACTCGGCGAGTATCCGCAGGAGTTTTTTCCCCAGTTGATGGTGACCTTCGTTCACTACCCAACGGTGAACGGAGCCGATATCGCCAGCGGCGAGAGGTTCATTGACAACGTTGCCGCTGAGGGCCCCATCCCTATCATGATCACGGATACGCTAGTGGCGCTCCGACGGAACATGAGCCGGAGAGCCACGGTACGCGGCGCGGGCCGTATCGACAGCTGGGAGTATCCCGAGGCGGCGCTTCGCGAAGTGATTGTCAACGCGGTTGCTCACCGGGACTACTCACCGCACTCTCGCGGTACCCAAGTGCAGGTCGAGATGTATCCGGACCGGCTTGTGATCCGCAACCCGGGTGGACTGTTCGGCACGGTCACTGAGGAAAATCTCGGTGAGGAGGGCGTCTCTTCGGCGCGGAACGCGACGCTGCTCAAAATCCTGGAAGACGTACCAATTCCTGGCACGGACAGGACAGTTTGCGAGAACCGGGGATCCGGCATTCAGATTATGTTGGCCGCCCTGCGGGCTGCCTCCCTTAGCCCACCCCGCTTCGTGGACAAGATCTCCCTGTTCCGGGTCACCTTCCCTAATCACACGCTCATCGGTGGTGAAGTCGTCGACTGGATCCGCGGGCTCGGTGAGCGCGGCCTCACCGACAGCCAGTGTCTCGGGCTGGCGATGCTGAAGACTGGCGAAGTCCTGGACAACAAGTCTTATCGAAGCGCGAGCGGCCTTGACTCCCGGCTCGCTACCCCAGAACTCGGCGATCTGGTCGCACGAGGCATAGTCACGCAAACCGGGGGCCGCCGATGGGCGCGTTACCTGTTGGCTCCCGACCTCGCAGACCAGCACGTTAGCCAAACGTCCGCGCGGACGAGCGGGGCCGATCGCCGAAGGGAAGTACTCGAAGCACTCGGCGGCGCCGAGCTGACCCGTGCTGAGCTCGCTAATGCCACCGGGCTGTCCAACAAGGTCGTTGCCAAGTGGCTACGGACGCTCCGCCAGGAGGGCTCAGTGGAACTGATCGGCGAATCCATCCGGAGCCCCCACGTTCGCTATCGCCGCACCGATAAAATCACGCTCGACGAAGGGGATCAGCTGTGATGACCGAACCCGGCGATGGTGACCGCCTCATCCGCCTGACCAGGCGAGCGCTGCGCGATGCCACCCGCTGTTCGTCGGATCCGCTGTGCGCGGAGCGCCTACCGCAACCGCATGCCGACTTCCTGCACGGCGCTGCCTGCCACGTGTGCCTGTTCGTCTCCGAGACGACCTGCGAGCGCGGCAACCGGTTCCTCGATCGCCGGTTCGTCGTCCCGATCGACAAACCCGAGCTCGCGCTCTTCCCCGACCTGCCATGAGCCGCTTCGAGGAGGCTGCCGCCGCGGCCGCGCCACAGTTGGGCGCGGCCGCGCTGCGTGGCCTCGCTGACCACATCGCCGCAGGCTGGCCGGATCACGCCATCCGCGGCGCCAGCGGACGGTGGTTCGGCGACGTCGCCACGCCGGTTCTCGCCGCCCGCTCAGGCGTTCCCGATGCCGAGGCAGCGGCCTACCTACGCGGGCTCGCCGCCGGCCACCAGCACGTCACGACCGCCGTCACCGTCGAGACGGTATGGAGCGGACCCAGCAGCCACGCGGTGCCGGTCCGCGCGACCCCGCAGGCACTCCTCGAAGTGGTCGCCGAAGCCGCACACGAGCTGGTGCTGATGACGTACTCGGCCACCCCACACGAAGGCATCCGTGCCGCACTGACCAACGCAGTCTCGCGTGGCGTCGCGGTCACCGTAGTAATCGAGACGCTGCAGGGCGCGGGTAGTGCTGAGGCCGGCTTGCTGATACGTGGCGGTGCCGCTCCCCAGCGGGCAGCAGAGCACATCGCCGAATTGAAGGCCAAGAGAGTTCTGGAGCAACTTCGACAGGGCGGCGACTGAGACCGCGGCGCTACGGCTTCGCGTAGTGGCAGGCGGCGGGGTGGTGGTGGCCGTGATCAATCAACTCGGGCATCTCGTTAACGCAACGCTGGCGTTCGGCGTCGGTGAGCCCTGCTGCGAAGAGGGCGCAGCGGGTGCGGAATCGGCAACCCGAGGGTGGGTTCGCCGGGCTGGGCACGTCGCCGGTGAGGATGATGCGCTGACGGGCCCGCTCCTTGCGCGGGTCGGGCAGCGGGATCGCGGAGATCAAGGCTTGGGTGTAGGGATGCGCGGGACTGCTGAACAGCTGTTCGGTCGTCCCCGTCTCCACGATGCGGCCCAGGTACATCACGGCGATGCGATCAGCCACATGCCGCACCACCGACAGATCGTGGGAAACGAACAAGTAAGACAACCCCAGCTCAGCCTGTAAGTCCGCCAGCAGGTTGAGCACCCCGGCCTGGATGGACACATCCAGCGCGGACACCGGCTCGTCCAGAATCAGGACCTTCGGTCGCAGCGCGAGCGCGCGTGCGATGCCGATGCGCTGGCGCTGCCCGCCGGAGAACTCGTGCGGGTACCGGTTGCCGTGCTCGGGCTTGAGCCCGACCAGCCGAAGCAGTTCGCGCACCTCCTCACGCCCCGAAACGCCCCCCGAAACGCTATAGCGCCGGTGGATGCGCAACGGCTCAGCGACGATCTCGTTCACCGGCAGCCGCGGATCGAGCGAGGCGTACGGGTCCTGAAAGACGATCTGCAGCTCGCGCCGCAGGCGCTGCATCGCCTTGCGTGACAGCAGGGTCAGCTCGGTGCCTTCGAAACGGACCTCGCCCGCGGTGGCCGGCTGCAGGTTGAGCAGCACCCGCGCGGTGGTGGACTTGCCGCAGCCCGATTCGCCAACCAGCCCGAGCGTTTCATTCCGGTACAGATCGAACGACACGCCGCAGACCGCGTGTATCTCGCCGACATTGCGCCGGACCAGGCCACGACCGCGCATCGGGAAGTGCTTGACCAGGTGGCGCACCGTGAGCACCGGCTCGTCGGTACCTGCCCCGGCCACCTCACCTGCGGTTGTGGTCATCGCGAATCCTCGCGCCGCTTGGCGAGGCCGATGTCACGAGAGCTGATGTCACGAGAGATAGGCGGGAACAGGTCGCGTGGCGTCAGCCCTTCCAGGCGCGCACTGAAATGGCACGCTGAGAGGTGCCCCGAGGTAGTGATCGGTTCCAGTAAAGGCTCATCAGCCTCGCACCGCGGCGCGGCCAGCGGGCAACGCGGAGTGAAGGGGCACCCTGGCGGCATGTTGACCACTGAGGGAGGCGCCCCGCTGATCGGGTTGAGCCGCTCGGTCGGCACGTCGAGCCGGGGCAGGCTGCCCAGTAGGCCCAGTGTGTAGGGCATCCGCGGGCGGTAGAAGATCTCGTCGACGGTGCCTGCTTCGACGATCCGGCCCGCGTACATCACGAGCACCCGGTCCGCCTGCCCGGCGATCACGCCGAGGTCGTGCGTGATAAGTACCATGGCCGCCCCGGTCTCGACCTTCGCGGTGTGCAGCGCCTCCAGGATCTGCGCCTGCACGGTCACGTCCAGCGCCGTGGTTGGCTCATCCGCAATGATCACCTCGGGCCGGTTGGCCATCGCAATCGCGATCACCACTCGCTGACGCATCCCCCCGGAGAGCTCGTGCGGGTAGCTGCGCACCCGCTCGGCCGGGTTGGGGACGGCGACCAAGTCGAGCAGTTCCACAGCCTGTTTCAGCGCTGCGCCCCGCCCGACGTCCTGATGTGCCAGGACCGCCTCCGCGATCTGGTAGCCGACGGTGTACACCGGGTTGAGTGAGGTCATCGGGTCTTGGAAGATCATCGAAATCCGGCGGCCACGCACCCGGCTGAGTTCCTTGTCCGACGCGCCGAGCAACTCGGTACCCGTCGAGCGTCCACCCAGGCGAACGGATCCGGACACCCGCGCGGAGCGGGGCAGCAGACCCATCGTGGCCAGCGACGTCACCGACTTGCCCGAGCCCGACTCACCGACGATGCCGAGCACCTCACCGCGACGAAGCTGATAGCTCACCCCACGCACGGCCTGCACTTGGCCGTCGTCGGTGCGGAACTCCACCCGCAGGTTCTCGATGTCGAGTACCGTCGCGGTCTCCTCGCCGATCGTCATGCCCGAGCCTTGGTTTGCTGGGGGTCGAAGGCGTCGCGGAGGCCGTCGCCGATGAAGTTGATCGTCAGTGCGATCAGGATGATGAACAGGCCGGGGAAGTAGAACAGCCAGGGGCGGGTCTGGACGGCGGTCTGGGCTTGGCTCACCAGGAGGCCGAGTGAGGTGTCCGGTGACTGCACCCCGAAACCCAGGTAGGACAGCGCCGTCTCGAGCAGGATTGCGATGGCGACCAGGACCGTCGCATTGACGATGATTGCGCCGAGGGCATTGGGCACCAGGTGACGCAGGATGATCCGGGTGTCGCTGGCCCCCAGTGCCCTAGCCGCCTCGATGAACTCCTTCTCGCGCAGGGAGAGCACAACGCCACGGGCGACCCGGGACACGTAAGCCCAGTACAGCCCCGCGATCACCAACGCGATCAGCCACCATGAACCCCCCACATTGTGGCCGAGCACCGCGGCGACCGCGAGCAGCGGCAGGGTGAGGATGAGATCGGAGATTCGCATCATCACGGTGTCCAGCGCACCGCGGTAGTAACCCGCGGTGGCGCCCCAGATGGTTCCGAACAGGGTGGAGAAGACCGCGACCAACACCGAGATCCCGATCGAAATCTGGGTGCCGCGCAGCACCTGGGCGAAGGTGTCCTTTCCGGTCGCATCGGTGCCGAAGGGGTGCTCCCACGAGGGTGGCTCCGACTCGTCGGGGGTGATGTCCACGACGGAGTACTTCCACAGCCAGCCGCCGACGAAGGCCAGCGCCACGATGGCCAGCAGCACAATCAGGCTGATCACGGCCATCCGGTGTTGCAGAAACCGGCGCAGGACGAGTTGCGCCTGGCTGCGCTCGGCGACGGTGAACTCCCGCTCCACCTCAGATCCCAGTTGATTGAGACCCACATAATCAGACATAGCGGATCCTCGGGTCGAGTACGGCGTAGATCAGGTCGGCGGCCAGGTTGAACAGGATGACGAAAGTCGCCGAGATCAGCAGCCACCCGGACACGGCGTAGACGTCATCGCTCCGGATCGCCTCAAGCAGAAAGCTGCCCGCCCCACGCCACTGGAACACGTTCTCGATCACAATAGCTCCCGAGATGATGGCGCCGAGATCCAGCGCGGTGACCGTGGTGAGCGGGATCAGCGCGGTCCGCAGGGCGTGCCGGGTCAGCACCTTACCGCGGCGCAGCCCCTTGGCTCTGGCCAATCGTACATAGTCACTGTTCAGCACCTCCAACATCGCGGCTCGCTGGAAGCGGCTCCACGCCGCGAACGACAACAGGGCCAGCGAAATAGTGGGCAGAATCAGATGGCCTAGAGTGTCGGTGAACTTCGCCCAGGCACCGCCCTGGACGTACACCGAACTGTCACCGATGGTGAACAGCACCTGGCTGCCGACCGCGGTGTTGAAGCTGATGCCCGCCTCCTTGAGCAGGATCGCGAACCAGAACGAGGGCATCGCCAGGAAGAGAAAGCCGAAGAAAGTGGATGTGTAGTCGGTCACGGAGTACTGCTTGACCGCGCTGATGACCCCGACGACCACCGCCAGCACAACCGCGACCAGCATCGCCACCGCGATCAGCCGGAAGGTCACCAGGAAACGATCGACAAGCTCCGGGCCGATCTCCATGGTGGACTGCACCGAGGGCCCGAAATCTCCCTGGAGCACGCCGGTGATCCAGTGCCAGTAACGAGTCAGCAGCGGCTCGTCAAGATGCAGCCGCGCGGTCTCGAGTTCGAAGACGCGCGGCGGTGGCTGCGGGTTGCGTTCCTTGAGTGGGGAGAGCGGGTCACCGGACAGCGACACCATGACGAAGACCACGAACGTCGCGGCGACGAGGATCGGCACCGAGACGAGCACCCGGCGCACCGCATAAGCGAGCATGGCGGCCTTCGATCAGTTGTTTCGCAAACCCCATTCTCCGACGTTGTAGAGCGGAGCATCCAGCGACGAGTTGTTCCGCACGTTGGCCACATTGTCGTAGATCGCGACGAAGGTCGGCTTCTGGTACAGCGGCAGCACGTAGGCATCCTCGGCTATGATCCGGTTCGCCTCATTGAGCTGCCGGTTGGCCGCCGCCTCGTCGGTAGTGCTGTTAGCCGCGTTGATCAGGCGGTCGACGTCCGGATTACTGTACTTGCCGTAGTTGCCTTGCTGGCCGGTGACCCAGTTCTGCACCGCACTGGCGAAGGGGAATGGTGAGGCGACGAAGGCGTAGACGATGACGTCGTAGTCGCCCTGGCTAAGGGTGGTGCCAAGAGCGTCGGTCGTCTCTATGTTCACGGTGACGCCCAGTGGCTTGACCTGCTGGGCGAACAGCTCGCACTGGGTCTGACGGATCTGGTTCCCGACGGTGTATCGCATCCGCAGCGGTGGCACCGGCGTCCCGTCCGGTGTGATGAGCTGCTCCCCCTGGATCTGGTAGCCGGCGTCGGTGAGGATCTGCCTGGCACGCTCCACGTCACCGGTGCCCTGCCCGGTCTCGGTGATCACGTCTTCGTATCCGCTCTGCTGCGGCATGAAGTTGTGGTTGTTCAGCGGCGTGACCTTGTCCGTGAACTGCGCCACGGTCTTGTCGATGATGGCCTGCCGATCGACCGCGGTGAACAGCGCATCCCGCAACGGCTCAGCGGCCAGGAAGGGGTTGACGAGGTTGAAGTCGATATGCTCCCAGGTCAGGCCGAGCCCGATAAACGAGGAAACGCCAGGGATGTCGCGTACCTGCGTCACCAGATCGACCTGGGGCTGCGGGTAGATGACCTGGACCTCGTTGTTCCGCAACGCGAGCGGTTCCTGAGTCGCGTCGGTGATGATCCGGAAAATCAGCCGGTCGAGGTTCGGGATCGGCCCGTACCACTCGGGGTTGGGGACCAGGGTCACCGACTCGTTGTCCTGGAAGTCGTCGATCCGGTAGGGACCGCCGGAGTAGGTCGGCACGTTCTCGCCGAACCAGGTGAACGACTCAGCCAGACCCTGGGGGGTGTTGATGTCACCGTGCTGCGCGGCGATATGCGCGGGGTAGATTGGATCACCCGTGCTCCACATCTGCTTCCAGTCGGTGAAGGGCCTGGAAAACACCACCGTCACCGTCTTACCGTTGTTCGAGCCCTCGACCGATTGGACCTGGTCGAAACCGGCGGTGGTGAACGGGGTGCAGTCCGGGCAGTCCCGACCGTTCTGGGTCCTCCAGTTGTACCTGAAGTCATCAGCGCTGATCGGCGTTCCGTCCGACCACGACGCATTCTCCTTGATCCGGTAGACGATCGTCTGCGGGTCGGCATTGGTGACATCGACCGATTCGAGCAGGTTCTCGTTCATCGCAAGTGTGAGATCTGGGAGCGTGACGAACGTGCCGGGCAGTACGCCCTTGAGTACGAGGCCGGTTTCGAAAACATTGCCTTCGGAGGCAATGACGTTCCAGCTTCCGACGTTCTTCTCCAAGGCATACGTGATGTCGCCACCCTGCTGCAGCGCTTCGGCGTCGGCCGAGTTGCACGTGTTGGGGTTCGAGTCGCAGGCGGCGAAAATGAGGCCCGTCCGGCTCCCACCGCTGGTATCGGCCCCGCCGCCGCACGCCGCGAGCACCACCGTGACGCCCGCGGCGAGCGCGGCTGCCCGCAGCACCCCTGATCTCCTCATGGCCACCTGCCCGCTCATCGACGACTGATCTCCCCTGGCAACAGCGCAGCGGCGTCTGCGCCGAGCACACTAAACCTGCCGGGCCAGCTAAGCCCAACGGCGGCGCCACGAGGGCGCCTGTTCGGATCGTGACTGAATAGTGACACTACGGTGGGATCCGAACGGCCTCCCTCGCAGGGTTGTGCTGCCTGAGTATGCAAGGGTCTCCTCCTCCGACCAGGGATCTGACCTCGACCGGCAGGTCGCCCGAGTCACCGAGTGGGTCACCAGGGAAGGCGGGCGGGTCGACAAGGTCGTTACCGAGGTGGGATCAGCGCTCAACGGGAAGCGGCGCGGTTTCCTCGCGCTATTGCAAGATCCGACCGTCGAGCGGATCGTTGTCGAACACAGGGACCGGTTCGCCCGGTTCGGCGCCGAGTATGTCCAGGCCGCCTTGTCGGCGCAGGGCCGCTCGCTGGTCGTGGTGGACCCGCACGAGGTCGACGACGATCTCGTGGGTGACGTGACCGAGATTCTGACCTCGCTGTGCGCCCGCCTATACGGCCGCCGCTGCGCCGCGAACCGGGCGAGCAAAGCGGTGCAGGTAGCCATGGACTCGTCATGACCACGGTGAACTGCGCTTACCGCTTCGCACTGGACCCGACACCCACCCAGCAGCGCGCGCTGCTCTCCCACGCCGGTGCTTCCCGCGTCGCTTATAACTGGGCACTGGCCCTGGTCAAGGCCAACATCTCCCAACGGGCCGCTGAGAAGACCTACGGCCTGTCCGGCGACCAGCTCACCCCCGGGCAGGTGGCCCTGAAGCGTCAACCCGGCACCGCGACAGCGGGCAAGACCGGGACCGGTACACCGCAAGGTGAACCTGCCAGAGTTGGGCTAACCCAAGCCAACTGACTTGCAACAGTGAGCACCTGCATAGTGGGGCGGTGAGCTTGCGATGACCGGATTCCTGGCCCGACGTCTCGCCAACTACGTCCTGCTGTGCCTGGCCGCGACGTTCCTGGCGTTCGCGCTGGCGTCGCTGACGTTTTCTCCGCTCGGCCAGCTGCAAGGGCGCACCCCGCCCCCACCCGCGGCGGTGATCGAGGCCAAACGGGCCGAGCTGCGGCTGGACGATCCCATCCCGGCGCGCTTCGTGGGCTGGCTGGGCGGCGTCGTACACGGGGACTTCGGCTCGACGATCGCAGGCCAACCCATCACCGACGAGCTCGGCAGGCGCATCGGCGTCAGCCTGCGGCTGTTTGCACTGGGCACCCTGGCGGGCATCGTGGTGGGCGTGCTGGTCGGGGTGGTCAGCGCGATCCGGCAGTACCGGTTCAGCGACTACGCCGCGACTCTATTCTCCTTCCTCGTGCTGTCCACGCCGGTCTTCCTGATCGGCACGCTGCTGAAGTTCGGCGGCCTGTGGCTCAACGAATCAGCGGGCACAACTGTGCTGTACTTCACCGGCGAGTTCACACCGGGCTTCCAGGGCAGTTGGTGGGCAGCGCTGATCGACCGGCTGTCGCACCTGGTGCTGCCGACGCTGGCCATCGGGCTGCACCAGGTGGCCCTCTACAGCCGCTACCAGCGCAGCGCCATGCTTGACGTGCTAGGCAGCGACTTTCTGCGTACCGCGCAGGCCAAGGGGCTGACCCGGCGCAGGGCGCTGTTCAAGCACGGCCTGCGCACCGCGCTGATCCCAATGGCTACCCTGTTCGCCTTCGGGGTCGGCTTGTTGATCACCGGCGGGGTCTTCACCGAGCGGATCTTCGGCTGGTATGGGATGGGGGACTGGTTGGTCTACGGCATCACCCAGAACGACACCAACATCGTGGCGACGGTGACGCTGTTCGTGGCGGTGCTCGTGCTGTTCTCGGCGTGGCTCTCCGATGTGCTCTACGCCGCGCTCGACCCGCGGATCAGGCTCGGGAGGTAGCGCCGGTGTCCCTCTCCGCCGACGCCGCAGCCGAACCCGGAGCTGCGGCGTCCCCAGTGGAGCCGGTCACCGGGACTCCGCGCGGCGCGACCAGAGGCCGACTGGTGGTGCGCCGCTTCCTGCGTAACCGGCTCGGGATCTTCGGGCTGGCCTGCGTGCTCGGTTTGTACGCATTGGCATTCCTTGGCCCGCTGATCACCCCCTGGGGCTATGCCGAGCAGGACTACACCGCATCCCTGCAGCCGCCGTCGGCGCAGCACTGGTTCGGCACCACCCAGATCGGCGAGGACGTGTTCGCCCAGACCGTGCGCGGCCTGCAGAAATCGCTGACGATCGGACTGCTGGTTGGTCTCATCTCCACCGGGCTGGCCGCAGTCGTCGGCGCCACCGCCGGATATTTCGGCGGTTGGGTGGACCGGATCCTGATGTGGGTGGTGGACCTGCTCCTAGTCGTCCCCGCATTCCTGATCATCGCGATTATCTCACCGTCGTTCCGGGGCAAGACGTGGCTGGTTTTCGTCGTGCTGCTGGCCGCCTTCGGGTGGATGATCAGCGCCCGGATCGTGCGGGGCATGACCCTGTCGCTGCGCGAACGCGACTTCGTCCTGGCCGCCCGGTTCATGGGCGTGCCACCATGGCGGATCATCGGCAGGCACATCGTGCCCAACATGGCCTCGCTGCTGATCATCGACGCGACTATCACCGTGGGTACCGCGATCATCCTGGAGACCGGACTGAGCTATTTCGGTTTCGGGGTGCAACCCCCGGACGTCTCGCTCGGCACGCTCATCGCCTCCGGCACCCACTCGGCGCTGACGTTCCCGTGGTTGTTCCTGTTCTCCGGGGGGCTGCTGGTGCTCACGGTGCTATCGGTGAACTTCGTCGGCGACGGGCTGCGCGACGCGTTCGATCCCACCTCCCAGCGCAGCCGCCGCCGTCACCGAACGGTCACCGACGCCGAGGCCGGAGCGCTCCCATGATCAAGGGACGTAAGACCGACGGCGCCGTGGCCCATGACCCCGTGACCGATGGCCCGGTGCTGGAGGTCACCGACCTCGCGGTGTCCTTCCCCGCCGAGGAGGGCCGGGTCACTGCGGTGCGGGGGTTGAGCTACCAGGTCAGCGCTGGTGAGGTGCTCGGGATCGTCGGCGAGTCCGGTTCCGGCAAATCGGTATCCTCACTGGCCGTGATGGGTCTGCTCCCACCGCAGGCCAAGACCACCGGGTCGATCCGCTTCCGGGGCCGCGAATTGCTGGGGCGTTCCGACGCCGAGCTGTCCCGGATCCGGGGCAAGCACGTCGCCATGATCTTCCAGGACCCGCTCTCCGCGCTCACGCCGGTCTATACCGTAGGTGACCAGGTGGCCGAGGCACTGCTGGTGCACAGCCTGATGTCGAAGCGGGCGGCAGGCGCCCGGGCCGTCGAATTGCTCGACCTGGTCGGCATTCCCGACGCCGCGCGCCGGGCCCGAGCGTTCCCGCACGAGTTCTCCGGCGGGATGCGCCAGCGCGTGGTGATCGCGATGGCGATCGCCAACGACCCGGACCTCATCATCGCCGACGAACCCACCACGGCACTGGATGTCACGGTGCAGGCTCAGGTGCTGGCCGTGCTGGCCACCGCCAGGGAAGTCACCGGCGCGGGGATCGTGCTCATCACCCATGACCTCGGGGTGGTCGCCGGATTCGCCGACCGGGTGCAGGTCATGTACGCCGGGCGCACCGTGGAAACCGGCCCGGTGGACGAGATTTTCTACCGCCCCCGGATGCCGTACACGCTGGGACTGCTCGGCTCCATCCCGCGAGTGGACGCCGCAGGGCGGGCACCCCTGATCCCAATCGAGGGCCAGCCCCCCTCGCTGGTCGGGCTCCCCCCCGGCTGCCCGTTCGCCCCGCGCTGCCCCCTGGTCATCGACGTGTGTCAGCGCAGCGAGCCTGCGCTGGTGGAGGTCGACGGGGTGGGTGGGCATCGGAGTGCCTGTCATGTGCCTGCGGCACCTGTGAGTGGCGATCGTCGCTATAGCCACCATCGCCACTCACAGGCGATTCACAGCAAGTCGAGCAAGAAGGGCAGCTCTTGGGGGGCGTACCAGGCCATCTCGTGGTCTTCTGCGTCGCCGAGGGTGAACTCGGCGTCCGGGTCACCAAGGTCTGCGGCGTGCACAATCGCCGCAGCGGCGCGCACCGCTTCCTCCGCCTCTGCCACATCGACATGGACGGCGGCGACCGCGGTGACCGGCACTGGCCCAGACACTGTGACGGCGGCAGCGTCGAGATCAGGGCGCAATCGAACCCGCTCGACATCGGCGGCCACCACTACCCTGCGGGCCAGCGCCTTCGGGTCGTCGTCCAGCTCAGCGGACAGCAGCCGCAGCGAGGCCCGAGCAGCCTCCAGCATCGCCGCGTACTCCAGTTCCTCGGTATCGCCTGCGGCGTAGGACTCGCGCAGCATGGGGGTGAGCGCAAAGGCGGTGCCGGAGACCGGCGCGAACTCCCCGGAATCGACCAGGTGCCCCAGCATCGCGAGGGTGGCGGGTAGGTAGACCCTCATGGCACCGTCGAGACCAGCTCTTCGAGGGACTCCTCGATCAGCGCCGCCAAGGTATCCACATCGGACATGGCGTCCCGGTCTGCGTTGAGCCCGTAGTAGACGCCGCCGTCGTATGAGGTGATGCCGATCGAAACAGCCTGGTTCTTGGCCAGCGGCACCACCGGGAACATCTCGATCATCCTCGCCCCTGCTGCGTAGAGAGGGAACTGAGGACCGGGCACGTTGGTGATCACCAAGTTGAAGATCCGCTGCGCGAAGCTGTTCGCCACCCGGGCACCCAGGGAGTGGATGGTGGGCGGGGCGAAACCGCCTAGCCGGACCAGTGCATCGGCACCGACGGACTGGCCGGATTCCTTGTGTGCCCGCATCGCATGGCTCACATGGTTCAGCCGCAACACCGGATTCGGCTCACCCACCGGCAGGTCCACCAGATACGAGGCCACCCGATTGCCCAGCGCCGCCACGTCGGCACCCTCCCCGACATCACCGCGTACCGACACCGGCGCCATAGCTCGCAGGGTCGTCGAAGCGGTGACCGACTCGCCCCGGGAGAGCAGCCAGTAGCGCAGCGCACCTGCGACCACCGCCAGTACCACGTCGTTGACGTCCCCTCCGTGCGCCTTGCGTACAGCACGGTAATCCACCAGCTTGGTCCGGGCCACCGCGAAGCGCCGCTGGGTGGAGATGGGCACGTTCAGCGGACCGCCCGGCGAACGATGCGCCGCGGCCAGCACCGCAGAGGCCACCCCGCCCAGTGCGTCGGCCGCCTTCTGCACCGTGGCCAAGCCCCCCTGCACGGCGGTGCGGACGTTGTCGATGATCTCACCCGGCCGCGCTATCGCCTCCGCTATCGCCTGCCACGACAGCTGCAGCGCGTTGGGCTCGGGACGGGGCATCCACAGGTCCTCGGGGATGTCGCGCGGCGTCGGCGTCACGTCGAGGATCACCTGGCCGATGTCGATCGCGCTGATTCCGTCGACCATCGCCTGGTGCGTCTTGGCGATCACAGCGATGCGACCACCGGACAGCCCCTCGACGAGGTTCATCTCCCACAGCGGGTGGCGATGATCCAACTGCCGGGACACCAGCCGCGCCACGAGCTCGCGCAGCTGCGCATCACTGCCCGGCTTCGGCAACGCCGAGCGGCGCACGTGATAGGAGATGTCGAAGCCCCCGTCATCGACCCACACCGGACGGGCCAGCCGCGCGGGCACCTCACGGACCTTCTGGCGGTACCGAGGGACCAGCGCGATCCGCTGCTCGATCAGCTGCACCATGCGTTCGAAGTCGAAACCGGACCGTGGGCGGCGGAACACCGAGACGGCGCCGACATGCATCGGAGTGGTCGGCCCCTCCAGATAGAGAAACAAGGCGTCCAGCGCCGAAAGGCGGTCGGGCATGCAACAAATCCTGGCACGTCCGAGGTGCGGATCCGAACCTGCCATCCTGGGCAGGTGCCCTCGTTCCCCCCGCGGTCCAGCACGCGGCAGGGTCGCGGTCAGTCCACGGGACATCTTCAGTACCGTCTACGGCCGCAAGCCGGTACTGGAAGCACTCACCGACCTGGCACTGACCGTCGACAAAGTGATCATCGCCGAAGGCGCCCGCGGACCAGTTGTCCACAAGTATCGGCGAAAGCCCGCACAACACCGGTTGAGCTCTGCATACTCCCCCGCATCGGATCAGTGCCCCTCCTCCGATTCGGTGCCCGGCCGCCGCCGCGTCGCCGATGCAGATACCCCGATGGCGCCTCGGCCCCGCCCTCGGGCGAGACACACAAGCGCGCGTGGTCTCCAGACGAGGGCGCGTGGTCTCCAGACGAGGAGGGCTTCATTGACCGGGAGCATCGCCGAGCCACGTCCCCAACTGCCGCAGCGGCCGGTACTGCGCCGGCTGGCGGACGTCCTGCCCCCGCCCGTGCCCGCCGTATCCGCGCCGCTGCCCGCTGCCCTTGCGCCAGCGGATCTCTCGGTATCGGCAGCGTCGGCGCAGGTGGAGCGGGTGCTGCGGGTGGCAGTAGAGATCCTCGGCGGCCGACGCCCGGCGCGGCAACTGTCCGGGGTGCTGCGCCCCGACGTGCTGAGCACCCTGGTCACGCTGCAAGCGGTGGCGGGGGATCTCCAGCCGCGGGTGGGCAAGGTAATCACCCGGTACCAGGGACCCGGCACCCTGGAGACCGTCGCCCTGGTGAACCTGAGCACCGGCGTCCGGGCCCTGGCTGCCCGCTTCGAGCAGCACATCGACGATGGGGGCAGCCGGTGGCTGTGCACAGCGCTCCAGCTGCGCTTCACCATCGGAGATCTGGCCGTGCGTCGCCGATGCCGGTGACCGGGCCAACTGGACCGGCTGACCGTGGTCCGGTACGGTGCCGTCGGCTTCCAGGCCCGCGGGCCGAGGACGGATCAATCCGCTCGGGGCGCGGCTTCGAAAGCTGACTGACAACCTCGCCGTGCTGTGCCGAGGTCGGGGTGCGCGCCGTCGACGAGAGGCAACAACCATGGTCAACTTACCGCACCGAGTGCGTGGGCCGGTGAACCTGGTGCTGCGTGTGTTGGCCGCAGCCGGACTTGCGGTCGATGCGTACGTGCACTTCGACCTGGCGGCCGGCTTTGACGCTTTGGGGAGCACGACCATCACCCTGGGCGCACTGTTTCGGGTGCAGGCTGTGCTAGCGATGCTGGCCGCGCTGTTGATCCTGCTGATCGGTAGGCCCTGGGTGTACCTGGCGGCGTTCCTCGTCGCGGCCAGCGCGCTGGGTGCGGTATTGCAATCGACCTACGTCGACCTCGGAGCGCTTGGGCCGCTGCCCAGTATCTACGAACCGGTGTGGTATTGGGACAAGACGTTCAGCGCGATCGGCGAAGCCGTTGCCGCCTTGGCGGCGGCCGGTCTGCTCGCGTTGACACTGCGCCGCCGTGCCCCCGCACCTAGCCCTGAACCTGCTTCGGACCGCACCTAGCGGAGGCACATGATCGCCGGTACTGCGGAAAGCTCAGTGCACGGCCCACCAGCGGGGATCAAGCTGGCCGCGGGCCACCAAGACCGCAGGCCCGGTCAGCGTGCTGCCATCGGCGGTGATCGCCACGTGCACCTGGCCCCCGGGCACGTGCACGTCGGCCTCTCCGGTGTCCCGGCACTGCGCGTGCAGTGCGGCGGCGAGCGCGGCAACCGTGCCGGTACCGCAGGACAAGGTCTCCCCCACCCCCCGCTCGTGCACCCGCACCCGCAGCTGAGCACCGTCCAGCACGTTGACGAACTCGACGTTGACACCATAGGGAAAGACCACCGGGTCATGTCCTGGCGGGACGGTGAGGTCCAGCTGCTCCACCGCCACCTCCGTCACACAGGCCAGGTGGGGATTGCCGACGTCAACGGCCAGACCGGTGAACGCCGCGCCCTCAACGGTCGCGGTGAACGTGCCAACTCTGTGCACCGGCCCCATCGCAACGGTCACCGCACCATCGCCGTCCAGCCACACCGAGCGCGGACCAGATCTGCTGCCGATTCGGAACTCGGCATCGGTCACCAGTCCGGACTCGGCCAGGTAACGGGCGAACACCCGCGCGCCGTTACCGCACATTTCAGCGACGGATCCATCGGCGTTGCGGTAGTCCATGAACCAGTCACCCGGTGTAGTTCCCGGTGGTGCGTCGGGCACCAACGCACCCGGCACCACCCGCAACACCCCATCCGCACCCAACCCGCCGTGCCGGTCGCAGAGCGCGCGAACCCGGGACGAGGTCAACTCAACCTCGCCGACCGGGTCTGGCAGCAGGACGAAGTCATTCCCCGTCCCGTGTCCCTTGACGAACTCGATTCCCTGCTCCATCGTCCTGTGAGCTTATCCGTGCTTATCCGTCCGCCATCAGCGACAGCGCCGCGTCGAGCAGGTCAGGTCGGTCGGCGTCCAGCCACCGGATCCGGCCGTCCCGTCGAAACCAGGAACGCTGCCTGCGGACCAAGCGCCGGGTCGCGCGAACGGTAGGCTCAGCGGCGGAGACGGGATCGGCCCCGGCGTCCAGCGCCGTGAGGACGTGCTGGTAACCCAGGGCCCGAGACGCCGTACGCCCCTCCCTTAGCCCCTGAGCCAGCAGTTCGCGGACTTCCTCGACCAATCCCCCAGTGAACATCCGGCCCACCCTGGCGTCGACCCTCGCGTCCAGTGCCGCCGGATCGGCGTCCAGGCCGATCTGCACCGCGTCGTAGCGCGCCGGTCCTGGCTGTGGGAGCGTCGCCGAGAACGGCCTGCCAGTGATCTGAATGACCTCCAATGCCCGCACCAGCCTGCGTCCATTGCTGGGCAGTATCCGCTCAGCGGCCACCGGGTCGAGCCGATGCAGCCGGTCGTGCAGGGCGCCAGCCCCGCGCTCGGCGAGTTCGGCTTCCAGTCCGGCCCGCACCTGTGGGTCGGTACCAGGAAAGTCCAGCTCGTCCAGCACAGCTCGGACGTACAGCCCAGACCCGCCCGCGAGTACGGGTACCCGGCCCGCGGCGAGCAATTCCTCCACAACGGCACGGGCCTGCACCTGGTAGACCGCCACCGATGCGGTCTGGGTGACGTCAAGGGTGTCGAGCAGATGGTGACGCACCCCGCGCCGCTGCTGCGCCGTCAGTTTCGCGGTACCGATGTCCATCCCGCGATAGAGCTGCATCGCATCGGCGTTGACCACCTCGCCGCCGAGCGCGGTGGCCAACCCGACAGCGAGGTCGGACTTGCCCGTGGCGGTTGGGCCGACCACCGCGATGACCCTGTGCCCCGCGGCATTGCGCCGCATGGCATGGGGCCGTACCTGGCGACATTGAAGCAGGTCGGGCGCCAGGATCGGGGGGTGCGCGGCGACCTCCGTACCTACGATCACCGCTGCAGGCTAGTGCCCACTACCCAGCTGCTCCCCTGACCTGCTTCAATGCCGCCGTGGCCGGAGCGGAATACAACCCCACCGGTCGAAGCGCAGGGGCCCCGCCCAACGGGGCGCCCGCAGCCGGACGCGGCGGCGGGCACGAGGTTGAGGAAGGTCGGCATGACCGAGCAGCTCAGCATCCAGCAGATCGACACCGAACGCCCCGACACCGGCACTGATCCCACCCCCAGTACTGGCACTGATCCCACCCCCCGCACTGGCGGTGATGACACCCCCCGCACTGGCGGCGCCACTCCCCGCACTGCGTCCGTTCCCACGCCCCGCCCGGTGGTCACGCAGGCCAGCCGTGATCCACGCCGCTGGGGAAGGATCGACCAGGACGGCACGGTGTACACCCACGTCCCCGCTGGCGAGCAGTCGGTCGGTTCGTGGCAGGCCGGGACACCCGAGGAGGGTCTGGCGCACTTCGCCCGCCGTTTCGACGATCTGCTCACCGAGGCTGAACTGCTGGAATCCCGGCTGAACACCGGGGCAGGTGATCCGAAGCAGGCACTGTCCCGGATCGCCGCGCTGCGCGCCGATCTTGTCAGACCGACCGTGGTAGGTGACCTCGCCGGGCTCGCCGCCCTGCTCGACTACCTGCAGCACCATGCTGGGGAAGTGCTTGCCTGCGCCAAGGCGGCCCGCGAGAAGACCAAGGCACAATCCATCGCTCGCAAGGAGGCGCTGGCCGAGGAAGCCGAACGGATCGGCACCGATTCGACCCAGTGGAAGGCCGGTGGTGACCGGCTGCGCACCATCCTGGACGAGTGGAGAACAATCAAGGGCATCGACCGGAAGACGGACGAGGCGCTATGGCGCCGGTTCTCCAAGGCCCGCGACGCCTTCACCCGGCGGCGCGGCGCGCATTTCGCCGAGCTGGATCGGCAGCGCATCACCGCCCGGCAGCGCAAAGAGGAACTGGTCGCCGAGGCTGAGAAGCTGACCGAATCCACCGACTGGGGTTCTACCGCCGGTCGGTTCCGGACCCTGATGGCGGAGTGGAAGGCAGTCGGGCGCGCCTCCAAAGATGCCGACGAGACGCTGTGGCAACGCTTCCGCGCCGCCCAGGACCAGTTCTTCGCCAGCCGGTCCGCCACTTTCGCTGAGCGCGATTCGGAGCTCGAAGAGAGCGTGCAACGCAAAGAGGACCTCGTCGTTGCGGCGGAGCGGATCGACCCCACCGGCGACATCGAGACAGCCCGCGCCCAGCTGCGTGAGATTCAGGAACGCTGGGAGGCCCCTGGAAAGGTCCCACGGGAGCGGATCAAGGCACTGGAGGCCCGCCTGAAGGCCGTCGAAGAGCGGGTCCGCGCGGCCTCCGAAGCCCAGTGGCGGCGCACCAACCCCGAGGCGCAAGCCAGGGTGGCCCAGTTCCGCGAACGGGTCGAGCAGTACGAGACCCAGGCGGCGAAGGCCCGCGCCGCCGGGGACGACCGGCGAGCGAGCGCCGCGAAAGCGCAGGCCGACCAGTGGCGCGAGTGGCTGGCCGCAGCTGAGCAGGCAGTCGCGGGCCGGTGAACTACCGGCGGGACACCGCGAGCCGGAACCATGAAGTGGCGAGCACCAGCACGGCCAGCACCGCCAAGATCAGTCCAAAACCAGGACCCGCACCGTCGGTGGTCTGCCTGGACCAGATCGCCCATACCCCGTCGAGTACGCAATAGCCGCAGCCCAGCGCGCTGGCCCAGACCAGACCCCAGCGCCGGGTGGTCAACGCCAGCGCGGAGAGCACCACCCCGAACCCGAGGGCGACCGCAGCAAACAGTCTGGGCAGCAACCCAACCCGCTGCGCTGGGTCAGTGGCGCCGCGCAGGACCTCCCAACCGCTGGCATCCCCTACCCACGGCAACAACATGGCCAACAGCAGTACCATGATCGCGCCAGAGATCACCACCGCCCGGAACCCGGGATCCACCAGACGCAACGCCACGCGCTCCACCTCGTCGATCTCGGCGCGCAGTTGATCCATCCGTTCCTGATCGTCGGTCACGATGTCGGCCGACCGAACGACGGCAGCCCCAGCACCACCCCGGGCGTCGTCGGCCGACGACCGGCCGCCCATGCCGCACCCGCGGCGGTCTGCCGGTGCGCCCGCGGTGGCAGATCGGACACCAGATGGTGCGGCGCCCCGTAGGTGATCTCCGTGTGGACCACGTCACCGGGTCGGATCTCGGCCCCACCCGGCGCGAAATGCACCAGCCTGCCGTCCCTGGCCCGCCCGCTCATCCGGTGGGTGACCGCGTCCTTGCGGCCCTCGCCCTCGGAGACCAGCACCTCCACCTCGGCGCCGACCAAGGACCGGTTCAGCTCCCAGGAGATCTCCTCCTGCAGCGCGGCGAGCCGGTCGTAGCGGTCCTGCACCACCGCCTTGGGCACCTTCCGCGGCAGGTCAGCGGCGGGCGTACCCGGCCGGGGCGAGTACTGGAAGGTGAACGCCTGCGTGAAGCGCGCCGCGCGCACCACGTCCAGGGTGGCCTGGAAGTCGGCCTCGGTCTCGCCGGGGAAGCCCACGATGATGTCCGTCGACAGCGCCGCGTCGGGCATTGCCGCGCGCACCTCGTCGACGATCTTCAGATAGCGCTGCGCCCGATAGGAGCGGCGCATCGCGGCCAGCACCACGTCCGAGCCGGACTGCAGCGGCATGTGCAACTGATGGCAAACGTTCGGGGTGCTCGCCATTGCGTCGATGACGTCGAAGGTGAAGTCCCGCGGATGCGGGGAAGTGAACCGCACCCGCTCCAGCCCGTCGATCCGCCCGCAGGCACGCAGCAGGTCGGCGAACGCACCCCGGTCGCCGAACCCCACCCCGTAGGCGTTGACGTTCTGTCCGAGTAGGGTCACTTCGAGTACCCCCTCGGCCACCAGCGCCTCGACCTCCGCGAGCACCTCGCCTGGATGGCGGTCGACCTCCTTACCACGCAGCGAAGGCACGATGCAGAACGTGCAGGTGTTGTTGCAACCCACCGAGATCGACACCCACGCGGAGTGCGCGGAGTCCCGCTTGGCAGGCAGCGCGGAGGGAAACATCTCCAGTGACTCGACGATCTCCACCTGGGCAGCCTGGTTGTGCCTGGCCCGCTCCAGCAGCACCGGCAGTGAGCCGATGTTGTGAGTGCCGAACACCACGTCGACCCAGGGGGCCCGCCGGGTGATCTCACCGCGGTCCTTCTGGGCCAGGCAGCCGCCGACGGCGATCTGCATCCCGGGATGCTCCTGCTTGACCGGGCGGAGCTGGCCGAGATTGCCGTAGAGCCGGTTGTCGGCGTTCTCCCGGACCGCGCAGGTATTGAGCACCACCACGTCGGGGGTCTCGTCCTGCCCGGCGGGGACGTAGCCGGACGCTTCGAGCAGCCCAGCCAGCCGCTCGGAGTCGTGCACGTTCATCTGGCAGCCGTAGGTGCGCACGCGGTAGCTCCGCGGCCGCTGCTCGGTGCTCGCCGTCATCTGCGTCACACTCCCCTCACTGGATCAGGGTACGGCCGGGCACCAAGGAGTCGTCAGCCCGCCTCGGTAACCGAAGGTGAGCAGGTGTCACCGAAGGACTCGGACGGGTGGCCGATTTGTGACAGAGTTGCAATGTATTTCCCGGCGCTGATGACCGTCCGTCGGGTATGGATGACCCCTACGCTCTCGCCGACCCTCGGAGGACCGTGTGAGTTCGCCCGCACCAACCGACCCGCCCATGATCCGGATGGCTGGCGTGAACAAGCATTTCGGATCGCTGCACGTGCTGCGCGACATCGACCTGGAAGTCGCGCGCGGCGAAGTGGTAGTGGTGCTCGGGCCGTCCGGCTCCGGCAAGTCCACGCTGTGCCGAACGGTCAACCGGCTGGAGCCGATCGATTCGGGCGGCATCGAGGTAGATGGCTGCCCGCTGCCTGCGGAGGGCCGCGCGCTGGCCCGGCTGCGGGCCGACGTCGGGATGGTCTTCCAGCAGTTCAACCTCTTCGCCCACAAGACCATCGCAGAGAACGTGATGCTCGGCCCGGTCAAGGTGCGCCGGATCGGCAAGCGCGAGGCGCATGCGGCCACGATGACACTGCTGGAGCGGGTCGGCATCACTGACCAGGCCGACAAGTATCCGGCCCAGCTGTCCGGGGGCCAGCAGCAGCGGGCCGCGATCGCCCGCGCGCTGGCCATGCGTCCCAAGGTGATGCTCTTCGACGAGCCGACCTCGGCGCTGGACCCCGAGATGGTCCAGGAGGTACTCGACGTCATGACGTCGCTGGCGCGTGAGGGCATGACGATGCTCGTGGTCACCCACGAGATGGGCTTCGCCCGCCGCGCCGCGCACCGGGTGGTGTTCATGGACGAAGGGGAGATCGTCGAGGACTCGGTGCCCGACCAGTTCTTCACCGCACCGCGCTCCGAACGCGCCAAGGATTTCCTTGGCAAGATCCTGACGCACTGATGTGTTCTGCCGGGTCATCACCTGTCCCGGCCCCAACTAGGTGAAAGTAAGGAAGATCGATGCGCTGGAACCCTGTACTTCGAATGGGTATGGCGGTGGCCGTCGTCGCGATGGTCGCCACGGCCTGCGGTGAGCAAGAGTCTCTCGATGGCGACGGTGCGGCGCCGCCGTACCCGGTCGCCGAGAATCCGCAGTTCGAGGCTGGCACGACGATGGCCGAGCTCAGCCAGGCCGGTAGAATCACCATCGGCACGAAATTCGATCAGCCGCTGTTCGGACTGCAAGGTATCGACGGCCAGCTGCAGGGTTTCGACGTCGAAGTTGGCAAGATCATCGCGGCTGGCCTCGGGATCGAACCGACGGATATCGAATGGGTGCAGGCACCCTCCGGGCAGCGTGAGGATCTCATCCAGCGCGGTGCCGTCGACATGGTGCTGGCCACTTACACGATCAACGACAGGCGCCGTGAGCTGATCAGCTTCGCGGGACCGTACTACACCGCAGGCCAGTCGCTCATGGTTCAGTCCGACAACACCACGATCACCGGTCCGGAGTCGCTGCGGGCCAGTGGCGCCCGGGTGTGCTCGGTGCAGGGCTCGGCTTCGTCGACCAACATTCTGGAGTACATTGACGTCTCTCAGCAGGTCCTGTTCGACGGCTATGCCAAGTGCGCCGACGCGCTGGGTACCGGCCAGGTCGACGCGGTAACCACCGACAACGTCATTCTGCTCGGTTTCATCTCACAAAGAGCCGGGGCGTTCAAGCTGGTCGGCGACCCGTTCACCGATGAGCCCTATGGTGTCGGCATCCCCAAGGGGGACGTCGCATTCTGCGAGTTCATCAATGAGGAACTGCGGAAGGCCGAGGCATCCGGCTCCTACCTGGAGGCATGGGACGCCACGGCGGGTGCCGTCACCGACGAAGAGCCGACGCTTCCGCAATTCGATCCCTGCAGCTGAAGGACACCGGAACTGGCCGAGGATGCTGGTGGGGGCTTTGCTGCCCCCACCAGCTGAGACGATCCCAGCTGGGTCGATCGTAAAGGAGTGCCCACCATCGACGTGATCATCGAGAACTTTGGCGTGTTCGCCGATGGCTTCCTCAAGACGTTGCAGATGTGCGTCCATGCCGCGATCGGCTCCCTCGTGCTCGGCATAGTGATAGCGGCCTTTCGGGTCTCCTCCGTTCCGCCGCTGCGCTGGGTCGGCACGAGCTGGGTCACGGTGTTTCGCAACTGTCCGCTCGTGGTGGTGCTGTTCTTCTGCGCATTCGGGTTGCCCGAGATCGGAATCAACGGCGCCTACTACTGGTTCGCGATCGCCGGCCTGGTGTTCTACACCTCCGCTTTCGTGTGTGAGGCTGTGCGCAGCGGCATTAATTCCGTCGATGCGGGGCAAGCCGAGGCGGCCCGCGCGGTCGGTCTCACCTTCACCCAGTCGCTTCGCCACATCGTGCTGCCCCAGGCGCTGCGCTCCGTGGTGCCCCCGCTGGGCAGCGTCATCATCGCTATGATCAAGAACTCCGCCATTGTCGGCGCGTTCGGTGTCGGCGGCGAACTATTCAGCGTGCAACTGACGCTGGTCGCGTCCCAGGGATTTCCGCTGATCCCGGTGCTCCTCGGAATGGCTGCCGGCTACCTGATCATCACTCTGACAACCGGACTACTGCTCGGTGTCCTGGAACGGAAAGTGGCGCTGGCCCGATGACCGTCCCCGTTCTCTACGACAATCCGGGGCCCCGGACCCGGCGCCGGGTGTTGATCGGCTCAGTCCTCGCGGGCGCTGGGCTGTTGGTCATCGCCTGCCTGGTCGCCATCCGGCTCTACGACCAGGGCCAGTTTTCCGAACAGCGGTGGGGTCCGCTGCTCAACCCATACAACCCCCAGTTCGCCGCGGTGTGGGCCAGGCTGCTGGATGCTCTCCTGCTCAACATTTACGCCGCCGTGCTGGCGATGGTGCTGTCCCTGGTCATCGGCACCCTCATGGCGCTGACCAGGATTACCAGCACGGTGTGGTACCGGTGGGCGGTTGTCAGTGTGATCGAGGTCCTGCGCGGTCTTCCGGTGGTAATCATGATCTTCATGTCGTACCGGATCCTGCCCGAGCTCGGCGTCCAGCTCCCGCTCCTGTGGTACCTGGTCATCGGGCTCACGGCGTACAACTCGGTCATCATCGCCGAGATCGTGCGCAGCGGAGTGGCCGCCCTGCCGCGAGGCCAGGCCGAGGCGGCCTGCGCGCTGGGCCTGACGCGGAGCCAGTCACTGTGGTTGATCCAGTTGCCGCAAGCGTTCCGAATCATGCTTCCGGTGCTGATCAGCCAGCTCGTGGTGGTGTTCAAGGACACCTCGCTGGGCTTCATCATCCTGTACCCCGAGGCGGTCAGCTTCGCCCGGATCGCGATCCAGTCGCTGAACAACCCGCTGCAGTTTTACTTCGTCGTCGCGGTGATCTTCATTGTGATCAACTATCTGCTCAGCCGGTTCGCGGTGTGGGTCGAGCGACGGTTGAGCCGGGCGCGTGCCGTTCCCACGCCAGTACAGCCCGCCGCCAGCGCAGCAGCCTAGAGTCGGGCGGGTGTATGTCGTTGCCGAGGTGATCGTCCGTGCCTGAGGGTCAGCTTCAGCATCCGTGGCCAGACCCGCCGCCGGGGCCGAAGGGGCCGCGCGGCACCCGCGCGTGGACGGCGCTGCGCGCCCTGCACGCCGGTGGGTGGCTCCGGCCGCGGCGGATCGGCTGCCTGCTCGTGGTTCTCGCGATCCTGCTGTACGCCGCGCTGTGGTCGCTGAGCTCGGCTGTCAATGGGGTCACCGCGATGTTCCGTCCGGACCCGGTGCCAGGCAGTCCGTTCGACACGGTCACACCCACCAGCCCGACCAGCACCGGACCGCCCGGCCCCGACCTGGTCCTGGGCGGCAAGCTCATCGTGGCGGTCCAGAATGTGCCTGGCCTGGCCGAGCCCACAGCCACCCCGGGCGGGTACACCGGGTTCGGCATCGCGCTTGTTGAACTCATCGCCAGCGAACTCGGGGAAGATCACGGAGCCACCAACTACAAGTCGGCGTCAACGACGAGCGCTGCGATAGGCATGTTCGCTCGCGGAGAAGCGAACCTGGCGCTCGGCGAGTTCGCCATCACCCCACAGCCCATTACCCCACAGCCCATTACCCCACAGCAGAGCCCCGAGTTGGGCATCGTGGTCCCGTACCTGGAGAGCCCGCTGCGGCTGGCTGTGCCGTCGAACAGTCCCGTGAACGGTCTGGACTCGCTAGGTCAGGGAAAGGTGTGCGCCCCGCGGGATTCCCCGGCTGAGGCAGCACTGGAGAGTCGACTGGGGGACCGCCTTACCACCCGGGCCAACCTCGGTGCCTGCGACAACCTGCTGGGCGTGAGCGTCACGGCGATCATCGGCGATGACCTCGCTCTCCGTCGTCTGCCCGCTATGACGAGCGGCCAGCTACGGGTGGTCGGCGAACCGCTGGGGACCACCGAGTACGGCATCGCCGTGCAGCCGGACGACCACGCGCTCCGCGATCGGGTCATCTACGTCCTGCGCACTGCGATCGCCGACGGCACGTGGGCCCGCCTCTACACCGAGTCCTTCAACAAACCGGCGCCCGACCCGCCAACCATCCGATGACCGAGGCTAGCGCCGGTTGCGGCGAAACAGCCGGGTGAGCGGGTCGAAACGCAGGTCAACCACCCGCTCCTTCATCGGGATCAGGGCGTTGTCCGTGATCTTGATGTGCTCCGGGCAGACGTCGGTGCAGCACTTGGTGATGTTGCAGAACCCGAGGCCGTGCTCGTCCTGGGCCTCTTTCCGGCGGTCCACACCCTGCTCGGCAGCTGCGTCCAGTGGATGCATGTCCAGTTCGGCGATCCGCATCAAGAAACGTGGCCCGGAGAAGTTCTCCTTGTTCTCCTCGTGGTCGCGGATCACGTGGCAGGTGTCCTGGCACAGGAAGCACTCGATGCACTTGCGGAACTCCTGCGAGCGCTCCACGTCCATCTGCGTCATCCGGTACTCGCCTGGCTGCACACCCTTGGGTGGGACGAACGCCCGGACCTCGCGCGCTTTCTCGTAGTTGTACGACACGTCGGTGACCAGGTCGCGAATGATGGGGAAGGCCCGCATCGGGGTGATCGTCACGCTTTGCTCGGCTGGCAGGGTGGACATCCGGGTCATGCACAGCAGCCGTGGTCGGCCGTTGATCTCGGCGCTACACGACCCACACTTGCCCGCCTTGCAGTTCCACCGCACCGCGAGATCGGGCGCCTGGGTGGCCTGCAAGCGGTGGATCACGTCGAGGACCACCTCGCCCTCGTTGACCTCCGCGTTGAAGTCAACGAGTTGCCCGCCTGCTGCGTCACCCCGCCACACCCGGAAACGCTGCTGGTAGCTCATCAGTCCGTCCCTCCAGGGAGTTCCTCGGCGGTGAAGTACTTCTTCAGCTCGTCGAGCTCGAACAGTTCGACCAGGTCGGCGCGCATCTGAAGCTGGTCCTGAGGCTCGACGTGCACGGTGGCGTCCTCGTGCTGCGTGCACACCAGCACCACCCGACGCCACTGCGGATCCATCCCGGGATGGTCCTCGCGGGTGTGCCCGCCCCGGCTCTCGGTCCGTTGCAACGCAGCCCGGGTGACGCACTCGCTGACCGCCAGCATGTTGCGCAGATCCAGCGCCAGGTGCCAGCCCGGATTGAACTGACGGTGCCCCTCCACGACGACATGCTCGGCCCGTCTGCGCAGCTCGTCGAGCTTCTTGAGGGCCAGCTCCATCTCATCGGACCTACGGATGATGCCGACCAGATCGTGCATGGTCTGCTGCAGTTCCTGATGCAGCGAGTACGGATTCTCCGCGCCCTCGCCGGCTGGCTCGCCGAAGGGGGCCACCGCCCGGTTCATCGCGGCCTCGACGTCGATGTCGCTGCTCGAAGGGCGAAACCCGCCGAGGGAGTCTAGGTAGGACGCCGCCCCGAGCCCAGCCCGCCGACCGAAGACTAGTAGGTCGGACAGCGAGTTACCGCCCAGCCGGTTCGAGCCGTGCATCCCGCCCGCGACCTCGCCGGCGGCGAAGAGCCCGGGCACCGACGCTGCCGCGGTGTCCGCGTCGACCTCCACTCCCCCCATCACGTAATGGCAGGTGGGTCCGACCTCCATGGGCTCGGCCGTGATGTCGACGTCGGCCAGTTCCTTGAACTGGTGATACATCGAAGGCAGCCGCTTGGTGATGACGTCGGCGGGCAGGCGGGTGGCGATGTCGAGGAGAACGCCGCCATGTGGCGACCCGCGGCCCGCCTTGACCTCGGAGTTGATCGCCCTGGCGACCTCGTCCCGGGGCAGCAGCTCGGGCGGCCTGCGGTTGTGCTCCGGATCGTCGTACCAGCGGTCCGCCTCCGCCTCCGTGGTCGCGTATTTGTCCTTGAAGACGTCGGGGATGTAGTCGAACATGAACCGCGTTCCCTCGGAGTTGCGCAGCACCCCGCCGTCGCCTCGTACCGACTCCGTCACCAGGATTCCCTTGACGCTGGGCGGCCACACCATCCCGGTGGGGTGAAACTGTACGCACTCCATGTTGATCAGCGAGGCCCCCGCGCGTAGCGCGAGCGCGTGCCCGTCCCCGGTGTACTCCCAGGAATTGCTGGTGACCTTGAAAGACTTGCCGATCCCGCCAGTGGCCAGGATCACGGCCGGTGCGTCAAAACGGACGAAGCGGCCGGTCTCGCGCCAGTACCCGAACGCCCCGGACACCGCGGCGGCGTCTTTGAGCAATTCGGTGATCGTGCACTCGGCGAAGACCCTGAGATTGGCCTCGTAGTTCCCGTGCTGGGCGAAGTCCTCCTGCTGCAACGACACGATCTTCTGTTGCAGCGTGCGGATGAGCTCCAGACCCGTGCGGTCACCCACATGCGCCAGCCGCGGATACTCGTGACCGCCGAAGTTCCGCTGGCTGATCTTGCCTTCCTTGGTGCGGTCGAACAGCGCGCCGTAGGTCTCCAGCTCCCATACCCGCTGCGGCGCCTCCTTCGCATGCAACTCGGCCATCCGCCAGTTGTTGAGGAACTTGCCCCCACGCATGGTGTCGCGGAAATGCACCTGCCAGTTGTCTCGCGGGTTGGCGTTGCCCATCGACGCCGCGATACCGCCCTCGGCCATCACGGTATGTGCCTTGCCGAACAGGGACTTGCAGACGATGGCGGTACGTTTGCCCAGCTCGCGGGCCTCGATCGCGGCTCGCAGCCCGGCGCCGCCCGCGCCGATCACCACGACGTCGTAGTCGTGCCGCTCGATTTCGGTCATGGGATCCTCGTCAGTTGAAAATGCGCAGGTCGGAGAGCACGCCGGAGGAGACCAGCGCGATGTAGCCGTCGGTCAGCATCAGGGTTCCCAGCGTGACCCACGCGAGCTGCATGTGCCGCCCGTTGAGCAGCGAGATCCCGGTCCAGGCCCGGTACCGCAGCGGGTGCTTCGAAAAGTGCTTAAGTTTACCACCGAGGATATGCCGACACGAGTGGCAGGACAACGTATAAGCCCACAGCAGCACCACATTGACCACGAGGATGATGTTGCCGAGCCCGACACCGAAGCCGTTCTCGCCGTTGAAGGCGAGGACCGCATCATAGGTGTTGATCACCGAGATCAGGATCGCGGCGTAGAAGAAGTACCGGTGCAGGTTCTGCCCGAGGAGCGGAAATCGGGTCTCGCCGCTGTAGATCTTGTGCGGCTCACCGACCGCGCACGCGGGAGGCGAAAGCCAGAAAGCACGGTAGTACGCCTTGCGGTAGTAGTAGCACGTCACGCGGAACAGGAGCAGGAACGGTAGGCTGACAATAGCCAACGGGATGAAGAAGGGAAACTCCGGAAACGGGCGACCGAAGTGCGCCGATTCTGGGATACAGGACATGCTCAAGCACGGGGAGTAGAATGGTGTGAGGTAGTGGTATTCCGCCACCCAGTAGTAGTCCTGCATGAACGCTCGGGCCGTCGCATAGCCGACGAAGGTCATCAGACCCAGGAAAGTCAGCAGTGGCGCGAGCCACCAGCGGTCGGTGCGGAGGGTCCGTCCAGCGATGGCTGCCCGTCCGGGCTTGGCCATCCGGGACGGCGGTGCAGGCGAGGTAGTGGTCATGACGTCGATTCGGCTTGGTGACGGTAGGTGGTCAGGTGCCCCGCCGCCCCAGCAAAGCCAGCGTTACTGGGGCGGGGCGAGTGGATGGTCGGCCGTCGGCACACGGTCAGGCGGTTCCTCATGACGGTAGAGTGCGCAGACGGCACAGGTCAAAGATATGGTGACGCTCGTTACGATAGCTCTAGACTATCGAAATGCAGCTGCAGCAACTCGCCTACTTCCTCGCTGTCGCACGGGCCCTCCACTTCACCCGTGCTGCGGAACTCTCCCACGTCGCACAGCCGTCACTGAGCAAGCAGATCCACAACCTCGAGCGAGAGCTGGGCAGCGAGCTGTTCCACCGGGCCCGAGGCAATGTCAGCCTCACCCCAGCTGGTGAAGCGCTCGTCCCCTTCGCGAAACGGATCCTGGCCGACGTCGAGACGGCCCGCCTGCAGATAAACGAGCTGGCCGAGCTCCGCCAGGGGCGGCTGCGGCTGGGTGCCACGCCGAGTCTGTGCACCGGCCTGCTGGCCGACGCGCTCGCCCGCTTTCACACCCGCTACCCCGGGCTGCAGCTCGTCATCGACGAAAGCGGGTCCCGAGACCTGGTGCGCCAGGTCGCCGAAGGAGCCATCGACCTGGCGGTGATCACCTCTCCACTGCACCGAGGGGATCCCACCTTGGACACCGCCCCCATCCTGCGGGAGCAGCTGACGGTAGCGGTGCCGCGCACCATGGACCTCGCCCTCGACTCCTTCCGGATCGATGATCTCCGGAACCGGCCGTTGGTGATGTTCCAGGATGGCTACGACCTGCGTTCGATGACTCTCATGGCCTGCCAGCGCGCCGGGTTCCAGCCCCAGTTCGCCATCGAGGGCGGTGAGATGGACGCAGTGCTCAGCTTTGTCGAAGCTGGGCTCGGGATCGCGGTAGTCCCCAGCATGGTCCTGGCGGGTCGCCCGAAGCTGCGTGGTGTGCCGTTCGTGCCCCCCATCCCCACGCGCACGATCGCGCTGGCCCACCGCAAGGACATGCACCCGACCCGGGCCGCCGAGGAGTTCCGGTCCACCCTGTTGGGCCTGCTGGCGGACGCCCGCGTCCACAACGATCTCCCAGACGGCGTCGAGTTCATCTCGCCCAAGGACGGTCAGTCGGGGCTCGACTCGACTTCTCCGGGCTCGACTTCTCCGACCCAGCCGCGTTGACCGAGTTCATCACGTACCACCCGCAAGGCCACCCCTTCGGAGTAACCCTTGCGGGCCAGCATCCCCGCCAGCCTGCGAACCAGGGTGCTGGAGTCCTGCGCGGTGCTGGTGCGTAGCTTGCGCCGGACCAGTTCGCGGGCCCGCTGCTCCTCGTCCTCGGGCTGCACCGCAGCCACCGCCTCACGAGCGACCCCGTCGGGCACTCCCCTACGCCGGAGCTCGGCGCTCAGTGCCCGTCTACCCAGACCACGGTAGGTGTGCCCGGAGTACACCGCCGTCTCGGCGAAGGCAGCGTCGTCCAGCAGGCCCACCGCACCGAGGCGATCAAGCACTTGCTCACCGACCCCCTCGGGGATCCCTTTCCGACGCAACGCCTCAGCCAGCTCAGCACGACTACGAGGCCGCGCCGTGAGCAACTTCAAGCAGATCCCACGCGCCTGCGCCGCAGGATCCGTGTCCACACTCGGACCGCGAGCGGTCATTGCGGCCTCCGGCGTCTCGCCCGTCGGGATCATCAGAAGTCCGCCGGGGCGGGCACCGTCCCGTCATCGTCCAGCTTCGCGCCGATACCGAGCTTGTCCTTGATCCGCTTCTCGATCTCCGTGGCGATGTCGGGGTTGTCACCGAGGAACTTGCGTGCGTTCTCCTTACCCTGACCGAGTTGGTCGCCCTCGTAGGTGTACCAGGCACCCGACTTACGGACCACGCCCTGTTCAACACCCATGTCGATCAGCGAGCCTTCTTTGCTAATCCCGTGACCGTAAAGAATATCGAATTCTGCTTGTTTGAAAGGTGGTGCGCACTTATTCTTCACTACCTTGACGCGGGTTCGGTTGCCGACTGCGTCGCCGCTGTCCTTGAGCGTCTCAATCCGGCGAATGTCCAGCCGCACCGAGGCATAGAACTTCAGCGCCTTACCACCCGTGGTGGTTTCCGGAGAGCCGAAGAAGACTCCGATCTTCTCCCGGAGCTGGTTGATAAAGATCGCGGTAGTGCCCGAGTTGCTCAGCGCGCCAGTGATCTTGCGCAGGGCCTGGCTCATCAGCCTGGCTTGCAGGCCGACGTGCGAGTCACCCATTTCGCCTTCGATTTCCGCCCGCGGCACCAGGGCGGCCACCGAGTCGATGACCACCACATCCAGCGCGCCAGAACGGATCAGCATGTCGGTGATCTCCAGCGCCTGCTCCCCGGTGTCGGGCTGGGAGACCAGCAAGGCGTCGGTGTCCACGCCGAGCGCCTTCGCATAGTCGGGGTCCAGCGCGTGCTCGGCATCGATGAACGCAGCGATCCCGCCAGCCCGTTGGGCGTTGGCCACCGCGTGCAGTGCAACAGTGGTGTTGTGCGACAGCACTCCGTTGGCGATGAAGCTGTGCGTGTCAGGCAACGCGACGTCGAAGGTCGGTTGGAGACCGCCATCTTCGATCGACACAACGGCCTCGTAGGTGTACTTCGTATCGGCAAGCGTCTGCGCATCCCGGGGAGACTTCCGGAAGTGTGCGGCTACTTGAGCACTCCGTCGTTGCGAGCGGAAACCCACCTCTGAGAGGAAACTGCCAGCCGTCGAGGGGTTGACCGTCACCGTCCAGTAGTCACGGTCGTACGTCGCGTTGTACTTCGAGGACACCGATGCAGGCACTCCGAGTCCATAGAGCATGAGCTGGACTTCACGGGCGAACTGCTCGGATGCAGTACCCAGGCCGATGGTCGATGACGCATCAATCCATCCGTCTCCTTCGAATAGCGCAGAGAGAAAAGCTCGCTGAGCCTTGTGCCCGGCGGTACGGACACACGCCGGAACGGTCTTTCCCGCCGCCGTGACGTAGTCGAGGCCGTATCGCTCGTACACCAACTCCCGGACCTGCTTGCCGGGAACGTGGTACTCCTTACCGTAGTAACACCGCACCTCGGCGCCGAGGACATGCTCGGCCAAGGTGGTGAACTCCGCTCCGACCTCAAGGTCCCAGTTCGTGAAGTGGACTCGGTAACGGTCATTGAGCGAGCCTTCAGCGACGAGATAACCGAGCAGGACGGCCTCATCCTCGCTCAGCTCACTTGCCGCAGCCGCCTCGACCGCACCGAAGACAGCTGAGACAAGGGTGTTACCGACCTGAATGTCCCGCGCCTTGCGCCACACGATGAACCCGCGCTCGTTCATCACACGCAGCGGGTGGTTCAACGTTACCGAGACGGCACGTCCTGAGCGACAGGTGATGCGTAGGACCGGCTTCCGGTTGTTGTGCGTCAATGCGGCGAGCGTCTCCAGCTCGCCTTGCTCGTTCACCATCCGCACACCGAGCCCCCGCACATCGGTGGTGCGGGACGTGCACGAGGCTGGCTGACCACACCGCTTGAAGAGCTCTTCAACCGTCTCCAGGCCACGATCGGTCCACACGTAGGTGTCTGCCGTGAGGCACTTCCCGCTGCTCTCGGGCCCGTATATCTCGATCACCCGGCCTCGGGGCAGACCGCCGATGCCCAGCGCCACGTCCAACGCAATGGAACCGGTGGGGATCACCTCAATGGGTGCCCGACCCTGGTCGCCGAGGCGCATCACCGAGCCTTTGCCGTGCTGTTTGTCGATCTGGGCCAAGGCGAGCTCGAGCGCCTTCTCCCGGTCCGGTGCTGGTGCCATCTGTACGGTCCACCCTCGCTGATCGGGGTCTTCTGGGTCGACGCCGACGCTAGGCGATGGGACCGACACTTCGCGGCGGCGCACGCCGGATCTGTGGACAGAGGGTCCGGCTGTGGACAACAGCCTAGACGAACACGTGTTCGACGTCAGGAGTGACACGCCGGTGCGCAATCTGCCGCGCCCGCAGCGGACGAAGGCGCATGAGAGGCCGACACACGGTGCAGGAGAAGCTGACACACCGGGCATGAGAGACGGACACGCGGAGGGGTGGGGGTCAGCGGCGGGATTCGGGGATGTTGAAGGTGGTGCACACTACGGCCCAGATGCGCTTGGCGTCGGTGCCGGCGTCTAGGGCGCCGTCCACCGTGCGGCCGCCTAGTTCGGCGAACACGTGGTCGTGGGCCAACGCGGCGGCCCGGGCCGGGCCGAACTCCTCGTCCATCCGCTGCCGGAAGTGGGTTATCCGCACCCCTTCAGGTTAGGGGTGCGCGCAGAGATAGTGTGATGGGGTGCTCGCCCAGGCTGACCCCACCGGGCTGTCCTCCACTGCTGGACAGCTGGTGATCCTCCTCGGCCTGCTCGCCGCGCTGGCGGTGTTGCTGCGCTGGTGGTGGCAGCAACGGGGCCGCTGAGCGGCCAGTCAAGCTGGACGGGGTATCCGCACGACGGCGAACACGCTGACCGCCAGGAACGGCAGTACCAGCAGCCCGGCCCCCAGTGCGAGCGCACCGTAGGAAGCCACCGCGACCGCCGCCCCGGCCAGCACCCCACCTAGCGCGCCGCCTACGTGCATCAGGAGATCACCGATGCCCTGCACGTCCGGGCGCACCGCCACCGGAACCGACTCGGTAAACAACGTCGAGCCCGCGACCAGACCGCAGGACCATCCGACGCCGAGCAGTACCAACCCGACCGACAACCAGGCAGCGTCCGAAGCCGGCGCAGACCCGGCCACCACTGCGGCCGCAACCAGCAGCACGGCGCCCAGAGCGAGGACCGGCATTCGTCCCAGCCGGTCGGCGAGCCAGCCGATCAGCGGGCTGAGCGCGTACATCCCTGCGATGTGCAGGCTGATCACAAGGCCGACGACCTCCAGCGAAGCACCGCCGTGGTCCATGTGCACGGGAGTCATCGACATCAGGGCGACCATTACGGTGTGACACAGTACGATCCCGGCGAGCGCCAAGCGCGCTCCCGGCGAGGACCGCAGCGCCCGCCAGCCTGCCGTCCGGTCGCGGGTCACCGGATCCGCGCTGACGTCCGTCCTGCCCTGCATAGCGTCGGCCCCCACCACCCGGTTGGCCCACACCACGCGCAGCGGGTCGGGCCGCAGGCCGACGGCCACCGTCACCGCCGCCAGCCCGAAAGCCACTCCGCTGAGCAGGAACGGCCCAGCCACCCCCGGCACCCCCAGGGCTGCCGCCGCGCGCTGCGCGGGGCCTGCGAGGTTGGGTCCGGTCACCGCGCCTACCGTCGTCGCCCACACCACCAGCGACAGGTCCCGAGCGCGCCGGCTCGGTTCGGCGAGATCGGTCGCCGCGTATCGAGCGGCGAGCCCGGCGGTGGCACTACCCCCGAAGGCCAGCAGGGCGACCAGCAGCACCACAGCGTTGCCGAGCACCACAGCGACCGCCGCGATCGCAGCGCCACAGGTGGCCACTCCGTAGGCCGCCAGCAGCGCCGGTCGACGTCCGCGACGGGCTGCCAGCCGCGCCACCGGTATCGACATCAGGGCTGCGCCGACCACCGCCGAGGTCACCGCGAGCCCACCCAACGTGTCCGAGCCGGAGATCGACGCTGCGATCAGCGGGGAGACGGTCAGCCCGGTCGCGACCCCGATACCACCCAACGTCTGACTCGCCGACAGCGTCCGGACCACCCGGCGCTGGATCTCGGCCAGCACAGGCGCGATCCGCGGGCGGCCCCTGTGGATAACCCGTGAGTGGCGATGCGAGCCAGAGCCCTCATCGCCACTCACGGGTATACCTCTCGCTCCCCTCGCCGTGACCACGTACCCCACTTAGATGGTGCCATCCCTCTATCGCAGTGGATGCAGGGTGCCTGCCGGGCGTGGGGTCCTAGGCTCGAGGCAGGGTCGAGGCCATCCCATACGACACTGAGCAGAGGGGAATCACCATCACCGTGACAGACGTATTCCAATCAAGCGACCACGAACAGATCGTGTTCTGCCGCGACGAACCCAGCGGGCTCCGCGCAATTATCGCGATCCACTCGACGGCGCTGGGGCCGGCACTGGGCGGCACCCGCTTCCACCCGTACGCCAGCGAGACCGACGCGCTCGCTGACGTGCTGAACCTGTCCCGCGCCATGTCCTACAAGAACGCGCTCGCCGGGCTCGACCATGGTGGCGGCAAGGCCGTCATCCTCGGCGACCCGGCGCGGCACAAGACCGAGGCGCTGCTGCGTGCCTACGGCCGCTTCGTCCAGTCACTGAGCGGGCGCTATATCACCGCGTGCGACGTCGGCACCTATGTCGAGGACATGGACGTCGTGTCCCGCGAATGCGAGTTCACCACCGGACGGTCCACTGCCCAAGGCGGCGCAGGGGATTCCTCGATTCTCACCGCGCTCGGGGTCTTCCAGGGTATGCGCGCGGCCGCCGAGCACGTCTGGGGTGAGCCCACCCTCGCCGGACGTCGGGTGGGCGTCGCCGGGGTCGGCAAGGTCGGCCGACACCTCGTCGACCACCTGCTCACCGATGGGGCACGGGTGATCGTGGCCGACATTGACGAGTCGGCGATCGCGGGGATCCGCGCTGCGCATCCCGAGGTCATGGTGGCACCCGACACGGCGGCGCTGATCCGGGAACCAATCGACGTCTACGCTCCGTGTGCGCTCAGCGGAGCACTGGACGATGCCACCGTCACCACCTTGTCGGCCAAGATCGTCTGTGGCGGCGCGAACAACCAGCTGGAACACCCGGGCGTGGAGAAGTTGCTCGAGGATCAAGGCATTCTCTACGCACCCGACTACGTAGTGAACGCCGGCGGCGTCATCCAGGTCGCCGACGAGATCGGCGGCTTCAATTTCGAGCGTGCCAGAGCCCGAGTCGCCGAAATCTTCCACACCACCCTTTCGATCTTCGAGCTAGCCGACAACGACGGCGTACCCCCCGCCGTAGCCGCCGACCACCTAGCCGAACGCCGAATCGCCGAAGTAAGCCGCCTACGCAAAATCCTGGTCGACGGCCGCCCCGCCCTACACCGATAACCACCGCTTTGTGCATTCAGCGGGCTGAGCGTGGTTACCGGAGTGCCGTTGACCCCGCCGAGCCCGCTGAATGCGTGGCATCGCGACGCTAGCCGGTGCTCAAAGCGATCCGGCTGCTACGCATGACCACCTGGCTGGCCGCGGTCACCGGAAACGACCCGACCAGGGCCGATCAGGTGCGGTTTCGGCTGGCCACCTTGCGGGACAGCACCGCGCCAATTGGTTGAGATGGGTACTGACTTAGCTGACAGCCTGCGCGACACGCTTGGCCACGCGCCGCAGCTCGCGCACCCTCGACCGGAAGGTCACATCGCGTTCGAGTGGAGCGGCGATCTTGGCGAGCATGCGGACGTCGTCGGCGATCCGCTTGGACCGCAGGAGTGCCGCCTCGCCGAGGGCCTGTTCGGCAAGGCCGAGGCCACGGTGCGGGTCGTCGAACCGCAGAACGAGACAGGAAACTCGGATCAGATTGAAGCTACGGGGCCTGGCGGCCTCAGCCGGATGCAGGTCATAGCCTGATTGCAGGCGGTTTTCGGCCATTGTGGCGATGCGGGCGTCGCTGGCGCGCATAGCCGCGTCGAACAGGGCTTCTCCACGCTCGCCCGTCATCTGCGCGTCGTTGTAGTACCAGGCCCAGGTCGAGTCGTCGGGGTCGGCGGCCCGCTGACCGAACAACTCATCGGCCTGCCCGATGGTGCGTACGACTGCAGCAACGTCGGCCTCACGGCCGATTGCCCGAGCCTCAACGATGGTCAGGGTAGCCCGCGCCACCGGGGACAGGAGCCGGTCGTCGCCATGCGCAAGCCGCATGAGGTCCAGGCTTAGATCGTTGCGGTCCAGCCAGAGGGCTTGGCGGGCGGCGCTGGTGAGAGTATGCACCCGCTGTTGCACGTCACCAGCCTCGGCGGCGAGCTGGAGCGCGACGAGGAAGAACCGGCGGGCAGCGAAGTGGTCACCGCAATCGAAGGACATGAATCCCGCCACGTCGGCCAGCCGGGCGGTAGCCGACTGCCATGACTGACGGACCGGACATGGACGACTTGGCGAGTACGTCGAAGCACCATTCCAGCTGCCCGGCAGCAGCGTTTCGGGACATGGCGCCGCCGAACAGACAGTCGGAACTCATGAAGAACTCCACGACCTGGTTGAGCTGGTCGACATGGTGCTCGTCGATCCGGGCGGGCACGGCGCTGCGGTGCCGCGCACCGCGCAGCAGGTCCGGTAGTTGCGCCGACAGCGCACCGACAGCGGCGGCACCGGCGTAGCGGATCAGCTCCTGGTCCCGCTCGAGCATGGCGTCCTCCGCCCAGGTCGGCTCACCTGCGACGATAGCCGACGCCACGATCAGCGTCGCCTCGCTCGACCGGGAACAGTAAAACCCCAGGTCAGCGTCCGAGGTGGCGCCGAGCACCACCCGGAAGGCAGACCGGTAGGCATCCCCTGGCCAGGTGATCTCACCCCGTTCGACCTTGGACACGTAGTCGGCGTCAATCCCGCACCGCCGACCCGTGGCCTGCTCAACCCGGTCAGCGACCATCGCGGCGACTTGGGCCTGGGTGAGTACCCGAGAGCGCCGGGCGAGTTGGAACGCCCGATTCGGGCGAGCACTCATGACCGCCCCCTTTCAGGTTCGTCGGCACGGACCCTATTACGGCCTGGCGCGGTCGGTCTGCCGGGTAGCCGAAGGAATGAGCCCCTGCCCTGAGCTGCTCCACAGGTAGGGGCGAAGAATGCGGTCATCCTCCTAGAAAGGCTCCTAGTTCACCCGTCGGTTCGCGTCGGTTCCCGCCTGGTGGGCATCACGCGAAGGTTGTCACAAGACCCCGTTAACGAATCGAGAGCAGAGGTGAGAGCTTCCAGTTCCTGCGTAGCGCCCCGGCGAGGACGGGCCACTGTTGGGACAGCGAGTAGCCGCTGACTACATGGACACCATCTACCTCGAGGGGTTCAGCCACGATTGTTTCGCTTGGCGCCAGCGGACCTCATCGCTGATCGTTCCCGGCGATGAACTGATAAAGCGCCGGGTGGATGGCAGCGCACTCACTGTCCTTGATGAGGCATTGACATGGGAACCGGCGTGTCCTCGCCCTGAACCCCGGTCGGCCGTCGATGCAGCGGCCCCTCAAGCGTCACAGCTCTCGACGGCTGATCGGCTCATCGCCACTGCAAAGCCGTTGCGTCGTTGAGCAGTGGGCCGAGGGGCGATACGCCATAGCAATGAGGTGGTACCGCCGATAGCATCGGCGATGGGTGACTCCGCGAAGTGAGCTACCGTCGCACCGTCACCGCTACCACACCGGCACCCCTACCACACCGGGGAGAACGAGAGGAACCCTCATGACGGGTAGCTCCGGTGCAGGCGAAGACGGAAGTTCCATGATCGACACTGGCGTGGCGCACACCGCTCGGGTCTGGAACTACTGGCTCGGCGGTAAAGACAACTACCCGGCCGACCGCGAGGTCGGCGAGCAGATCCGCGCCATCATCCCGGACATCGCTGACAGCGCCCGCGCCGATCGGAGATTCCTGTTCCGCGTCGTCCGCTATCTGGCCGGTGAGGTGGGCATCCGTCAGTTTCTTGACATCGGCACCGGGCTACCCACCGCCGACAACACCCACGAGGTCGCCCAGTCGATCGCACCGGAGTGCCGCATCGTCTACGCCGACAACGACCCCCTAGTCCTGGTACACGCCCGCGCCCTGCTCACCAGCACCCCGGAGGGCGCCACTGACTACCTCGACGTGGACCTGCGTGACCCCGACACGATCTTGCGGGAAGCTGCCCGCACGCTGACCTTCACTCGGCCGGTTGCGCTCATGCTGCTGGGGATCCTGAACTTCATCACCGATACCGACGAGGCACACGCGATCGTGCACCAGCTGCTCGATGCCCTCCCCGCAGGCAGCTACCTGGCGATCTCCCACCCCACAGTAGAGATCCACCCAGAGGCGGCGAAAGAGGCGATCCGGCTCTGGAACGAGAACGCCACACCCCCGATAGCGACCCGCAGCCGCCAGGAGCTGACCCGTTTCTTCGACCGCCTGGAGCTACTGGAGCCCGGCGTGGTCTCCTGTTCGCTGTGGCGGCCCGACCCCAATGACATCGGTACCCCGACTGAGGTGTACCAGTTCGGTGGGGTCGGGCGGAAGCAGACGTCCCCCTGATCCCCGACCGGCCAGAGTCAGAAACTCTCAACGGGCACATAGGTGCCCCAGACGTCGCGGAGGGCGTGGCATACCTCGCCTACTGTGGCCTGCACGGCGAGGGCGGTTTTCATCGGGTACAGGACGTTGTCGTGGCCCTCGGCGGCTTTGCGCAGGTCGTTCAGCGCCCGCTGGACGTCCGACGACGAACGCGACGTACGCAGGGCGGCAAGGCGCTGCCGGGCGCTGTCCTCGATTGTGGGGTCCACCCGCAGGGGCTGGTAGGGGTCCTCGACGTCGAGTCGGTAGCGGTTGAGGCCGACCACGACCCGCTCGCCGGAGTCGATCTCCTTGGCGGTGTCGTAGGCGGTTCGCTCGATCTCGGACTTCTGAAAGCCCTGCTCGATGGCGTGCACCGCGCCGCCCAGTGAATCCACCTTCTCGATCAGCGCCACCGCCGCGGCCTCGACCTCGTCGGTCATCGCCTCCACGGCGTAGGACCCGGCGAAGGGGTCCACTGTGGACGTCAGGTCGGTCTCGTAGGCCAGCACCTGCTGGGTGCGCAGCGCCAGCCGGGCGGCCTTCTCGGTGGGCAGCGCGATCGCCTCGTCGTAGGAATTCGTGTGCAGCGACTGGGTGCCACCGAAGATCGCGGCGATCGCCTGCACCGTCACCCGGACCATGTTGACCTCGGGCTGCTGCGCGGTGAGCTGCACCCCGGCGGTCTGGGTGTGGAACCGCAGCATCAGCGATTTGGGGTGCTGCGCGCCGAAGCGTTCCTTCATCATCCGGGCCCAGATCCGCCGGGCAGCGCGGAATTTCGCGACCTCCTCCAGCAGCGTGGTGCGGGAGACGAAGAAGAACGACAATCGCGGTGCGAATTCGTCGACGGCCATCCCGGCGTCCAGCGCGGCCTGCACGTACTGCACCCCGTTGGCCAGCGTGAAACCGATCTCCTGGGCAGGGTTCGCGCCCGCCTCCGCCATGTGGTACCCGGAGATCGAGATGGTATTCCAGCGCGGGATCTCGGCCTGGCAGTAGGCGAAGATATCCGAGGTGAGCCGCAGGGAATGCGCGGGCGGATAGATGTAGGTGCCCCGGGCGATGTACTCCTTGAGCACATCGTTCTGGATCGTCCCGGTCAGTTTCGAACCCGGCACGCCCTGCTCCTCACCCACCAGTTGGTAGAGCAGCAGCAGCAGGCTCGCGGGCGCGTTGATGGTCATCGAGGTGGACACCTCGCCCAGCGGGATGGCGTCGAACAACGTCCGCATGTCCTCGATCGAGTCGATCGCCACCCCGACCTTGCCGACCTCGCCGTGCGCGATGGGCTCGTCGGAGTCATAGCCCATCTGGGTCGGCAGGTCGAAGGCCACCGAAAGGCCGGTCTGGCCCGCCTTCAGCAGCTGGTGGTAGCGGGCGTTGGACTCCAGCGCGGTGCCGAACCCGGCGTACTGGCGCATCGTCCACCGGCGCTGGGTGTACATCGTGGGGTACACCCCCCGGGTGAACGGGAACACGCCGGGCTCGCCGAGCCGCTCGGCCACCCCGTCGCCGACATCGCCGGGGTGGTACACGGGCTTGACCACGAAACCCGACTCTGCCCTCCCTGACTGGGCCCGCTCCGACTGGGCCTGCGGGGTCCCCGGCTCTTGACTCATCGCATGTCCTCACTTCGCCTTGCCCGCCTGTCTGTATGGCATACCCCAGTTCCGACCACAACGCGGGCATCATGTGGCGGTGACCTCAGCCGATCGCCCACCCCGTCTGGTGGCGGGCGCTACCGGCCCGGCGCTGTCCGCGCGGGAGGCCGCCGCCGTACTCGCCACGCACACCGGAGTGCCCACGCACGACGTCGCGGTGGTGCTGGGTTCGGGCTGGCGCCCCGCAGCCGACCTGCTCGCAGGTCCAACCGTCGAGATCCCGGTCAGCGAACTGCCCGGCTTCGCCGTGCCGGAAGCCCCGGGGCATGCGGGTACGGTCCGCTCGGTAGAGCTGGCCGGGCGCCGGGTGCTGGTGCTGCTCGGTCGCACCCACGGCTACGAGGGCCACCCCGTCGCCCAGGTCGTCCACGGGGTGCGCACCGCCTGCGCGGCAGGCGTGCGCGTCGTGGTGCTCACCAACGCCGCGGGCGGTATCGCCGAAGGACTCCAGGTCGGCCAGCCGGTGCTGATCTGCGACCACCTCAACCTCACCGCCAGCTCGCCGCTGGTCGGCCCACGGTTCGTCGACCTCACCGACGTCTACTCCCCCCGGCTGCGCTCGCTGGCCCGCGAGATCGACCCCAGCCTGGCCGAAGGGGTCTACGCGGGGGTACCCGGCCCGCACTTCGAGACCCCGGCGGAAATCCGCATGCTGCGCACGCTAGGTGCCGATCTGGTCGGCATGTCCACCGTGCTCGAAGCCATCGCCACGCGCGCCGAGGGCGTCGAAGTGCTGGGGATCTCCCTGGTCACCAACCTCGCCGCAGGCATGACCGGGGCGCCGCTGGACCACCTGGAGGTGATAGCCGCCGGACTGGCAGCAGCCGAACGGATGGGCGCACTGCTGCGGGAGCTGGCGAGCCGGGTATGACATCCAATGTGACGCCGAAGCTACGGGACGCCGCCATGCGATGGATCGCCGACGACGTCGATACCGGTGACCGGGCCGAGCTGCAGCTGATACTCGCATCCGCACTCGCCGGGGACGCCGCCGCGGCGGACGAACTGGCGACCCGGATGGCCGGGCCGCTGCGCTTCGGCACCGCCGGGCTCCGCGGACCGCTGCGAGCCGGGCCCGCCGGAATGAACCGCGCGGTGGTGCTGCGCATGTCCGCCGGGCTGGCGAAGTGGCTGGCCGGGCAGGGCCGCACCGGGACCGTCGTCATCGGCCGGGACGCGCGGCACCGTTCCGAGGAGTTCGCCGCCGACGCTGCCGGGGTGTTCGGTGCTGCCGGGTTCGACACCGTGGCGCTGCCCGGGCCGCTGCCGACCCCGGTGCTCGCGTTCGTCGCCCGCAGGCTGGGCGCGATGGCCGGCGTGCAGATCACCGCCTCGCACAACCCGGCAGGGGACAACGGCTACAAGGTCTACACCGAAGGCGGCATCCAGATCGCACCACCCACCGACGCTGGCATCGAGGCCGCGATCGCCGCCGCACCCCCCGCGGTGGCGGTGCCCAGGGACGGTCCGGTGCGGGTCGTCGACGTGCTGGAGGCATACCTGCAACGCGTGGCGGATCTGCCCCGCGGGACCGCTCGCACCGTGCGGGTGGTGGCCACGCCGCTGCATGGCGTCGGGGGATCGGTGCTGGTGGCGGCGCTGGCGCGGGCCGGCTTCAGCGACGTCCACCTGGTCGCCGAACAGGCCGAGCCGGACCCCACGTTCCCGACGGTCAGCTTCCCCAACCCGGAAGAGCCCGGCGCCACCGACGCGCTGCTCGCGCTGGCCGCCGAACTCGACGCCGATCTCGCGATCGCACTGGATCCCGACGCCGACCGGTGTGCCGTGGGCACCCGTGGCCAGGACGGAACCTGGCGGATGCTGCGCGGTGATGAGACCGGGGTGCTGCTCGCCGAGCACCTGCTCAGCACACTGGACCGGCCCAACCCGCTGGTCGCCACGTCCCTCGTCTCCAGTAGCCTGCTCCAGTCGGTCGCAGCGGCACACGGTGCCAGGTACGCAGAGACCCGGACCGGCTTCAAGTGGTTGATGCGCGCGGGTGATCGGCTGGTCTACGCCTACGAGGAAGCGCTCGGGTACTGCGTGGACCCCGAGGCGGTGCGCGACAAGGACGGCATCTCGGCCGCAGTGCTGGCCTGCGATCTGGCGGCTACCACCCGGGCCGCCGGGCACACGCTGGACGACCTGCTCGACGCGCTCGCCGTCCGCCACGGTGTGCACCACACCGACCAGGTGTCGATCCGGCTGCCCGACCACGCCACAGTGGCCGCGGCGATGGCCCAGCTGCGCGCCCGGCCACCCGCCGATCTCGACGGCTGCCCAGTACAGTTCAAGGACCTGTTGCACCACCCGCAACAGCCCGACAACACCCTCGTACTGCGCGGTGACGGATTCCGGGTGATGGTGCGGCCCTCGGGCACTGAGCCCAAGCTCAAGGCGTACCTGCAAGTCATAGAACCGGTGCCTGCGCCCGACCAGCTGGCCACAGCCCAGGAGACCGCACGACAGCGGCTCGCCGCCCTACGCGAAACCACGTCCACAGCGTTGAGCGGGGGGTGGTGCGCATGACGCAGACATCGGTGAGCGTTGGGCAGCTGGAGGGGCTGCTGTCGGGTGAGGGGCGGGGGCTGCTGGAGCGGCTGTCGCGGGCGGATCCGACGGCCGTGGACTCGATACGGTTCGGCACCGTTCTACGTACCCAGTTCCGGCCGGAGCTGGTGGCTGCCGCGCTGAGCCAGCATGAGCTGCGCCGAGCGGCGGCGGGCAAGTTCAGCCGAGCCGGCCAGATGTTCTTCACCCGGCCCGGCCTGGAGCAGGCGTCCGCCGAATCGATCTCCCGCTACCGGGCACCCCGGTTCGCCGGCTGCGCCCGGCTGGCTGATCTGTGCACCGGAATCGGCGGTGACCTCATCGCGCTGGCCGACGGGCACGAGACGCTGGCCGTGGATCTCGATGAGGTGCATCTGCGGATGGCGGTGCTCAACGCGGAGGTCTACGGCAGCACCGCACGTGGCGTGCAGGCCGATGTGCGGTCAGTGGACCTCACCGGAATCGACGGGATATTCGTCGACCCGGCCCGACGCCTCGGCGGGCGGCGGCTGCGCACCGGCCACAGCGAACCGCCGCTTCCGTGGTGCCTCGCCCTGGGGGCGGTCGTGCCAGCGGTGGGTATCAAGCTGGCTCCCGGACTGGCCCGCGACGCCGTGTCCGCAGGCTGGGAGCTGGAGTTCATCGCTGACCGGCGCGACCTGAAAGAGGCCGTCGCGTGGTCTCCCGCGCTGGCCACCGCCACCCGCCGGGCCACGCTCTTACCCGGTGGGCACACCCTGACGACCAGCGCGGGCCCACCGGTGCCCGCCGGCCCGCCCGGTGAGTTCCTGCTCGACCCCAACCCGGCGGTCACCCGCGCCGGTCTGGTCGAGGAACTGGCCAGGGCCACCGGCTGCTGGAAGATCGACGACCAGATCGCCTTCCTGTCCACCGACCACCCGGTGCGCACCCCGTTCGCCCGAACCCTGCAAGTGATCGAGTCCGCCCCGTGGAAGGAGAAACTGCTCACTACCCGGTTGCGGGCGCTGGACATCGGTTCGGTCCACATCCGCCGTCGCGGCCTCGCAGGCAACGTCGAGGAGTTACACCGCAGGCTGAAACTGACCGGAACCCGACGTGCCACCCTGGTCATGACCCGCCTGCTCGACAAGCCCTGGAGCCTGGTGTGCCTGGACCTGACCGACGCAGAACACTGCTGATCGTCCACCACACGCCCTCCCCCACCTTGCAGGCGATGTTCGAGGCAGTGCTCGCGGGCGCTATGACCGACGAGATCGAGGGCGTCGACGTAGTGCGCCGCCCGGCGCTGGCCGCTACCGCGGTGGACGTACTGGCCGCCGACGGCTACCTGCTGGGCACCCCAGCGAACATCGGCTACATGTCGGGGGCGCTCAAGCACTTCTTCGACAGCGTTTACTACCCGTGCCTGGACGCCACCTCGGGCCGGCCCTACGGGCTCTACGTGCACGGCGGCAATGACACGTCGGGGGCGGTTCGGGCCGTGCGGTCGATCACCAAGGGGATGGGCTGGCGCCCGGTGGCCGACCCGGTCGAGATCACCGGCGAACCCGACAAGGCGGGGCTGGCTGCCTGCTGGGAACTCGGCGCCACCACGGCCGCGATGCTGGCGCAATAGCCGACAGCACAACCACCCAAGCCCGGCGAAGGGCCGGGCCTGCGTCAGGCCGAGCCGCGGCGCAGCCGTGCAGGCGCAGTGTCCGTGCTCTGACCGATCGGGACGTGCCGAGTTGCCGCGGCGAGCCCGAAGGGCGGCATGTTCACATAGATGCACTCGTGCCAGCCGGGCAGCACCTCGTAGGTCTCGTGCCAGATACCGACGGCGCCGCTGGCCCTGATCCGACGATTGAACTCGCGCCACGCGGCCGCATGGGGCGCGTGCGAGTCGGACGCGAAGGCGACCAGTTCCTCGGTGCCACGCCAGTACTGCAACACCATGACGGTGCGCCCGCCGAACCACAGGTGATAACCGAGCATCCCGGATCCAGGATCAGCGGCCAGCTGCCGCAGCATCCGGGACATCGCGGTGAACACCGGCCACCACTTGTCGACCCGCCACCACCGGTTGAACCGCATCCCGAGCAGGAACACCACCGCGCCCTGGGCATCCACCTCGGCCGTGTACCGGCCCGCCGCCACCTGCGCCATCGTCGACGACCTCCTCGACAGTGTTTCGCAACACTGTTATAAAACACCGTTGCGATATGATCGTCAAGTGCCTCGACCGAAGCTGCACGACGACGCCCTGCGGGTCCGGCTGCTGGACATCGCGGGCGCGATGGTCACCGCAGGGGGACCGAACGCGCTGAGTCTGCGCAAGCTCGCCGCCGAGGCGGGCACCTCGACCACAGCGGTGTACTCACTGTTCGGCGGCAAGGCAGAGGTGTTGCGCGCGCTGTTCGTCGAGGCATTCACCCGGTTCGGCGCCCACCAGAACGCGGTGACACCCTCAGCCGATCCACTGGCCGACATCCTGGCGCTCGGACGCGCCTACCGGGCCAGCGCCACCACCGACCCACACCTGTATGCGGTGATGTTCGGCTTACCGGCACACGGGTTCGATCCCACCCCGCAGGACTGGGAACACGCCGAGGCCACCTTCACCCCACTGCTCGACGCGGTCCGCAGGGCCGTCGCGGCGGGTTTGCTGCGCGACGTCGACCCCGGCCTCATCGCCACCGCACTGTGGGCGAACGTGCACGGACTGGTATCGCTGGAGCTCGGCCGAGCGCTACCGCCCCAGGCCGGAGCCCCCGCCGACATATTCGAAGCCGCTGCCCGCGCCGGCCTCGACGGCTGGCGGACGAACCGCTGACCGGCGATAGTGCCGTCAGTGGTGCGGTCACGCCGACACTAGTCCGCCAGTGCCCGCTCGATCACAATGCGGTTGTACTCGTCGACGCCCGAGGAATCCAGGTCGTCCACGGGGTGCCACTTATAGTCGTCGTGCTCATCGGACAGAACTACGGTGTCGGTGTCCACGCTCATCAGAAAGCTCAGTTGGACGTTGTGGCAGTCCTGGTCCTGATAGTTCGACAGGAAAAAGCTGTGGCCCACCAGCTTCTCGACCTTCCCGCACAGACCGGCCTCCTCCGCCAGTTCGCGCACCGCCGCGTCCTCAGCATTCTCACCGAAGTTAAGCTTCCCACACGGAACACCCCAGGTGCCGGGCAGGAACCTCTGGAGTTCACTTCGCCGCAGGAGCAGCACTCGGCCGCCGCAAATCACCACGGCCGCCGCGAATACGCGGAAGGTCCTGGACATGTCAGCTCCTATACCGACTCTTCATGATCGCATCGAAACCCTAGCCCAACGCGTTCGCGAGCCGTTCCAGGCCGGCGCGGCAGTCCTCGGTTGAGATCGGGGTCCTCCCTTGCACCTTCGGCGGTGGCACGGTCACGTCGGGGATCAGCACCGTGGTCGATGCGCGGGTCGCCGCCGTCTCAATGAACAGTGTTGAGATCAGCTTGCCCGGAGCCGCGGCAACCCGGTGCAGTACATCGGAATCCAGATAGTACGAACTGCCCGTAGACAGGGTCATGGCCAGCTCCAATTTGGTGCCGACCGGGCCGACCTCGTGCAACCGCCAGGCCAGGCTACCTGGGTCCGAGAACTCATCGAACCGAACCATGTCGCGCCGGGATGTGTCGAGCCGGTGGATCTCGACGTCCAGCTCTCCGGTAAGTACGGTGGACACGAACGAAAATCGGTGATTATGCACGTGTTCCACGCCGTAGCGATGGTCGGGTGACCACACGTGCAGGCGCACCTGGAACAATGGCTGCTGGGACACCAAGACGAACTTGTCGAAACCCAACGCATGCCGGTAAGAGCGCGGTGTCACCTCACAGGCCAGGAAGTCCTGGTCCGCCAACACTTCTCGCAGGACCTCGGCGAACCTAGTGGATTCACTGAACTCCGCACCGATCTCCTTGAGGCGGTCGGCGGCGCCGATCTCCGCGCTGATCCGGTCACGTAACCGCGCCAGCGCGGGCGGCAGAACGCGGTTGGGTTCGAGGTCGCGCATTCACAACACCAGCCTGGCCAGGCACAGCAGGTGGTCGGAGAAGTTCGCCAGCACCTTGGTGCCGGTACTCCGAAAATGCTTGGACACGAGTACGTCGTCGACCGACATTCCCTTGTAGGTCGGCACGCCCGGGAATACCTGCGTCAGTGCGAGATCGCCCGCATCCAGAAAAAGTCTGCGGTTCGAGGCGTTGAAGTCGCCACACACCACGAGCGGTTCGCCTGCGAACGGTACGATAGTCGACGCGATGTCCTCCCATACTCGGCGGAACTTCTCGTCCTCGGCATCGCGGTCGAACAAGTGATAGGGCACGGCGTGCAGAGAGATCACGCGGAACGTGAACTCACTGGACCCCTGGACGGTCGCTGCGACGAACCCCTTGTCGTGCGAGGCGATCCGGTAACCTTGCAACGTCGTCGACAGGCCGGGGTTGAGGAATTCCCCTTCAGCCCGCACAGGTAGTGGGAATCGGCTCGCGATCGCCACGCCCGCACGGTGGCCGTCGAAATAGGACGACGGGGACAGCGCTCTGGCCACGTGGTAGACCAGACCGGTCCGCGCCGCGACATGCCGGAGCGTGGCCGAGTCGCCGACCGGGCTGAAGTCAACCTCTTGCATGGCCAATACGTCGATACCGTAGTCGAGCACCGTCGCAACGAGCTCCTCGCGGGCGTACTCGACGTCCTTGGTCGACGCGACCGGAAGCGCCTCCCTGATGTTCCAGCTCGCTACCGTCACGGAGGCCACGGAAGGCACCTCAGCGTGTACTCGGTCAGCGTCGCCACGCCCTGATAGGTCATCCACAGCGGCTCCTGGTCGTCCCACTTCCAAATACCCTTCTGTTGTTGCCTGCACACGATTCCTACGGCGGTACGGAGATGCTCTTCGTTCTGCGGCAGGCCTGCGGCCATCAGTGCCCTTGCCACCCAGGCAGCGGTGAAACTGCCGATTACCAGGACATCGGCCCGATCGCCCTGCAGCGGCCTGCGCACCTGTTCTTCGGTGTTGCGGAGCCGGTCAGCGAAACCAGCCTGGTCATTGGGCGCACGCAGCCACCGAACAGCCTTGTCTACCAACTCCTCCAGGTCGGGCTGCGGAGTCTGCGCCGCAGCGATCACCCGCGTCAACGCGCACACCGCGCGGGCGGTATGCGCGACGGAGCGTTGTGAGCGGGGTTGGAGGGTCGCACCCCAGGCCACGGTCCCTGCACGCTCGTCAACCTGCGTCGCGCCTTGGACCAGGCGCCCGACCAGGTCGTCGAGACGCCCTGACTGTGGTGCGAGTTCCGCGAGGGTACTCACCACGCCGGTGACCACGCTCGTGTTGCTGGCGCCGATCTGGTCGGTGGCGGGGTCAAGCATCGACTCCAGCAGCGTGATCAGGTCGCGCTTCGTCGTCAAATCTAGTCCGGCCCGCGCCGCGCTAGCCAGTACCCAGGCGGTTGATTCGGGGCGTGCGATATCGCGCTGCGAACTGGCGCACCAGCCGCCTCCAGGCTGCTGGCGGTGCCGCAAGGTCTCGACCAGGCGGGCACGGTCCACCCGCGCGTCGTAGATACCCAACAGGTTGACCAGGCGCAGGCCGTAGGACGTGCCGATGGCGGTCGGCGGAACTGCGGCACCGAAGTACTGGGACCAGCCGAGCAGGCTGCTGCCGTCTTCCTCCAGGTCGCACACGTCTGCCAAGAGTGCGTGACGGGTACCCGTGAGGATTTCCGCGACTGTCTCTGTCGCCTCCTCTGTTTCGTCGGCGACAGTCATTTCCACCTCGTCGGCGCGCCGCTGGACCAGCCGCTGCCCGAGCAGTCGCAACGACAGGCCCAGCAAAAGCGCGCACACACCGCAGAAGACGAAGCGCAGCCAGGAGGTGGTAAACAGACTCTCCGGCACGTGGTCGACGAGCAGTCCGTAGGCGGTCAGCACGACGACAAAGGGACCGATAGACACCAGCGCGTCGAGCACTCGCTGAACCCGCGGCGACCAGGTCATCGGCCGAATGGGCAGCGCGACGTCAGTGGGGAGCGACCGCGTCGAGCCGGCCTCCAACGGCGACGGTCCGGTTCGTTCGGTACCAGCCACGGCAACTCGATTCGGCAGGTGGGCACGACGCTCGAAGCGCTACGGCTATCGGGCACGCGTCGAACTTTGCTACCCGAGGCTAGTGTGCGCTAATGGCTCGCGCCGAGCTGCTTGGCAGTAAGTATTCGGAAGTGTTGTGCCTGCGGGCGTGCGGATTCGCGGCGTGGCCGTCGTTCTCAGGGACGGGTATGCCGTAGGGCGGTGGATGGGGTATCAGCCGGGGCGGGGCGGCCGGCTCCAGGTATCGAGGTCAGTGGAGGTTCCGTTCCAGGGCAGGAAGCGTTCCAGTTCCGGCCCGGACAGTGGCTTGCCGCCGTTGCGGCCACAGGCGTCTAGGTATGCGGTGAGGTAGGTGAGCACGTTCAGCCCGGCCATCTCGGCGGTGGCGGTGACGGTCCAGATCCTGGCAGCTAGCCGGGCCGCGTCGTCCTTGCGTGAGCCGTAGGCGTTCTTGCGGGTCAGGACAGGCCTGCGGAGCGCGCGTTCGGCGGCGTTGTTGTCCAGGCTGATCATCGGGTAGTCGCGGTGTGCGACCAGCCCATCCCATTCCCGGTCCAGCGTCGCGAGCGCCTTCTTCGCGGGCTCTTGCAGGCCCGGGGCGGCCATCTGCTGGGTGCGGGCAGCATCGATCGCGCCGATCGTCTCGTCCCAGGCCTGGTACGCCTGCTCCAGCCGGGCGGCGCTCTGGCTGTCCTGGGCGCTGGGCGCCTGTGCCCAGGCGGTCATCAGCTGCTCGTGCGCGCCATACAGGGCCTTGATCCGCTCCAGCCAGGCTGTGGTCCAGTACGTGAGCTGATCTGGGTTCGCGTCCCCCGCCCGCACGAAGTACCGCCGGATGTGAGCCCAGCAGTAAAGGTTGACCAGGCCCTCTAGCCTTGGCTCCCGCCGAGGTGTACACCGGGTAGAAGCCGCTGGAGATGACCAGCTTGCGTGGCCCGCCGTCGTCTGCTGTCCCGGCGAGTTGCCCGGTTCCGGCGTCGATGCCGGCGTGGCGGGCCAGCACGCCACCGGCCCGGGTGGGGTCCATCACCAAGCAGGTCGTGTCCGGGCCGATGAACACCCAGAGCCACCAGCGGGCCGGGCCGCCACCCTCGCGCGGGGCGAACACGCGCCAGGATGTCTCATCGGCGTGCAGGTGCCACGAGGACCGCGACCGCGCGGTGATCGCCTCCTCCAGCCCGGCCAGCAGTGAGTGCAGGCTGCGCCCGGCCACCTACCGCTCACACCATGCCTGCGCGATGAACCCGTTGGACAGCAGGCCCTCACCGATCGCCTCCGGCGGCCCCGGCGCCATCACCGTGGCGGGCACCGGGCACCGGCATGAGCGCCGATACCGGCGCCGTCGGTGCACCACCAGCCCCACGATCACCTGCCAGCCGACCTGCTCGATGACGTGATCGCCGAGCACCGTGAACAGCTGCCCGCACCGCGGGCAGCAATACGATCCATCCTCGAAGTCCCAGATGATCTCGAATCGGGGCAGATGCGAGTAGTCTCCCCTGCTGTTCCCCGCCCGGCCCCTCTTGCGCGGCGTGCCACCGCCCGCGCCGTCCTGCCCGCCCTCTCCCTGCCCGGCGGGCTCCCGGCCCTTCACCGGGGACCGGCCGGACACCATCCGCTTCAGCACCGCCAACTCCGCGGCCATCTGCTCAAGCTCAACATCGCACTGCGCAAGACGCTCACGCAACCCGGCGTTCTCCCCGCTCAACTCCCCCACCAGCACCGCCAGCCGCCCGTTCGCCTCCAACGCCGGCGACAACCCATCCCTGAGCTGCGCGACAGCATCCCCCTCCGCAACCACCCCACCACCAGCCACAAACCGCAGCAAACACCCTCAGACACCCACAATCACCCATCCCACCCGGCGTGTCACACCCTGAGCACCCCGCACGAGACAAACCCCGAACCACAAGACTTCCGACTATTTACCTCTGGCCAGCGACACGAGTTCGCGGCTGCGTTCGGCGTCGGCGTCCAGCGCGTAGACGATGAGTTCGACGTCGGTGATGCTGGGGATGATGCGCCCGGTCTCTATCCGGGAGATCTTGGTCTGGCTCATGTAGACCCGGGCCGCGAGGGCGTGCCCGGACAGGCCAGCGGCCCTACGCAGGTCACGCAGCGCCGACGACAGCTCCAGCCGGTCCGCTTCGGACCATTCAGGATCGAGCATCAATAGCCGGTGATAGCCCGGTAGGTAAAGAACGGGATAGCGTGCCGCAGGGCGATCTCACGGTCCTCCTCGCTGATCAGCTTGCGTACCAGGATAGCTCGGCGTGGTGGCCACGGACAAGCGCTCAGCGGGTCTATTCGCGTTCTCGCATAGTGCGGTCGAGGCGTGGGCTCTATGCGCGTTCCGGCATCACGATAGTGTGCTGGAAGGCTTGCGTACCTGTGCTTATCAGAGTTGTGTTCTCCCGTCGCTCCGGTGCACTCGGTCTCCGAAGACGGTGCGCCGGAGCGGCTTCCAGATCTGGTGATTCATGGGGAAAGTGGGAATGCAGGCAACCATGCGACACTTCGGGCAGGCCAGGTATGCGACGCAGGGCAGGCACAGCGACCCGCCTCGGGTAGCGGCGGCGTCAGATGGGATCTAACAGTCCGGATCTGGTGATCGCGATGCGGTTACTCAACCATCTCAAGCTACGCGGTTTCAGGTTCCAGCGTACTGCCCCAGGTGCGGACGGCCCGCTGGTCGGAAACCGAGTGACCGGGAACTGGGCAGACACGATCTATATCGAGGGATTCAGCCACGACTGCGTCGCCTGGAGGAAGCGGACATCCTCGCTCATCGTTCCCGGCGATGGACTGGTGGAGCATCAGGCGCACGGCAGTGCACTCGATGTACTCAATGAGGTGTTGACATGGCACCACGATGAGACGTCATGAGACCTCACAGTCGATGTGTGCTCGGCGGCGGAGAGGAGCCCCGGCCGTTTCGTCCTCATCGCCACCGCACTGTGGGCGAATGTGCACGGGCTGGTCTCGCTGGAGCTCGGCGGAGCCATCCCCACCCAGGCTGGCGCCCCCGTCGAGGTGTTCGAAGCCGCGATCCGCGCCAACCTCGACGGCTGGCGGGCGAACCGCTGACCGACCAGGACCGATGCCTCCACAGACAGGATCACCTAAGAACGAGAAGCAACTTAACGCTTAGCTCAAGCGGTGCGGGTGGCGCGGAGCTGGTCGTGCAGGGCCCGGACGGTAGCCGGGCAACGAGTGGGAGGCAGCGCGGTGAGGTCATCTTCGAGGCGGCGCATTACCAGCGCGCAACGCCGGGAACGCACCGTGGGCAACCGACGCAGCGCCAGCTGCGCGGCGGGCACTGCCCGATCTAGATCATCAGCCGCGATGTGCGCCCGGGCCAACCCCGCTGCGTAGAACACCGCGGCGCACGGGGCGGCTGCCGGGTCGGTGGCGATGCGGCCGAGGACCGCTTCCGCGCCGGTCACCAGGTCACGACGGTGACGGGAGGTGACCTCGGCGAGGGTGAGCGTTCCCTGGGCGAGCTGGCCCTCCAATGTGGTCGGCCCGAACCAGGCCAGGTATGGCGGGCAGGTATCCACTGCTCCGGGAGCGTCGAGCAGGGCACGGGCCTCATCGGCGGCGGTGTGGAAGCCACGCGCATTACCGACCGCCGCCTGGGCAAGCGCGAATCGGCTGGCAGCCAGTGCACGCACCGCAGCCGGGGTGAGCCGGGCGGCCTCATGCGCGGCGTTGGCCAGCTCCACCGCGTCCCGGGCGGCACGGCCCAGCTCAATACCGTCCTCCAGCCGGCCCCGGTGCACCGCTGCCTGCGTCATGCAGACCAGCAAATAGACACCCACTGAGCGCTCCTTCGCGGTGTGGGCGGCATGCAGCCCGCTGGTGAAGTACCGCTGAGACAGGCCGTGCCGACCGGCATCATTCGCCGTCCAGCCCGCTGCTAGCGCCAGCTGAGCCCACTCTGCAAGCAGCCGATCGGCAACCGCGCTGTTGGTGAACCTGGCTTGCCGCAGCAGCTTGCTGACTTCGGTCAGGTGATGGTGCACGAACCGCAGAGTGTCGTCGTGCCCACCCTCGACATTGTTGAGTTCCTGAATCCCGGCGGTGGTGGCGGCTACCGCGTCCACCATGGCGGAGGTGACCGTGATGCTGCGCCGCTCGTTGGCCAACGCGGCGAAGGAATCCCCACCCATACCGAGGTGGTCGACGTAGTCCCAGGCAGGTGAGGTCAGCGTGGCCCCGCTGACGGCGAGGAAAATGCGGCGGTCCATCCCGATCGAACCTCCGGTGTGACGGAGCCAGTCGTCCAAGACCTTCACCGTACCTGCGGCGGTCCACGGCAGTTGCAGTCCGGCATCGGCGGGCACCCAGAACTCGGCGGGCTGCGCCCGGCCGGACCACAGCTGCGCAACGGACACCTCCCGGTCAAGCGCGTCAGAGATCAAGTGCGCCACCACGGTAGGCAACGGATGACGAGGCACCCGATCCAGATTCAACCACTCCGAGACCGTGCTGCGCGCTACATAGCTGGGTCCAAGCACATCATTGACTACCCCGGTCAACCGGCTCAGCGACCAGCCCAGCTCACCCAGCAACGTCCCCAACACCTCATTGCTTCGCTGCTCAGCCCCCATGCCAGCCTCCGATAGCCAAAAGGGTCAGTCCGAAGCCCGAACAGTAACCGATCACCAGACCAACCCTCACCGGCTGAGGCGTCGACTCCAAGGCTACGACAGAGCAAACCGACACAGCGGATCGCCGTTCATGCCGCAGCGGCGATGCGTTCGGTCATGCCGTCGCCCAAGCCGCGCTTTCCGTGCCCCTCATCCGGCTCGCTCTGCCTCGCGAGCTGATCTGCTAGGAGTGCGCCCCCTAAGCCTGCAAGACTGGCGACGCTGGCTGCCTGCAAGACTGGCGACGCTGGCTCCAACCGCGCCCGTCGCCAGTCCTGTCATCCATCCCCGCCTACGTTCCTCACAACTGAACACCTCTTGAACCGCTGACCGCAGCGGGCGAGACACCACGTATACTCAAGACTGACAGCATCAATCTCCCAGTCATTGCCCTGCCATACTCTGCAAAGCCAGTCGACACCCAAGTTGATCAATATCAGATGCATGAGCTGGAGCGTGATGATCTCTCCTCTATCACCACCACTTCCGGCAATCAAGTTCTTCAAGGACGCCGTTGAAGACATCCTTGCCGGCATCAAGACTCTGGAGCCTCGCCCACGGACTCTCGCATGGATAAAGCGTCTTGAACAGGCAGGATGTGCATCGTTGACATACGGACCGCGATTTGGTGCACCAACAATCTTCGCCAAAGCACGTATCACCGACGTTACAATCCGACCATTCGAGACGGTCACGCCCCAGGATTTGGTACGCATCGGGACAGCGTGGCGCAGCGAAAGTGTCGAGAGTTTCATCAGCGAATATACTCGATGGTTCAAAAATGAACTGGACAAAGGATATCCGGTGGCCTGGATTAGCTTCGAGGTCGCAGGATGACCGACGTCGATATCCCGTACGAGACGCGCTACTACGAACGGTCGGCGCAGCGATACATGGTACGCTATCTTCAGACCCGCCTGTCCATCAATGTACCGTGGGGACTTTCCGGAAGTCCGGCATGCCGCCCTGAGATCGATGCGATTTCGATTCTGGAACGCCGTGTTATACCGATCGAAATTAAGGCATATGAACTTGAGGATTCTGATGTTGATGAAATTGTTGCCAAATACAGTAATCTGGGTTTTCGCCAGCTAATCATTGTTGCACCCGGCGCTTCTGATCGTGCAGCACGCTCGCTTGCCGCCAAGACACTTGTAAATGATTTCGTGATTTTCCGTCCCCAAGTAGAAGAAATTAGTGACTGGTATCACTACGTCTGGCCGAAGTATGTTCCAGACTGGGTGCATCATACCCTGTCGAGCGGCCGCCATCATATTCGTTTCGTGCTATGCCGAGTCACGAGTCGAGGTCGCTTTGTGGTCGGTCAACAACGCTCACGAGTATATGGAGTCGATACGCTGAGCCGATTGCTGCATAACCTTCCGTCACCACCGGTTCGTATCCTGTGGACGCCGCTACGCTTCACTATTCCACGGGATGTGATCGCCCGGAAGAGTCGGCTGACATCACTCGGCGGCTTCGTGCCAGTTGACATCGATGGAGATCGACTGCATCGGGCACTCTACGCTTGTGAAATCACACCGGAGAACGATTTCTGCCAGCTCTGCCTCAGACATGCGGAGAAGGAGCGAGACCGCATAGCTAATCAACTGGTTGCGCAGCCGGTCGATGTGGTAGCGAGTGGTGGTCGCGGTCTGCATATCTACTATTACGATGATGGCGCGATACGAACGCAGCTTCTTGACCTTGCGAATCGCCGCATAATCCGCATAGATAAAAATGTCACCGCGTCGACTAAATCGACCGTTGCGCTACCTGGTTCCCTGCACGCAGGAAGTTTGCGGCCTGTGGCCTCCTTAATCAGCCGACCAGACCTACGTGAGGTGACGGCATGCTCGTGACACCGCTGTCAGCGGTACCTCGGCATCGTCTGGTTCAGCACGGTGGCCTGGCGAACCACGACGCCCTTCGGCTGTCGCAACTGCGCCGGAGTACAACTGGCTTGTTTCCCGAGATTACCCAAGAGGGAAGCGAGACGAAAATTTCATTGGTCCAGACCACAGAATTTCTCGACCAGGGAATGGCTAATGCGCTGCGCGATGCGGTAGTCCGGACGCGGCTTCTTCGCCCCAAAGCTGACATCTCCATTGATCAGTGTCACACTGACCTAGATTCACTCTGTCGTCGTGTTGCGATGATTATTACGTCACGGCCAATCGCGCAGACTCGAATCGCTTTTATCGGCGATGATGACCTCGCCTCAGTAGCTCTGCTCCAGATAACGTCACCAGAGCACTTACTTCTGCTGGAAATCGACGAGCGAATTATCATCGCAGTCGAGACCATAGCCGCCAACCTTGGCCAACGTGAACAGCTCAGTGTTGAGCGCGTGGATCTGTCATCAGTGGATTCGGCACACGTCTCCAATCGGTATGGTGAGAAGTTTGATATCGTGGTGACCGACCCGCCATATGCGACTGATGGAATGCTACGATTTGTCCAGGTCGCGATGGCCCTCACCGCGTATACCGGCGAGGTTCACATTGCCGTCCCAGCGCTGCTGGCCGAGGCGTGGACCGACGAACTTCTCCTCGATGTACAAAGACTTCTTACTATGTCGGGATTCGTCATTGACCGTGTCATTCCTGGAGCGTTCACCTACGAGACGAGTGACGTGGTGTCCTCACTCGTTATCGCTCGACGGCTACCCGGCGGCCCACCAATTTCGCCAACCGGTTCTACCAGGACGGATCGCTTTTATACGACCCGGATCGCTCCCACCCAAGAAGAGTTAATACTCACCCGCCAAGAAGAGAAGAGTCAGTAGTGTCACCGATCGCCTTCGTCACGTCCAACCCAAGTAAGTTCACTACCGCACGCGAGCACCTATCACCGCTTGGCATCGAGCTAGAGCAGGTCATGCTCAATCTCGACGAGATCCAGACCGACTCCGTTGCCTCAGTTGCCTTACATAAAGCCCAGCAAGCTTTTCGGGTACTGCACCGTCCAGTTATCGTTGAGGACAGCGGCTTCTACATCGACGAGCTCGGTGGCTTCCCAGGCCCGTTCGTCAAATACGTCATCAAAGCGCTCGGCGCCGAGGGTATGGCGCGTGTCGCGGACCTGACTACGACTCGACACTGCCATTTCGAGGGTATTCTCGCCTACATCGACGCCCACGGTGTGCCTCGGATCTTCACCGACACCGGTGAAGGCGGAACAGTAGCGGAGCAGCCAACGGACAACCCCCAGGCCGGTGCTTGGTCGGCATTATGGGACGTCTTCATCCCGACCGGGTGCACTGAACCGCTATCCGCGTTACGCGAGGATGAGCGCACGCGCATCTTCGATAGCTGGGCAAAGCAATCCGTCTTTGCTCGCTTCGGAGAATGGCTGGCAGGAAAGCTCGGCCAGTATTCAGAACCAGCCAACGGGACAGACCGTCTGCTGAGCACCCAACTCAACTTCAACTTTCCGACTGAACGCATCGCCGCGCGCCCTCGGACGAAGGGCCAAGATCTACTCCTGACTCTGGACCGGTCGATTGGCAAAATTGAGCATCGCTACTTTACAGATTTGCCGACGCTGCTGCCTGCGAAGAGCCTCGTAATCGTCAACAACTCGCAGGTCGTCAAGGCCGCCCTGCGCCGGATACCTAACGACGGCACCTATCTGCATGTTGTTTTACCGTTCGAGACTTCGCTCAGCAACGTCACCTGCCTCTGTCCATGGAAGCCAGCCGTCGGATCCACAGTAGCTATCAACGGTGGCTGCTTCATGATCGAGAAGATCCCCGAGCCAGGACGCGACCTCCGGACCGGCCGGATCATCACGCATGATCCAGATATCACGGACCTGCAAACATTTATGGCTCGGTGTGGCGAGATGCCAATCCCGATCTATGTTAATGCCCAACGCGACCCGGACGCCGCCGATGCGGCCGACTACCAGAACGTCTACGCTTCGACACCGGGATCGGTCGCATGTGCCACAGCTGGACTCCATTTCACCGAAGAGCTTCTCGGTGCCCTAGTGGAACGGGGACACCAGGTCGCCCAGGTTACCCTGCACATCGGCTACGGCACGTGGAAGAGCCTTGCGACCACTTACGTCGATCAGCACATCATGGATGCCGAGTACTGTGAGCTACCCGCAGAAACGCTGCAAATGCTACGGGCCGCAAAGCGAGAAGGGCGCCCGGTAGTCGCTGTCGGAACCTCCAGTGTACGAACACTTGAAAGCTTTGCAGATGAAATTCTGTCAGACGGCCCGACCGAAACGCTCCAGCGCGCAACCAGCTTGTACATTGCCTCGCCGTTCCACTTCCGGATTGTCGATCACATGATTACAAACTTTGCCTATCCCCAGACGCCGATTATGGCTCTCACAGCAGCCTTCACTGGCTCGACAGAGCTACTGTTCGACGCTTACCGTGCGGCAGTGGACCATCCCGACTATCTGTTCTTTTCATACGGTGACGGTATGTTCATTCACTAGCGCCTATCGCTTGATTCCAGATTGGCGGTGTGTTGTGCGTTCTGTTCTTATTACCGGCGTTCAAGGAGTTGGAAAAAGTACGGTCAGTCGGCTTGCCGCACGCGCGCTGGATATGCAGAGCTGGGATTACGCCGACCTGATGCTGCGGGTCACGCCCCACCTGCAAGACAAAGATAAGATTCGCGATCTCTCGTGGGACGAGCGGAGAAAGGTATACGATCAAGTGGAGGCGCTCCTCGCGGAATACTTTATGCCGGGAGACGGGCGACGCGAGTGCGTCCTTCTTGAGAATCATCTCAGCATATTGCAAGGCAAAAAATTATGCACTTTTCCACATGACGCTATACCCCGCTACAACCCGGCGGCTCTCGCCCTTATAGAATCTGATCCACAGATAGTTATCAAGCGCCGTTATACTGACACCGATCGGCGTCGACACGTGGGAACAGTCGACGAGGTCGCCAAGCAACAGGAACTCAACCGACGCGAAGCATTAACGATCGGGCAACGTTTTAGTCTTCCGGTGGCACGGATCGAGAATTCGGATTCAGGTCGAGCCGCCAGCGAGCTACAGACTTGGATAATGCAGGTCTTGTCATGATCGGTCAACCGGCCAGCGCAGTCCTATGCATCCTGGAGATTGCGTCGCTGGATCTACAGCGCACATCAGCTCAGCTAAGGACTCACCTCGAATCCCTTGGACTACCGGTACGAGTGATCGGCGAACTGAATGGTTATCCCAGTATCGTGGTCGAGACCGACGACTCTATTAGCAGCCGACTCCGAGAACTTCTGGAAATCATAGATTTCCCCATCGAGATCGTCAAACTTCGTCACCATTTTCATCCACCAATGCTCTCGACTGATCACCTCGTAGAAATCATTAATGAATGCAACAGAGATCAGCGGCTTGCTATCGGCGCCGGCACGGTGGAACGAGCCATTCAGCGGCGGCGCTTAGAATTACTCGTTCTCGCTAAAGGTGTGACCGAATCATACACCAGCATGATGCAGGCCGTAGTAAGGGTGACTCGCTATCAAGGGCCGCTGGTTGTCGCTGACTTGACCAGTAAGGAACTCGGCTGTGCGGCGGGAGTTCACCGCACTGGCTGTGTCGGAATTCTCCGAAGCAGTAGTCATATCGTTCTGTCGTCCAGACAGGTCCATTAATCGAGGCTGCGCCGTCTCATCCCTGCCTGGCTCATCCTCATCGGTGCGCCTCGCACACCTCAACAGCCAGCTCGAAGAGTAGCAGGAGTACAGCCGACATGGAAACCAATCGAACTACGGTAACCGTACATCGCCTCGCGGTCGTCGCCCGCGGCTGCCACGGCGATCTCACATGTGGCGCAGAAGTCAGCTCAGCAGCTCGCCGCGCAGCAGCTGCCAGCGGCTTGACGTTGGTTGCGGAAGCGACGTTCGCCTACGTGCCCCACGGCCTGTCCGTAGCCCTCCTGCTCGCCCAGTCGCATCTGGTGATCTCGACCTGGCCCGAGTACCGAACGGCAACAGTCGATCTTTCTGTCTGCGCTGATCAGCAGGCGGCACATGCTGTCTGGAGCGAGTTGGATAGGTACCTACAGCCAGCTACAGTCGAGACTCTGAGCCGTACCATTGACCTCACCGCTTACGCCAACAAAGATCAAATCATGTGATGACCGAAGCCTGCGGACAGCCCGCCGACTTCAGCTCACGCCGCACAGCCCGGTCGGTGACCACACGGGTTACCGAGGCCCCTTGGTCGAGAGCGTCGCGGAGGGAGGATGAGCTGACCAGCTGGAGATCTGCAGCGCACTTAGCTCACAGCCTCTCAAGTCGCTGACTCCGCCGAAAGGGTTACTGTGGCCACCGTGCTAGCCTGCCCCTCGACATGAACTACTGAACCTGGCCAGAGGAACATGCACATGCAGGAAAGCACACTCGTCATCATCAAGCCTGACGCCTACCAACGTGGCCTGACGGGCGCAATTTTAGCGCGGTTTGAGCAGCGCGGCTTGACGCTGGACGGAATCCGGGTAAGCCACGGTGAGCACCAGATCCTCCAAGACCACTACCCACAAACCGAGGATTGGCTGTCAACAGTCGGCGGTAAGACGCTCGCCGACTACGCCAAGCTTGGGATCTCAGCGAAAGACCGGATTGACACCGATGACCCTGTAGAGATCGGGCGGACGGTACGCAAGTGGCTAGTGGAGTTCATGCTGAGTGGTCCGGTGGTGCCGATGGTTCTGTCAGGTAACCGGGTAATAGAGACTGTGCGTAAAATTGTCGGGCACACATTACCAGTCATGGCGGTACCCGGCACCATTCGTGGTGACTACAGTTCAGACTCGGCGGATCTCGCGAACGACGAACTCCGACCAGTGCTCAACCTCGTGCACGCATCAGGTGATCCTGACGAGGCAGCGAGAGAGATCAAGCTTTGGTTTCCTGAGTTGGGGTAATGACAATCAGCTGGACTCTCGAAGGCGAGCTGATGAAGCTCGCTGGCGCAGACGAGATCGCATCTGCGTTGACCATCCTCGGGATCATCAAAGCCGACGAAGAATTCGTACTCGAAACTGTTCAAGACTGGTACCGATCGGGTGCGGAGACCTACTCTCTGCGTTTTTCGGTCTCTAACCAATCATGTCAGCGCGAGTTTATGATGAAGGCGTGCGTCGCTTATGCCGGTGGAACACCACTCAATGACATTTTCGCTAGCTGGCTTTCGCGACGCAGCATCCTTGAGGATATAGGCGTAAGCACGCCGCGACTTCATGTAGCGGGCAACGCTGTCCTCGTGGAGGAGTATATCCATCAGAGTCTCGTCGACGCCTTAACGAGCGGGGAGCGGCGAGAGGCTATCTTGCGCGCAATTGGCCGTACTGCTGGTCTCCTTGTTTCGGCTGGTTTTGTACCGCTAAGCGCTTGCGATTGGCGCTCGCACGGAGACGATGTTGTGTTGGTCGACTTTGGTCAGGATCTCGGACCGTCCGGCGTGGGGAACGGCTCAGAAGCTGGTTTGCTCTCCGAGGTGTTGGACAACGTAGACCAGGCCGGTATAGACTTAACTTCCACCGAACTCATACTCGTTAGCGCCGCCTACGAGGCGTCTTTGTCAAGCTAATGCAGATTTGGCGAAAACTACCACCCGGCGGTCATGGTGTGATGTCAACAAGGCGGGACATCGCAGTACTCGATCACCTCAACGTCCACGAGGGCCACCACGTGCTGGAGATCGGAACAGGCACCAGCTACAACGCCGCATTGCTCGCGCATCGGCTCGACGCCGACCGAGTGACCACCATAGAGATCGATCCCGAGGTAGCCACCCACGCGCGCAAAGCCCTGTCGGACGCGGGATTCGGCGAGATCACGGTGCTAACTGGAGACGGGGCGCTCGGGTATCCCCCCGGAGCTCCGTACCACCGCGTGATCGCCACCGCCGCCTGCCGGACAGTGCCCTACCCGTGGGTAGACCAGACTCGCCCAGGAGGACGGATCGTGACCCATGGGGCACCCAGTACTACAACAGCGGACTGCTCGCGCTCACCGTCAACGATGACGGCACCGCCACCGGCGGGATCGTCGACACAGCTACCTTCATGTGGCTTCGTAACCAGCGCTTCACCCGCCACGCCATCAGCACCACCGACGAGCAGGAGCAGCAAGCCAGCGTCACCGAGACCGATATTCACCCCGCCGAAGTCGCCAACTCGGACTTCTCACTCGGGGCCGCCATGACGATCGGCTTGCGAGTGCAGAACTGCCGATCGAGCTACACTCCGCCCGAGTCCGACCCCAACGGCGAAGGAATTCTGTGGCTGGCCGACCACGAATCGCGCTCGTGGGCACGGCTACACCACGACCCTGGCAGCGACGGCCCTTACCGCGTATACCAGTTCGGTCCACGCACGCTGTGGGACGAAGTCGCAGCCGCCCACCGCTGGTGGGCCAAGCAAGGTCGACCCGAGACCGACAGCTGGGTGTTCACCGTGACTCCGCAAGGTCAGCGGATCGAGCTGCCGGATTCCAGAACATGATCAAATTTGACCCGCTGTGGCGCTGGCCACCTAATTCTGGCGCGGCTGGGACGAGTGCGTGATTTCGGAGAGGTCAGGACGAGCTGGGGGGCTGCGGATTCGGGCGTGGCGTTACGCTGCCGCCCATGGCTGCGGACATCGTGCCGATCGAGCTCTCCCTGACCGCCGGTGACCTGGTGACACTGTGGGCACCGCGGTGGCGCGAGGACGGCGAGGAGTGGGAGGCATTCCTCGGCGACGACAGCGGCCTGTTCGCCTTCGCCGACGTCGCGGCGCTGGTCAGCTTCGTGCGCACCACCGGCGAGCACGATCTCGCCGACCACCCGGCCTGGGCGCTGGTGCCGCGGCTGCCCGCGCCAGACCTGCGGCCCGAGGAGTCCCACCGGTACGACCTCGTCGGCGTGCCCGAACGGGCCGCCGAGCCGCCGGACACCTGGGTGATCGGTGAACTGGCCGATGTCGTGAGCATGGTGCGCTCGCTGGCCGAGGTCTGCGACCTGGACAGCGTGCACCAGGTGCTGAACGCCACCCCGGCCTTCGACCTGCTCGCTGGAGGCACGCTGGCCTTCGGCGGCCGTGAGGGTGCACGGCTCTGGGACGAGCTGTGCACTGTGATCGCGCAGCGCTGGGACGAGGTGCTCGACGCACTGGACGCGGTGGTGCGCACCCCGGAGGTGGACGTTGCGGCGCTGGCCGCCGCTCAGACCGAGTTGGCACAAGTCGAGTTGGCGCAGGCCGAGTCCACCGATGAGGCCCACGACAGCGCGCCCGAAAGCCTCCCGGCCCCGGTGGATCCGGCACTGGCGTTCTGGTCCGAGGTCGGCATCGACCCGATCCGGATCATCAGCGACCTGGGCGATCACTACACCCTGCGCTGCTACGTCGACGACGTACCAGTGTTCCTCGGCCACGACGGGCGGCTGGAGGTCTTCCGCTCGCCGCGCGCACTGGCCCGCTACCTCGCGGGCGATCCCGAAAGCCACGACCTGGAGGACGTGTCCACCTGGCCCCAGGTGCTGCAGCGCGCGCACAGTGGGGAGCTCACGGTGGCGGTCGACCAGGACAACTCCTACGCGCTCGCCGGCTTGGCCGACGACCTGGCCGCAGGCCCGGGCATGGTCGACCCGGTCCAGCTTGACCTGGCCGTCGAACTGATCACCGACGCCGAGCGGTGGGCCGGGTCGGATACCGCGGACGAGGCGCTGGGCAGCTCACAGCCGCTGGGCTGGCTGGTCTCCTTCATACTCAAGCCAGACCCGACCCGGTTGGCGCCCAGTGCACCCTTCGACGCCGAAGTGGCCGCCTGGCGCACGCTGGTCAGCCGCCTCGAAGCTCGGCTGCACGTGCGCTAAACCGGACGTTGGTAGCTCTTCAAGGACCACCAACCCCCGAATTACTGCTCATAACGGCAGCCAACCCCGCTGGTGAAGCCAGCGGGGTTGGCTGCCGTTTGAGACCTAATGGACGGGGGTTGGTGGTCCTTGAAGAGCTACCAACGTTCAGCCGATCACTACGGCGAACCCGGGCTTGATCACGTCGTCGATCAGCGCCAGCCGCTCGTCGAAGGGCAGGAAGGCCGACTTCATCGCGTTGATGGTGAACCGCTGCAGATCGCTCCAGCCGTAGCCGAACGCATCGACCAGCGCGGCCATCTCGCTGGACATCGAGCACCCGGACATCAGCCGGTTATCGGTATTGACGGTGACCCGGAACCGCAGCTCCGCAAGCAGGCCGAAGGGGTGCTCGACGATCGAGGCGGCGGCCCCGGTCTGCACGTTGGAGGTAGGGCAGAGCTCCAGCGGGATCCGCTTGTCCCGCACGTAGGCGGCCAGCCTGCCGATCTTCACGGTGCCGTCCGCGGCCACCACGATGTCGTCGACGATCCGGACCCCGTGGCCGAGGCGGTCTGCGCCACACCACTGCAGCGCCTCCCAGATCGAGGGCAGGCCGAACGCCTCCCCGGCGTGGATCGTGAAGTGGGAGTTCTGCTGACGCAGGTACTCGAAAGCGTCCAGGTGCCGAGTGGGCGGGAAGCCCGCTTCCGCGCCTGCGATGTCGAAGCCCACGACCCCGGCATCGCGGTAGCGCACCGCGAGCTCGGCGATCTCCCGGGACCGCGCCGCATGCCGCATGGCGGTCAGCAGACACCCCATCCGGATCCGTCCGCCCACCGGATGGCCGTCGGCCGCAGCCCGCGCGCTGCCCTCGGCGAAGCCGGCGAGCACGGCCTCCACCACCTGTTCGAGGTGCAGCCCGCGCTCGGTGTGCAGCTCGGGAGCGAACCGCACCTCGGCGTAGACGACACCGTCTGCCGCCAGGTCCTCGGCGCATTCGGCCGCCACCCGGTGCAGCGCGGACGGCGTCTGCATCACACCGACGGTGTGCGCGAAGGGCTCCAGGTAGCGCTCCAGCGTGCCCGAGGCCGCTGCCGCGCGGAACCAGGCGTCCAACTCGGTGACGTCGGTACTGGGCAGCTCGCGATAGCCGACCTGCTCAGCCAGCTCCACCACCGTGGCGGGCCGCAGCCCGCCGTCGAGGTGGTCGTGCAGCAGTACCTTGGGTGCGGTGCGCAGGGTGTCGCGCGTCAGCGGGGTTGCCACCTGGCTACCGTATTCCCGCTGGGGTCACCGCTTCTGGGGTCACCGCCTGTCGCCACGGCTAAGGACATGGCTAGGCTGCGCGCGCATCGCCACTTTTCCGTTCACCCTCATCCTCGTCAAAGGCCAGGCCGCCCGTGAGCAACGAGAACTCCACGACATCGTTCGACCGGATGCGGAGCATGCTGATGCGTGCCGCTGAGATCCGCGACAGTGAGCAGCAGCAGGTCTTCGACGCGCTGGACGAGATCCATGCCCGCTTAGCTCCGCTGGAGTCACTCGGCTCGGTCCGCAAGCGCCTTTCGGAGCTGCCGGACCGGACCGAGGTCAGCGTGTTGGCCGAGCGGATGGACGAGACCCTGGCCAAGCTGGACTCGCACGACAACGCGATCACCGCGCTGACCCGCCTCGTCGAGTCGATCGTGGACAAGCTGGCCGCTCCGTTCGCCGAGCTCGGTGGGCGGCTGGACGGGATGGCGGGCCGGTTCGAGGGAGTCGCGGGCCGGATGGACGGTCTGGAGGACCGGATCGCCGGACTGCACAAGCGGATCGACGAACTGGACCACCATCTGGACAAGCAGGACGGCAAGCTGGATGGGCTGCCCGCAGCGGTGCACGGCCCGGTGCGGGAGCGGATCGACACAGCCGAGACGGGGTTGCGGGGCCGCATCGAAGAGGTCGACGAGGGCGTCCACGAGCACCTCGATGGCCTGGCGCGGACCGTCAACGAGACCACCGACAAGCTGGGTGCCAGCCTCGGCGAGGCGGTCTCCGGCGGGCTCGACGCGCAGACCAGCCTGCTCGACCCGCACCCCCAGCTGAAGGCGCTGGCAGGCACCCTGCAGGCAGTCACAGCCGGGATGGACACCCTGGCGGCTCGGTTGGACAGTCTGGAGAAGGGTGTCGACGGCCGGATCAGCACGGTCACCGAGCGTCTCGGCGTGCTGGACGACGCACTCGCCGACCGCCCGAACGCCGACTCGGTGGCCGACCTGGTCCGCCAGGCCAACGAGGAGTCCGAGGTGCGCAACGCCAGTCAGCTGGACGAGGCGATGGCCACCTTCGCCGAGCTCATCATGGGCGGAACTCCCACTCAGCTGATCTCCACGCCACCACCCCCGCCCCGCCCGGCACAGCGGCGGGTCCGCACGCCCACCACCAAACCGAGGGCCGAGCAGGAGCGGAGCTCGGAGGAAGCCGCCGCATCCTGACCACTGAGCGGGATGAACTGAATAGTCGGCCGACACCTCCGTTCGATGCGAGTGGCGAATCGAATCGATAGGTTCGGTCCGTGCACGCGATACGGTCCCGAGCAATCGCGGTACTGATCGCCACGATCAGCGTGTCGGCCCTGCTCGGCGCCGCGCCACTGGGGACACCCACGCCACCGGTGCCCGCCCCGATCACACCAGACACGTCGGGATGCCCCAACCGGGTGGCCCCTCCCCCGCCGGTCGACCTCTCCGAGGTCCCAGCTCCCGGCGGACGGGTCCCGGAACCCCTACCACTTCCCGACCGCCCGGCAGGCGGGGAACGGATGGGCGAATGCGGGCTGGTGCTGCCCAAAGGTGCGCCTGCCCTGCCGGACGGGATCAGCGCCACATCCTGGCTGCTGGCCGACGCAGCGACCGGCGAGGTGCTCGCCGCCAAGGATCCCCACGCGCGGCACCGCCCAGCTTCGACGATCAAACTGCTGACCGCGCTGCTGGTGGCCGACCGGCTGCCCCCCGACAAGATCGTGGTTGCCACCCAGGCCGACGCCGACCAGGAGGGCAGCAAGGCAGGCATCGGCCCGGGCGGCTCTTACACAGTCCGGCAGCTGCTCGCCGGTCTGCTGCTGGTCTCCGGCAACGACGCCGCGCATGCCCTGGCCGAGCAGCTGGGCGGGATACCCGCGACCATCACGCAGCTCAACGACCTGGCCGCCGAGCTGGGCGCGCACGACACCCGCGCCGCCACCCCGTCCGGATTGGACGGTCCTGGGATGAGCACCTCGGCCTATGATCTGACCTTGGTGTTCCGGCACGTGCTGCACAACCCGCTGCTCGCCCAACTGCTGAACACGGCGGTGGTGGACTTTCCAGGCTTCGCTGACCGGCCGGGGTTCATGGTCAGCAACGACAACAGGCTGCTCGCGAACTACCCCGGCGCGGTGGGCGGCAAGACCGGGTTCACCGACGACGCCCGCCACACCTATGCCGGCGCGGCGGTTCGGGGTACCCGACCGCTGATGGTGGTGCTGCTGCGCGGCGAGCAACGGCCAGTGCCGATGTGGGAACAGGCAGCGCGGCTACTGGACTACGGATTCGCGCTGCCCCCAGGGACCGCGGTCGGGCAACTGGTAACCGGAACTCAACTCGCCGAAACCCAGCCCACCGAAACCCAACTCACCGGAACCCAACTCACCGGAATCCAGCTCACCCCGTCCCAGTCATCCCAGCCGTACCAGAGCGCCCCGACCTCCCCGCCGCTGCTCGGTGATGGCACCGCGTCGTTAGACGGCTCCAACGCTCCTGACGAGATCGTCATGTGGCCGCTGTGGCTCGCGCTGACAATCTCCGTGCTGGCCATACTCAGTGCGCTCATCATCCGCAAACGTACTTAAGTCATCGACCACGTACCGGCGGTCGACGACATCGCTGCGCTGTTCGTGAGTGTGACCGCCGAGTAGGCGGTGCAGTCCGTCTGGACCAAGACGAAATGTCGGACGGAACCGTGCTCCGTGTGAATGGAAGTATTGGCACCGGGCGCCGCCCCCCGCGCCCTGACCCTGTCGAGCGGACAACCGAACTATAGAGCTGTCGCCGATATCCGGCCGCTCTGTGGGCTCGTCCCCTTGGGGCTTGACCCGATGGTCTCCGTACGACCTGTTCCAGCAGCACAGAAAGGCTACGCTGTGTCCAAACCCAGGGCTTGCCGACCGATCGGAAGTCCCCGACAAGCAGCAGCGGCGAGGTGGTACACAACCCGCCTCGCGTTGACCGCGCTTCTCGCGGCGACCGCGCTCCCGTTCACCGCCACCGCCGCTGCGGCGCAGACGACGTTCACAGTCGACAGCAACGCCGACGCGGTCGACGCCACGCCTGGTGACGGGACCTGCGCCACCTCCAACGGGACCTGCACGCTACGCGCAGCAGTCCAGGAGGCCAACGCGTTCGCAGGCGCGGACACGATCGTGCTACCGGCAGGCGAGTTCGCGATCGCGATCCCACCGCTGAATCAGAACGACATCACCAGCGGCGACTTCGACATCACCGAAGACCTGACCATCACCGGCGCCGGGCAGAGCGCCACGACCATCGACGGCGGCGTCCCGAAGGCCGGGTCCGGGGCGGAGATCCCCGGGCTGGACCGGCTGTTCGCGGTCGCCCCAGGGGTCGGCTCGGTGTCCCTCTCCGAGCTCCGCCTGCAGGAAGGATATGCGCAGGAGTTCGGCGGGGCGGTGCTCAACGAAGGCGACGCGACCGTGCAGCTGACCAACGTCACCGTTGCGAACAACTTGGCGGGTAAGAACGGCGGCGGCGTCGATAATCACGCCAATGGCACCATCGCCGTCAGCGGATCGACGTTCACGGCCAACTCCTCGATCGAGGGCGGCAGCGCGCTGAACAACAACCGCGCCGGCACGCTGACCGTGACGAGCAGCACGCTGACAAACAACCATGGCGGATCGGCGATCCTGAACAACGGTGAGTTCGACGTCCACGGCACAATCACCGTCACGGACTCGACGATCTCAGACAACGACAGTGGCGAATTCGAATTGTCAGGTGGCGGCATCAACAATGCTGGCGGAACGCTCACAGTCGAGCGCACCACGTTCTCGGGCAACGCCTCCAACGGGTACGGCGGTGGCCTCGCCAACAACGGTGGCGCCGTCTTGGTGACCGACAGCACGTTCACCGCGAACCGGGGCGATGCCGGCGGGGGGTTCGGGGGTGGCGACCTGGGCGGCTCAGCAGAAATCCGCAACTCGACGTTCACCGGCAACCACGCGGAGGCCGACGGCGGCGCGCTGGCCAACGACGGCCCCGGCACGCTGATCGTGACTGACGGGCGGTTCATCGGCAACATCGCCGAAGGCGACGGTGGCGCGATCGTGAACAACGGCTTCGGTGCGGTGACCATCACCGGGGTCACCTTCAGCGACAACACCGGTGCCAACGGCGGCGGGTTAGCGAACAACGCCGACGCGCTGGTCGACGTCGCCACGAGCACGTTCATCGGCAACCACGCGCTCAGCGAAGGCCTGGGCGGGGCAGGCGGCGCGATCCAGAACGACTCCGACGGCCAGTTCTCGCTGCGCGACAGCACACTGCGGCAGAACGACGGGGACAGCGGCGGGGGGTTCGCCAACCACGGTGACGGCGCCGTCGAGATCACGAACACAACCATCTCGGCCAACACCGCCAGCGCCGACGGCGGCGGGCTGGCGATCGACTCGGGCGCTGTCGCCATGACCAACATCGACGTGCTCGGCAACACCGCCGGGGCCAACGGCGGCGGAATCAGCTTCGCCGGCGACAAGATCGCTAAGGAAGGCGAGACTGCGACGATCACCGGCAGCCGCATCAACGACAACGTCGCCAACGAAGAGTCCGGCAGCGGCGGGGGCATCGACAGCCAAGGCGATGGCGAGCTCGGCATCACCGACACGACCGTCCGCAACAACCGGGCGTTCGCCGGTGGCGCCATCCACCACGTCGGCGACGCGCCGCTGACCATCAACCGCTCCACGATCACCGGCAACCACGCCGACAGCGGCGGCGGACTGTTCCTGGAGGGCGACGCGGGGACGACCGTGACGAACTCCACGGTCTCGGCCAACACCGCGACGAGCTTCGGTGGCGGCATGCTGGCCAACAGCACGCGAGCCGACCTGGTCCACGTGACCGTGACCGACAACAACGCGGCCTCCGGTGGCGGGATCAGCAACGGCGGCGCCGACCTGACCGGCGACGGGTTCGTCCTGCCCCGCAACACGATCATCGCGAACAACCCCACCGGTGGAAACTGCGGCGGGACGCTGGACTCCCAAGGCAGCAACCTGGAGAACGCGGACACCTGCGGCCTGCGCGCCGAGGGTGACCAGATCAACGTCGACCCCCGGCTCGGCCCGTTGGCCGACAACGGCGGGCCGACCCTCACCCACGCCCTGCAGGCAGGCAGCCCCGCGTTGAACAACGCCAACGTCGCACCCTTCCCGGCCACCGACCAGCGAGGCGTGACGCGCCCGCAGGGGCTGACGCCGGACATCGGGGCGTTCGAATCCGAGACGCCGGGCTGCACCGGCACCCTGGAGACCACGGCCGACATCGACAGCTGGCTCGCTGAGAACAACCCCACAGCGAACTTCGGCGCAGACGCCGTGCTGAAGGTGCGCTCCAAGAGCGCGGAGGGCAACCTCCGTGCCCTGGTGCGCTTCGCCTTGCCCGACGCAGGCGGCTGCCAGGTCGTCGACGCGAAGCTGCGCCTGCACGCCAGCTCAGCGACGCCCGGCCGGACGCTCGAGGCAGTCGCCGTCGACGGCAGCTGGACCGAGTCCGAGGTGACCTGGGCGAACCAGCCGACCACCGCCGGGCCCGCCGCCACCACCGACTCGGGTCTCGGCACCCTGGAGTGGACCGTCACCGAGCAGGTCCAAGCCATGTACACCGGTGCCAACAACGGCTTCCTGATCAAGGATTCCCAGGAAGGCGACCCGGCAGGCCCTGAGCAGCAGTTCCACGGCCACGCCAAGGCCCCCGACCAGCCACCCCAGCTCATCATCACCTTCGGCTGAACCAGCCACCCTCGGACACTTGTCAAGATCATCTCTGGCAGGTGCCCGAGGGCAGCCGCCAGTTTCTTTCCCGCACGAATCGCTTGTCTGGAAGAGTCCGTCGCAGCGATGCTCGCTCTGGGTTTGGCTGGCTACCGGGCATCCTGGTGCCATGGCGTGGCAGCCGACCCGCTACGGCTGCACGCCTGGATCGAGGCTGGCGGCAAGCGGGTGGGCGAACCGGCGTCCACCGAACTGTTCACCCCGATCATGCGCATCCCGTCCGGCGGGGACGAGGCGGCAAGGAGGCCGATGTGACTGAACCGGTGCTGTGGATACGCGGAGAGCGGGTGGGACTCGGGCCAACCCCATGCTGAGCTCATCGAGGAGTACTGGCGCTGGGAGAACGACCCCGTAGTCGTCAACGGCTACGGACGCCAAGTCCCCGAATCCCTCGAAACCCGCCGCGAAGGCTACGGCCACCAAGCACGCGGATCACTGAACCAGGTCCGATTCACTATCCACGACCTCAAGAACGACGCCGCACCCTGCGGGCTGACCAGTCTGACGGTCGACCATCAGGTCCGCACCGCCGAGTTCCTCATTCTGCTGGCCCCCGAAGCACGCGGCCAAGGCCTGGCCACCGAGGCCACCCGCTTCACCCTCGACTACGCATTCCACCTCACCGCACTCGCCCAAGTCTGGCTGAAAGTCCTAATTCACCAACATCTCACCGCCACGACCACCATCCCCATAAGCCATGCACACCAGACCCGGCCCGGCCGACGTTGAAGCAGCCCTACATAACGAGCCAAGCGAACTATGAGTCGAGCGGTGAGGCGGGTGCGGTGGTGGGCAGCCAGTAGCAGACCGCGGCAGCGGCGAGGAGAGTGACGGCTCCGGCGACGAGGGCGGCGGTGGTCATGGCGTCGATGAAGGCCTCACGGGCGGCGCCCAGCAGCTGTGTCCGGAAGGGGTCGGGAAGCTGCTCGGCGAAGGAGGAGGCAGTGAGGATGCTGTGATCGGCCGCCTGCCGCAGGGTGTCGGAGGTACCGGGTTGGGTGAGCAGGGTGTGCAGCCGGGAATCGGAGACGGCGGTGATGATCGAACCTTGCACGGCTACCCCGAGGGCGACGCCGACCTGGCGGGTGGCGTCGTTGATGGCCGAGCCCAGTCCAGCCCGGCTTGGTGGCACGGCCGCCATGACCGCCTCAGTTCCGGCGGAACCGACCATTCCCGCACCGAGTCCGGCGATGAGCTGGAAAATCACCAGGTGGTCGTACCCGGAGCTGGGGTGGGTAGTAGCCAGGACGGCGAATGCGGCGGTGACCACACCCAGTCCCACGACCACCGAGGTTTTCACGCCGTAGCGGGCCTGGAGGGGAAGTCCCACGGCGGCTCCGACGATCACGGCGGCGGGCAATGGCAGCGTGCGCAGCCCTGCCTCCCAGGGTGTGTAACCCAGGACCTCCTGCAGATAGAGGGTGATCACGAACAGGGCACCGAACAGGGCGAAGGACATCAGGGCCAACGCGGCGGCGTTCATCCCGACCTGGGGTCGACGGATGAGTGACAGCGGGAGCATCGGAGCGCGGCTGCGGGCTTGCCAGCTGATGAAGGCGGTCAGCAGCACAGCTGAGGCCGTGAAAGCGGCCAGCACGGGAGCGCTGGTCCAGCCTCGGGCGGGGCTCTCGATGATCGCCCAGACCAACGCCAGCAATCCGGTCGCGGACAGGACGACTCCCAGGACGTCGACGCGCTGGGCATGAGGGACGCGGGATTCGGGCACTACCAGCAGCGCCAGGGCGATGGCGACGGCGGTGACCGGAACGTTGATCCAGAATCCGGCGTGCCACGAGAAGTGGTGCACCAGCCAGCCTCCGACGACCGGTCCGGTCGTCCCGCCCAGCGCGCCGATCACTGCCCACAATGCGATCGCCCGGCGACGCAGGTGGGATTCCGGGAACAGGTTGCTGATAATCGACAAGGTGGCGGGCATCAACAGCGCCGCACCCGCACCCATGCCGAATCGTGCCACGATCACCGGCCAGGGTTGCTGGGCAAGGGCTCCCAGTATCGAGAACGCACCGCACACGGCCAGCCCGATCGTGAAGGAGCGACGCCGGCCGATCCGGTCGGTGACCGCGCCTGCGGCCAGCACGGTGCCGCCGAGCATCAGGGCGTAACCATCGACGATCCACTGCACTTGGGCCATTGACGGCGCCAGGTCACGCTGCAGGTCGGGGATGGCGACGTTGAGGACGGTGAGATCCATGCCCAGCAGGAACAGGCCCAGACACACCACAGCAGTCGCCGCCCAGCGGCGCGACAGGCTCAGCGGCGGTGCCGCGGCGCGGTGTCTGCCAACTCTGGGCAAACGGGCCGCAGTGGGCTCAGGCTTGGCGCGGGGTTCAGGCTTGGCGCGGGGCTCAGGTTTGGCGCGGGGCTCAGGTTTGGCGCGGGGTTCAGGCTTGGCGCGGGGTTCAGTCATGGCGCGATGTGGCGGAGTGCGGCGTGCAGATCCTTGTCGAGTTGATCGATGAGGGCCTCGGCCTGGTCAAGGGGGTACATGTGGCCGCCGGGGAAGAGGCAGGGGGTCGCCGGGGTGGTGGCCAGGTCGTTCCAGGCGCCCAGCTGGTCGATCGGAACGACCGGGTCGGATTTGCCGCCGTAGAGAGCGAGGTCAAGTTCCAAGGCAGCTTCGTCGTGGTGGCGGTATTGCAGGCTCAGGAGGAAGTCGGCGAACAGTGGGGCCAGGGCGGTGGCCACCTGATCCGGGGTCAGCCGGGTCGGCTCGTACAGCGGGCCGATGAAGTCGGCGATGGTCGTCTGGCCGCTGACCAGACGCAGGCCGAAGGTGCGCCCGTAGGTGTCGAGGTGGGGGGCGGGGAAGGCGGACACGGCGAGCAGGACCGGCAGGCGGTGGTGGGTGCGGCGCAGACGGCACGCGGTGGTGAAGGCGAGCAGGGCGCCGGAGCTGTGTCCGAACAGGGCGAAGGGGCGGTTGTCGCCGGGCGTGTGGACCAAGTCGGCGAGCGCGGCGGTGAGCTGCCGCAGGTCGGTCACACAGAGCTGGTCGGCGACGGCGCCATGGCCAGGCAGGCATACCGCACACAATTCGATCGTGGGCGCCAGCAGCGGCGACCAGGGCAGATAGAACTCCGGCCCGAAACCGGCGGGAGGAAAGCAGTACAGTCGCACGTCCGCGTCAGGTCGGGCCGCGAGGACGGCCAGGGTGGGCTGTCCTGCGGCGGAAGTGCCACCGTGCGGTGTCGTGGTGGTCATCGTGTTCCTTCGGACGGCTCTCGGCGCGGTCAGGAAGCGGGGGCACGCGAAGTGCCGGGAGAGGTATGGCCCAGGCGGATGAGGATGCGCTGGGCCAGCGTGGTCAGACTGGGTGCGCCGATCAGCTCGACGACGGCGATCTCGCAGCCGATGCGCTGGTGAATCAGCGTCGTGAGTTCGGCGCCCATCAGGGAGTCCATACCGAGCTGGTCGGGGCGGCGGCTGCGGTCGATGCGCTCGGCTGTGGTCTGTAGGACCTGGGCCAGCAGTTCGGCCAGCGCGTCCTCCACGAGCACCAGGGGGTCGGGCGCCGTGGCCAGAGCGGTGCGTAGGTGGTCGGCGGCGTGGGTGTCGTCGGTGCCGTCGGACGACGCGTGCAACAACGTGGCGGTGCGGGGGGCGGTGAGGTTGGGCACGAGATACCGTCGCGCGGTGTCCCAGTCGAAGTTGCCGACAGCGGCGACCTCGGCATCGGGATGCGCCAGCAGCTCATCAAGGGCGGATAAAGCGTCGGCAGCGAGCAGCGGGCCCAGGCCGAAGTAGGCCGCCTCGTCAGGGTGCTGCTGGGCGCGGTGGATGTAGCCGGTGTCGCTGATGGCGCCCCACTGAATGGCCAGAGCCGGGAGTCCGGCTCGGCGACGGTCCCGCACCAGGGCGTCCAACGCTAGATTGGCCGCCACGTAGGGAGCCTGACGCGCGTTGCCGCCGAGTGCGGCTACCGAGCTGTAGACGACGAAAAAGTCCAGTTTCCGGTGCCGGGTGAGCTGGTCCAGCAGGTGACCGCCGGTCATCTTCGGCGCGAGGACGGCGCGGACGCGTTCGTCGGTGAATTCGGTGAGCCAGCCGTCGTCGTTGACCATGGCCGCGTGGATCACCCCAGCCAGTCGGCGGCCGGAGGCGTCGAGATGCTCGAGGATGCCGGGCAGGGCGTCGGGGTCGGCGACGTCGGCGGCATATGCGCTGACCTGCACGCCGCGGGCCTGCAGGTCAGCCAGCAGCGCGGGGGCTTCGGGGGCGTCCGCGCCGCGGCGGCTGATCAGGACCAGATGGCCAGCGCCACGGGCGGCGAGGTGGCGGGCGGTGGCCGCGCCGAGCCCGCTCAGACCGCCGGTGACCAGGTAGGTTGCGTGGGGGTCCAGGACCCCGCCAGCGGTGGGCTGCTGAACGCGGACCGGTTCGTCGAAGGTGACCACGATCTTGCCGGTATGCCGGGAATGCTGCAGGCAGGTGAATGCTTCCTGGATGCGAGTGGTGGGGTAGGTGCGGTGCGGCAGCGGCCGGTAGCTGCCGCTGTGCAGGGCCTCGCCGATCGCCGCCAGATGGGCGTCGGCCAGCCGCGAGGGCTGGGCCAGCAGCGGAGAGACGTCAACGCCGAAGAAGGTGAGATTGTTCAGGAAGGGGGCGGAGGGCAGCGGGGTGTCGGCGAGGAGGTCCCGCTTGCCCAGTTCCACGAAGCGACCGTGGGGTTTGAGCAGACCCAGGCTGCGCACCAGGGCATCGCCGGACAACGAGTTCAGCACCACGTCGACGCCGTCGCCGCCAGTCAGGTCGAGGATGTGGTCGGCGAAGTGCGGGCTGCGGGAGTTCAGGACGTGTTCGATGCCGAGCAGGTGGAGCAGATCGCGTTTGGCGGGAGTGCCTGCGGTGGCGATGACGCGGGCGCCGACGTACTGGGCGTACTGCAGGGCGGCCAGACCCACGCCGCCGGCCGCACCGTGGACCAGGATGGTTTCGCCGGCGGCCAGTCTGGCTAGGTGAGACAGGCTGTGCTGCACGGTCAGCAAGACCACGGGCAGCGTGGCAGCCTCGGCGAAGGTCATGTTTTCGGGGATCGGGATGAGCCGGTCGGCACGGCCTAAGGCATGCGAGCCGAAACAGCCCAGAGCGGCGCCGGCCACCCGGTCACCGACAGAGGGCTGTGCGACATCGGGGCCGACGGCGATGACCGTGCCAGCGCACTCGAGCCCCAGGTCGGCCACATCCGGCCAGCGGCTGTACCTGGAGCTGGGCACCAGACCGGTGGAGATCATGATGTCCCGGTAGTTCAGACCGGCGGCGGCGACGGCGATGACGACTTCACCCGACTGCGGCTCGGGGATCCTCGTCGGTCGCCAGCCCAGCTGGTAGCGCAAGCCGGGACTGCTCAGCGTCAGGGTGTAGGCAGCTCGGGTCGTGGACGGACGACACGGTGGGGCCAACGGCCGGACCCGGGAGACGAACCGACCGTGGGGAGTGAGCAGGACTTCGTCGTCCTCGGGCCGGGCCAGCAGTTCCTGAACCAGACGGTCGACCACAGCGGCGGTCTGGTACTCGCGGTGACCCGGCTGGACCAGGACGATCCGGCGGACGGTGAGCTCGGGGTGCTCATTGGCCAGGCCCCGGGCCGCTCCCCAGGCCGCGGCGGCGCTGGGTGTGGTTGGTGGGCAGCACCCGGCATCGTCGGCGCTGGAGGTGACCAGCCATACCGTGAGCTGGCACTGCTCCACGGTCTGCTGATGGGCGGTGGCCAGCGCGCGCAGTACCGCGCAGTACCGCACTGCATCCTCGGTGGCCTGCGTCGGTGACGCGGCGGAGCGGGCCACGACCAGCACCACGATGTCGACCGAACCGGGGTGCTCAGTCAGCAGCGTTGTCCACTGCGCGGCGTCCTCGCCGGCGGGCACGGTGCGCGCCATGCTGGGCTCGACCTGGGCCCGCAGCGCGGCCACCAGCTCCCGCTGCGGTCCACTGTCCGGCTCTGCTTCACAGGCACCCGGCGCGCTGGTTACCAGCCACCTCCGCGCGCTGCTGCCGACGACGTCCCGGGCAGGTTGGGGAATGTCGGTGCGCCGCGGGTTGCGGGCGCCACGGGCGGTGAGAATGACGGAGTAGTCGCTGCGGGCGGGTTCGGCGGTGTCGCCGGTCTGCACGGTCGCGGTGAAGCCGCAGTCCTGCAGCAGCTGCGGCCAGGCTTGGCGCACCAGCAGCGGCCCGCCAGGACGCAGATCGGTGTCTTTGTTACCCCAGAAGGAGTCCAGCAGACCGAAGATCGGGGCGAGCAGGAGCTCGTTATGGGTCTCCACCGCCAGCAGGTGCCCGCCCTCGGTCAGGAGATCACCGATGTGGTGCAGGGTTCGGGCGAGGTCGCTGGTGGCGTGCAGCACGTTATCCGCAACCACCAGGTCGAACGAGCCTGGGGTGAAGCCCTGTTCGGTCGGGTCGGTTTCCAGATCCAGGCGCTGGTAGTGGAGGAAGTCGAAGGCCGCGAAACGTTGCTGCGCCGGGGGGAAGAAGGCCGTGGAGATATCGGTGTAGGTGTAGTGGGTTCGTTCCGGTGGCAGATGCGGGAGGAGTCCGGCGGTCAGGCCACCAGTACCGGCGCCGACCTCTAAAATCCGCAGCGGCCGGTCTGCGGGCCAGTCGGCCACAGCGGTGCACAGCAACCGCTGGACCATCTGGTGGTGATACTGACAAACCGGTGCGCTGTCGTAGAAGTGGGCGGCGAGAGCGTCGGTGTCGGAGAACAACAAATCCAATGGGTCCTGATCGCCGCGCAGGACTGCGGCCAAGTGACGCCCGCACACCCCATATCCGTGCAGGACGACGTTTCCGGCGGGAGCGTCGCGCAGCAGGGCCTGAAACAGCTGCCGGGGCGTCGGCTCACCGGCCAGACGCCAGCGCCCCGGGCCCGCCTCGGCCAGCAGACCGTGCCGGGTGGCCATGCCGATCAGGGTGGTCAGGAGCCGGTGGTGGGTGGGACGGACACCGGCCGCGAACAAGTCATCGACGGTGAACGCATCCTGTCCAGGCAAGAACTCGCGCAGCGCGGCGGCGGCGAAATGCGCGTTCAGCTCCAGCGCCCGGGGCGTGTACTGAGCGTAGGGGTGGGCATGCCACTGGTCAGTGACTGTTTTCAGCTCTTCGGCGCAGGCGTTCAGAATGTCACCCGGAGCCGGCCGGGGGCACGGGGCTGCAGCGGTGGTTGCGGGCAGTGGGGCGGCCCGCAGCACCTCGGTCAGCCGGGTGGGCTCGGGTCGGCGGGCGGCATCGAAGCGGCGTAGTCGGCAACCCAGCAGCTGCATGGCGATCAGGCCGTCGGCGTCGGTGACCGTCAGGTCCCACGAGGCATCCTGCGCGGTCACGGTGCGGGCATGCACATGGACCAGCCCGGCGGCGGGCATCGGCTGCCAGCAACGCACCGTCTCAATGCCGAGGGGCACGAACGGAACGCGTTCGTCGGCGACGGCTGCCAGCAACGGCAACCCGGCCTGCAAGGCGCCGTCGAGCACGCTCGGATGCGCCATGTGCGCCTCGCCGACCTCCACCGCAGCGCGGTACTCGGCCAGTACCTCACCGCGTCCGGACCACAGCCGCCGCAGCGTCTGGAACGCGGGACCATAGGGCAGGCCCGCACGGGCGCAGGCGGCATAGTGCTGCTCGGCGGTAAACATCTCGGGTAGGCGGGAACGGATCGCCGCCACGTCCACCGTCGGCGGCCGCTCGCGCAGCAACCTGCGCACCCGGCCCCGGGTGTGCTCGACCCAGTCTCCCTGCTCGCCGTCACGGCTGGTCACCGTGACGGCCCCGTCGCGGGTCAGGGCGGTGTGCAGGCGGATCTGCATGGCTGGGTCGTCCCACGGCAGGGTCAGTGCTCGCCTGATGGTCAGCCCAGTGATCTCAACCGGCGCTTCGAACACTTCCTGCCCGGCAGCCAGGGCGATGTCCACATAGGCAGCCGCAGGCAGCACCACCGCCTGGCCGATCTTGTGGTCGGCCAGCCACGCCAACGCAGCTGGCTCGATCTCCTGCAGCCAGGCCGGGACGGCGCTGGGCTGCCGGGCACCCAGCAACGGATGGCGTCCACCCGCAGGCGGGTCCTCGGCCACTCCCTCCTGCCACCACTCGGGGCTGCCGTTCCAGTGCCGCTCACGTTGCCACGGATAGGCCGGCAGAGCGATGACCCGGCCGCGGCGGGGAAAGAACACCGACCAGTCGAGGTCGGCGCCAGCCGCCAGCAACTGGGCTTGGGCGGTGTCCAGGGCACCCCGCCCGGCGGTGGTGCGGGTCATGGTGGGCACGATGGCGATCGGATGCGGGCGATCGGTCGCCGCGCGGCGCAGATAGCTGCCCAGCACCGGATGCGGGCCGATTTCTACCAGCACGTCGCAGCCCTGCGCCCCGGTCAGTACGTCGACGGCGGCCCAGAACCGAACCGGCTGGCGCACATTGCGCCACCAGTACCCGGCATCGAGGTCCCCGCCGTCCACCCCGCCGCCGGTGACCGTGGATATCAGTGGAATGCGGCTACTCGCCGGAACCAGACCGGACAGACCCGCCATCAGCGGGTCACACAGTGCGTCCATTGCCGGGCTGTGAAAGGCGTAGTTCAATCCCAGGTCGCGGAAGAACACCCCCTGCTCACGCAGCACGATGCCGAAAGCGGCCAGCGCCTCGGCGTCACCGGCCACCGTCACATCCCGGGCGCTGTTGACGCCGGCGACCACGAGCCGGTCGGTGTATCCGAGCGCACCCAGGCGGCGCTCGGCGTCGGCGGTACTCACGCCGACCGCGGCCATTCGCCCCGCACCCGCCGTGGCCGCCTGCGCCTGGCTGCGCTCGGCGACCACCCGGCACGCCGACGCCCGATCCAGTGCCCCGGCGCAGTAGGCCGCCGCCACCTCCCCGACGCTGTGCCCGGCCACCGCCGCCGGTGCCACCCCACGCGCGGCCAGCGCGGCCACCAGCCCGGCCTGGACGGCGAACAACAGGGGTTGGGCGATCTCGGTGCGTTCCCATCGACCCTGATCGGCCGGGCGGGCCAATTCCGCCAGCACCGACCAGCCCAACAGCGGAGTCAGGGCCTCGTCGACGGCAACGACCTCGGTGTGGAAGGCCGAATCTGTGGCCAGCAGCTCGCCACCCATCCCGACCCATTGGGTGCCATTACCATCGAAGACAAATCCCACGCGGCCACGCTCGACCGCCCTGGCTGACGCCCCACCCGAGGCCGGTTCACCCTCGGCCAGGGTGCGCAAGGACACCGCTGCTTCGCGCGAGTCGCCGGCCAGGACCACAATGCGTTGCTCATGGTGACCCCGGCGTCGGCACGCGGTGAACGCCGCATCATAAAACTCATCCGGCTCCAGCTTCTCCAGCCAATCAGCCCACCGGGCAGCCGCCTTGGTCAGCGCCTGTGGCGTGCGAGCCGAGATCACCACCGGCAACCGGCCCGGTGCCGTCGGGGCGGTGGGTCCTGGTGCCTGGCCGGCTGCTGAGCGATGGCCTGTCACGGGTGGTGCTGCGGCCAGCACAACATGGGCATTGGCGCCACCAAACCCGAAGGAATTGACCCCCACCACCTGACGGCCGGAGCCCTCCAGTGGGCGGACCGCAGTTACCGGCGCCAAGTTCAGACCGGCGAAGTCGATCAACTCACTGACCGGTTCGGCATGCAGTGTCGCCGGAATCCGCCGCTCACGCAGCACCAGCAGTGCCTTGAGCAGCCCTGCTACCCCCGCAGCAGCCTCCAGGTGCCCCAGGTTGGACTTCACCGAGCCGATGGGGAGCCCGGCCGACGCGCCCCGCCGGCTGCCCAGCGCCCGGCCAAGGGCCGCACACTCAACCGGATCACCTGCCGGTGTCCCGGTGCCGTGCGCCTCGACATAGGCCACCTCCTGCGGGCTTATGCCCGCAGCGGCATAGAGCCGCTCCAGCAGCGCGGCCTGCGCCTCGGCGTTGGGCAACGCCAATCCGGTGGTGCGGCCATCAGCGTTCACTCCGCTCGCGGCGATGACCGCGTGTACCCGATCCCCGTCCGCCAGTGCTACCCCCAACGGCTTGAGCACCAGCACGCCCGCCCCCTCCGAGCGCACATAACCGTCCGCCCGTGCCGAGAACGGCCGGCACCGACCGGTCGGCGACAGCATCGACGACTGCGAAAACGCCACGAAAGCGCCTGGGCCGAGCAGTGCGTTCACGCCACCGGCCAACGCCAGACCACTGCGTCCAGAGCGCAATACCTCGCACGCCTGATGCACCGCAGTCAATGCCGAGGAACACGCGGTGTCCATCGCCGTTGACTGTCCCCGCAGGTCGAAGAAATAAGAGAGGCGATTAGCGGCATTACAGGCCGCCATGCCACTCGCCGTGTAGGCGTTGACCGTCCGCCCCCGCTGCCGTTGCAGGTCACCGTATTCGTGGGAAGACACTCCCATCATCACCGCAGTGTCACTGCCAGCCAGCCCAGCTGGGTCGACGCCCGCGTCGTCCAATGCCTCCACCGCGCACTCCAGCAGCAGCCGCTGCTGAGGATCCAGCCGCGAAGCTTCCTTCGGGGAGATTCCGAAAAACTCCGCGTCAAAACCAATGACATCCTCCAAGAAACCGCCAGCCGCTGTGTAAGCCTTACCCGGGCGCAGTTGGCCCGGAACCACGAAATGTGCGGTATCGAACCGGTCCGCAGGTATCTCCCCGACCAGATCCAAGCCCTGCTCCAGGGCCCCCCACAGACCGTCGAGGGACGAGATTCCACCCGGCAGCCGACACCCCACTCCCACGATCGCTACTGCGGTGTCCGGCCAGCTGACCGACCTGACGTCCATAAATTCGCCCCCCAATACCGACAGATCGCACACCGCCATCGCACACCGCCCACAGCAGATCCAAGAACCGATCGCCGAAAATCTTCCCAAGAAGTTCACCGCGAAATCAATTACCTCGATTCAGTGACTTCGCATCAATTCACTCGAACCACTGAATTCACAAAAATTGACCCGAAATAGTGGCGCTGCGAACCGTCGGCCCGATCTGGTGACACCACATCGATCCCACCCGTGCTCGATGCGTGAGGGCGCAGCCGGAAACGGCGACCGAACGTGCTGAGTAAACCCATTCAGGTCACCGCAAGGGGGAAGTGGCGCAGCGCGCGGTGGGGCGCCGGGCCACGGATCTTCCTCGTGGTGTACACGGACAGGCTGTTCAGGATCACACAGGTGGTGGCACCGCCAGTCGGGTGATCCAGCACCCGAGGCCACTCATGCGTTGCCGTCGAGGTAGGCCCTGGCTTGCAGGGTGAACAGCTCGGCGTACCCGCCGCCGAGGGCCATCAGCTCGTCGTGGGTGCCCTGCTCGGTGATCCGCCCGTGGTCCATGACGATGATCTGGTCGGCATGGCGGATGTTGGCCAGCCGGTGGGTGATCAACACCGTGGTGCGGGTAGGGCCTGCGCCGTCGCCCGATCCGCGGCCCGCTCGGCTGAGTGACTGGCGGGAGCTCAGCGATTGCAAGGATCGGAACACCGCATGCTCGGCTTTGGCGTCCAGCGCGGCGGTGGGTTCGTCGACGACGAGCAGGGGTGCGTCCCGGTACAGGCCACGGGCGACGCTGATCCGCTGCCACTGCCCGCCGGAGAGGTCGCAACCGTTCTGGAACTGGCGGGAGAGCACGCTGTCCCAGCCATGCGGAAGATCGGCGACAACGGCGTCGGCACCGGACTCGGCCGCGACGGCGGCGAGCACGCGGCGATCCGGGTCGGCGCGTTCCAGCCGGCCGATGCGGATGTTGTTCTCGGCGGTCATCGGCCACTCGGCGGGGTGCTGCAGCACCAGCGCGACCTGTGAGTGCAGCTCGCGCTGGTCGACCTGCGCGATGTCCACCCCGTCCCAGCTCACCCGGCCCTGGTCGGGCAGGTAGAGCCCAGTGATCACCTTGGCCAGGGTGGACTTGCCAGAACCGTTCTCCCCCACCAATGCGACGACCTGCCCACGGCTGATCGTCAGGCTGACGCCGTCCAGGGCCGGTTCGTCCTTCCCCGGGTAGCTGAAGGACACCTCGTGCAGCTCGATGAGTTTCGGATCATGCGGGAGTGCCGCCACGGCTACGGCCCGGTGCAGGCGCCGGCACTGATCCAGGCAGCTGGTCAGCAGGTCGAGGTAGAGGCTGTGCTCGTAGAGCCGGTTGGCGGCGTACACCGTGGTGGACGCCGCTGAACTGGCGGTGCGCATCGCCACCGCCGCGGCACCCGCCAAGGCCAGTGGCATTGCCCCGGTGTAAAGCAGTACGCCGAGGACCCCGTAGGCCAACGCGGTGCCGACCCCTGCCAGGGTCCGGCCGACCAGCCGGATCGCGGTCTTGTGGTGCTCGACCCGCACGGCCTCGGTGGTGAGCTGGGACCCGATCCGACGGTGCTCGCTGAGCAGAGTGTGCTGCGTGGTGAAGGCACGAACCTCGGCCGCCTGGTACCGACTGGTGATCATGTCACTGGTGATCCCCAGTCGGCGCATCCGCGAGACCATCCGCACAAACGACTGGTAAGACAGCATCGCGGCCCGCACGCTGGCCCAGCCATTGGGCAGCGCGGCCAGCAGTACCACGGGCGCCAGCATGGGGTTGAGCAGGCCCGCGGTGCCGATCGCGGCGGCCAACGAGATCATCGAGCTGAGCAGGTTCCCGGCGTCGCTCACCCCTTGGCGGACACTCATGATCCCCTGCGCCGAGGCCCGCCGCACCAGCTCCACGAAATCCGCGTCGTCGAAAGCGACCAGCTCCACCCCGATCACCGCGGCGTGCAGTTCATCCTGAACGCGCAGCTCCACCCGAGGGGCCAGGACGGCGTGCACGGCGCCGACCGTGGCGTCCAACAGCCCTCCCACAGCGTAGGAGGCCATCACCAAAGTCAGCGCAGGTAACGCCGCCACCACCCGCTGCGGCGTCGGGCCCTCCTCCAGCAGCTGGGTAAACACGTTCGCGGTAGCCAGCAAACCGAACGCGGTGGCGCATCCCGAGAGCAGCTCGACCACCGCCGCCAGCAACGTCAACCGCGGCGAAGTCTGCCAGGCCAGCCGCACCAGCATGCCCATCGCACCCGGAGCCGCCCGCAGCATCGAGCCGACACCGGCCCCGGCGACCGCCTCGTTCACCTTCGCCCAGGACGGGGTCTTGACATCGTCAACGCCGATCAGCGTCGGCTCGCCCGCGTCTGGTGCACCGACGCCCGGCGCTCGCCTGAACCTCAAGGTGGCCTCCCCGTACTCCGGCCCCCCGCCGCGCGCCGCCGCTGGAGCCACTGCTCCGGGCGATAACCCTGCTATTCACTCACGAGCCCACAGGCTGAGCCCAGGCCAACATCATGATCACTTAAAGTTTATCCGTAGTGACCCCCAGTAGTCGTTGACATTCCCCCCACCCCTCGCCCAGATTTCCCGCCCTCACCCCGCCAGATGATCGCCGTCCCGCCCAGCGCGATCGCCGCACCGCCCGCAATTCCTCTAAACAGCACCCCCTAACGTGCCGAACCGCAATTCGGCTCCGAATAGCGCTCAGCAGGGTGCACAGAACCGCAATTCGGTTCCTAATCGCTGTCCCAACCCGGTGCGATTTGGCTCCTAATGGCGGTCTAGTTCCGGGCTTACGGAGCTGCAAGGGGGCTCGGGCACGGCCTCGGTGTGCAGCGGGCGACCTGACGTTATGAGCTCAACACATTCAGTGACCTGAGTTAAGCCAGTGCTGCATTTAGATGCGATCGGACTACGTGTGCAGCGCTGTCCGGGCATTGCTGGTCGGTGTCTATCTGCACGTCGAAGTCACCAATGCCGTGCCGCTCGATGTCTCGCCAGGTCTCGTCCCAGGCGGTGAGGCGGGCGTCGACGTCGGTCGATCCTCGTGCTGACATTCGCTGTTCAGCGATCTCGCGGGGACACCACAGGAGCACTGACAGCCAATCCGCAGGATACGAAGCGACGGCGCGTACGCCGGCTAGCTGCCCAGGGCAACGGCAAGTTCGCCGACTGTCGTGTGATCGTCATATCGAGTCACAGGTTGGGTGTGGGTTCACTCTGTCCGGAGCGGGTGCGCCGGGATCCCGGTCAGGTCTGGGCCCTCTCTGGCTACTGCGGGATCTTCCTGGTGCCGGGCCGGTGCCCTCTGATTGCTGTTTCGGCAGAGGAGGGTGCTCACCGGGTTGTGTTCTTCCGAGAAGGTGATCAGGGGCTGGGCTGGTGGCTGGTCGCGCTGGGCACGGCGGTCACTGGCTCCGGGGAGTGGGAGGTCTGTGCCTCCCCCGGTGTCATCGCTGGTCGATGCTGCCTGAGCAGGACCCCGCCCGCTCTGCCGGTCACCTGAAGTAACGTGCAACTACGGGCTGCGACCATGCTGTGGTCCTGTCCTGTCCTCACTCCCCATCCAGGTCAGCATCCGGTTCCGGGTGGTGCTCTGGGGGGTGCCCGTCACAGGGATCCGGTTCCGGATGGTGGTTTGGTGCTGGACTCCGGACCGTGATTGCTCCGGAACAAGGCGGCGACGGGGAAGGTGATCAAGGACATTTCGGTGGCCTGGGGTCTCGTGGTGCTGGGAGCGAGGCATGATCGCCGGAAGTGGGGGGGGGGGGGGGGGGGGGGGGACGCGGGGGCCCCAACCAACCCCGACCCGCCCCGGGGGGGGGGGGGGGGGGGGGTGGGGGGGGGGGGCCCGGGGGCCCGTTCACGGGAGCTCCCCGTTCCACGGTGCATCACTTGACGTCATGAATACAACACAACCAGTGAACTTGACGTGGCCCTGCGCTATCAACCCGGTGCGATGCTCGGCTGGTGCAGCGGTGACGGTGGCGTTGACATGGGCGCAGGCTTCATCGGGTTCGCCTGTTGTCGCCATGCAGATAGCTCGGTCCAGCTGGATCAGGGCGGGGTCGAGGTATTCGTTGGGCCGGTAGAGCGCCAGAGCGCGGCGCTGGAACTCCTCGGCATCGGTGGTCATACCCAGCAAGGTGTAGGCGTTGCCCACTGTGAAATAGAACTGCCGCGAAATAGAACTGCCGCGAAATAGAACTGCCGCTCGGTGTAGCCCAGTGCCGTATCCGCGGTTGCGCTCGCCGGTAGCCGGCCGAACAGTGTCTCGGCTCGAAGCAGCCGAGCGCGTGCCTCGTCCTGACGGTGCAGCTGCGCTAGAGAACGCGCCTCGACGACCAGGCCACGCACGAGCCACGGGGACGTCGCATCGCCCAGCAGCGAGCGGGCACGCTCGCTGTGCGCCAGGGCCGCCTTGGGTGCACCGTGGTAGAGCCACACAATCCCCGCTCGCACCGTGGCGAGCCCGGCAAGCTGCGGGTCATCCGCTTCCCGTGCGGCCAGGACGGCGGTGCGGAACCAGGCGCGGGCTTCGCGTTGTTTGGCCAGTGCCGCCAGAAAGATCCCGATCAGCGCCGCCAGCTGGCCGCTGACGCGGCAGAGTTCCGCGCGCTGGCACATTGGCTGCCGGTGGGTCAAGAGCTGCTGCACCTCGGCGAAGTCGCTCACCACATCGGCCAGCAGCTCCCGGGGCGGGGTCACCTGGTAGCGCTGCGCGTGCTCGTGGAGCATCTGTTGCCAGTACTCCACGGTGTGCTCGCTGACATTGGAACTGTCCAGTACCGCATCCATCCGACGGCGCACCTGCTCCACCACGGCCAGCGCCGACGCTGAAAGACCCATGCCACCACCGGTCAAGACGTCATGTAAAACCGCGCGACGGTACGTCTCGTCCTCGTCGCCACTGGGTGCAGGATCGGGGGTCCGGTCTCGATGCGGCTGACCTGAGGCTGGCTCAGGCCAAGCCATTGCCCGAGCAATCCTTGCGAGATGCCGACTGGCCCGTAGACGGCTTGGTGGTATGGGTGCATCCGATAGGCGCGGCCGACGTGGCCGATGTGCTGGGCAACGAACGCATCCTGCAGCTGCGCGAGATGCCAGAACTCAGCCGGTACTACGGGCGGGACGATGAGCCTGTCACGTGAGTCGTGCTGGCAACGGGCGCACTGATGCTGACTGTTGTCCGTGGCAAGGCGTGTGCCACAGCGGCAGTAGCGCTCTCCGGCTGGCGATGACTTCATGTTTACAGCTCCTATCCCCTCAGCTGCGCGGATCTTAGCGGAACGACGCTAGCCGTTCTCCGCAGATCGACCCAGCGACGGGTAGGAAGGATGACCCTAAGCACTCCACTCCACGCCGGTGGCCCAGCGCGAACCGGTGGCTCTTCACGGTCACTCCGGGCGGGCAGCACGCTCACCTGCAGGCCGGTCCGGTCGTGAACGCCGCTACTGTGCGTTCGGCCATACGAACTGAGGGGAAGCGGTGATCGCAATGAGCTACGGACCCACCGACAAGCCCGTGGGGCGTGCAGGTACCCCGCCCGTCGCTCCGACGCTGCTGGAGCGCCCTGACGTGCGGGGTTTCCTGGCCGCCCACAACTTCGGCGCCTTCTACCGGGTGCTGTGCGACAACGGATGGAGCCAGCACGGGATCGCGAAAGCCACCAAGACTCACCAGTCCCAGATCTCGGAGATCATCAAGGGTCGGCAGGTCATCGACTACCGGGTGCTGGTCCGGATCGCCGAGGGCCTGGGTATCCCGCGTGAGCGGATGGGTCTCGGCTGCGGCGCCGGTAGCGCGGATGGCGCCTACGCTGGCGGGGTCACGGTCACCAACCCCGCTAAGGGGGTGAGTTCGGAGATGCGCCGTCGCGCTTTACTCACCGCAGCAGGCATGGCCATCGCGGGGCGGCCGTTGCAGGGGATCAGCGATCTGGCCGAGTTGCCTGGTCCGTCGCCGGTCCCGCTGCCGGAGCGGATCTTCGAGGTCCACGTGGCGAAGGTGCGCGACCTCACCCGGCGGCTCCGCGAAGCCAGCCGCACCTATGGGTCCGACCCGGAGGTGAGCAGCGCGGCGGCCACCTGGGCGACCCGGCTACTGGACGTGCCGGGCACCGAGCCGATCAAGCAGGCACTGATGACAGCGGTGGCCGAGCTGCACATCCAAGCTGGCTGGGCCGCATTCGATGCTTGCCTCTACGACCGCACCATGCACCACTACACCCGCGCGCTAGAGCTGGCCACCAAGGTCGGCGACGCCTACGTGCAGGCCCTTGCCCTGAGCTATGCCGGGCTGGCCACCGAGGAGCACGGCCATCCCGACGACGGACTGAAGATGCTCCAGTACGGCCAGGTCAAGGCATGGGACATCCCTTCGGACGACCAGCGCATGAGGATAGTTGGGGTAAGTACCCGGGTGGCTGTGGAGGCATGCGCGCGGGCGGACTCCGCGACCGCCCTGGCCCGCCTCGGCTACTGGGATGCCGCCTACACCGAGTTCGCGACGTCGCGGGAGCTGTGGCAGCCCACGCCCACCGATCCCAGTGGTGGTGATCTCGACAGGGTGGCCGCACGACTGGAGGTCGCCCGCAGGCGGCTGGATGCCGCGGAGCCCTTCGCTGCGGCCTCGGTGCGGCGCTGGGAGAGCGTCGGCATCCAGCGCGCCCGCACCCAGTCCGGCATCCTCCTGGCCACCATCCACGTCCGGGCCGGGGAGTCCGACGGGTTGCAGCTGGCTCACGGCGCGATCACGGGCGTGACGAAGCTCAGCTCAATCCGCGCCCGCCGACAACTCGAATCACTGGTCGCCGCCCTGGAAACCCGGCCAGGCAGCGACCATCGCGACCTCGCCCAGATGGCCCGCCACATCGCCGCCACCCGCGCCTGACGTGCTATCCATACTCCCTATGACCCGTCCACAGGGTCCGAATCGTCTCGATAGGCCGACTCCCTCAAGAGATGCAGAGCGGCGGCGAGGTTGTCGGTTGCCTTCTGGGTGCGTGGGTGATTGTCGCCGAACACACAGCGCGCTCGGGCGAGCGTGTCCTGGCTGAGCTCCCGCGCTGCTTCGAACTCGCCTATTGCCACAGCGGCGATCAGAAAGTCGGACATGGCCAGCCGCTCGGCTGCCCGTAGCCACTGCGGCGGCGGCATCGAGCATGGTCCCTGGTGGCACCCCGGTAGGATCGCGTCCCGCGGCGGTGTTGAACGAGCGACAGCGTCAGCCCTTGACGGCGCCTTGGGTGAAGCCGGAGATGAAGCGGGCGAGTAGCAGGTTGAACAGCAGCGCGATGGGCAGCGCGATCAGGACGCCTGCAGCCTGCAGGGACTGCCAGAAGAAGACGTCACCGCGGATGAGTTCGGTGGGCACCCCGGTGCTGACCACCTTCTCCGCGCTGGGTGAGACGAAGGCCAGGGCGTAGATGAACTCGCTCGCGACGAGCGTGAAGGCGAAGACGATGATGGCGACCATGCCGGGGAACAGCAGTGGCACGACGATCCGGGCAAACGCGCCCAGCCGGCTGTAGCCGTCGACCATCGCCTGCTCCTCGATGTCGCGGGGCAGCGCCTTGAGGAAGCCGATGAGCAGCCAGGTCGACACCGGAACCGTGATCGTGGGGTAGACCAGCACCAGCGACCAGGTGGAGTCCTGCAGCCCGACGGTGACCACCAGCCGGGACAGGGACAGGAACAGCAGCGTCGGCGGCACCAGGTAGACGAAGAAGATGGCGATGCCCATCGGCCCGGCCCACGGCCGGTCCAGCCGGGTCAGCGCATAGGCCGCGGGCACGGCCAGTGCCAGTGTGATCGCGACCACCAGCAGCCCCACCCACCCGGTGTTGACCACGAAGGTGAGGAAGGCGGTGTCGGTGAACAGGAAAACGACGTGGTCGAGCGTGGCGGGCTCGGTGAAGCCGAAGGGGGTGTTATCCGGGTCGTAGAGGTCGGAGTTGAGCTTGAGCGCGGTGATCGCGCCGTAGAGGAACGGCCCGGCGCACACCAGCGCGGCGAGCACCGCCACCACGTAGAGCGCCGCCCGGGCCAGCAGGTGCCGCCTGCGGTAGTGCCTGCGCAGCCGGGCCGCCTGCGCGGCGTCGAGTGCCCGGCCCGCAGTCGGCGGTGCCGCTGCGGCCGATGGTGCCGCTGTGCCCGACGGTGCCGCTACAGCCGGAGGTGCCGTTGCATCCGATGGTGTCTGGGGGCTCACCGTCAGAACACCTCGATCCGGCGGACCGCGCGCAGGATGAGCACGGCGGCGGCGAGCAGCAGCGGGAACAGGAACAGCGCGATTGCCGCGCCCTGGCCGATGTCCCCGCCCTCGATACCGACGATGAACGCCCAACTCGACAGCACCTGGGTGGAATTGGTCGGCCCACCGCGGGTGAGGATGTAGACGACGGTCATGTCGGTGAAGGTGAAGATCGCGCCGAACAGGGCAGCCACCGCGATCAGCGGCAGGGTCAGCGGGATGGTCACCTCGAACATCCGCCGCCAGAACCCGACGCCGTCGACCCGGGCCGCGTCCTGCAGGTCGGTCGGGATGCCGAGCAGCCCGACCATCATGATCACCGCGGCCAGCGGGACGAGGCGCCACACGTGCACCGCGATCACCGACGCGGTGGCGAGCTCGGGTCTGCCGAGAAAGTACAGGTGGGCATCGATGAGACCGAGATTGCGCAGCACCCAGTCGATCGGGCTGTAGACCGAGTCGTAAAGCCACAGCCAGGCCACCGTCGACAGCGCCACCGGGGTGGTCCAGGGCAGCAGCACCAGGAACCGGACCACCCACTTGCCGTGGAACTCGGCGACCAGGATGTTCGCCAGCACCTTGCCCAGCACGATGATCAACACCATCGACACCGCGGTGAACACGAAGGTGTTCCCCAGTGCCTGCCAGAACACGGGGTTATCGAAGATCAGGCCGAAGTTGCGCAGACCCACCCAGTCAAAGGACGGGTCACCCGCGGTGACGTCGCTGAACGCGAAAGCGACGGCGAGAACGAAGGGGACCGCGACGATGAGCACGATGTAGACCACGGCAGGCAGCAGCATTACCCAGGCCAGGAACCCCTCCCGATCGGCGAGCCGACGCCCCGGCGCGCGTCGCGCGGCATCCGCCTGCTCGTGTGGCAGCACCGCCTGGCTCATGGCTCGCTCCTGGCCAGCAGGGTTCGCGTCGTCACGATCCCACCCTGACCGGGTCGGTGCGCAGTCCGCTGGCGGCGTCGAAGAACCGCAGCCGCTCGCCTGCTACGGCGAACTCGTGGGTGTGCCCGGCGCTCAGCGGCGTCGCCACCGTGGCGGGCAGCCGCGCCACCACCCGGGTCTGCTCGCCGAGCCGGGTCACCGAGCCATAGACGTGCCGGTCTCCGGACAGGTACTCGACGCGCTCGACCTCGAAGGGCACGGCGATCCGCTCACCCGAAACGTGCCCCGAGCCCTGCCCCGAGCCCTGCCCCGAAAAGTAATCAGCAGGCAGTAGGTGCTCCGGGCGGAAGCCGACGAGCACCCCGTCCCGGGGCACCAGGTTCATCGGCGGCGAGCCGATGAAGGTCGCGACGAAGGTGTCGGCGGGGTCGTCGTAGACCTCGGCCGGGGGGCCGAGCTGACGGACCCGGCCGCCGTCCATGACCGCGATCCGGTCGCCGAGCCCCATCGCCTCGGCCTGGTCGTGGGTGACGTAGACAGTCGTGGTGCCGACCCGCTGCTGGAACTGCCGCAACTCATCACGCGCCGTCGCCCGCAGTTTGGCGTCCAAGTTGGATAGTGGCTCGTCGAGCAGGAACACCTGCGGGTCCCGCACCAGTGCCCTGGCCAGCGCCACCCGCTGTCGCTCACCACCGGAGAGCTGGCGCGGCCTGCGGTCGAGCAGGTGCGAGATGCCGAACAGCTCGGCCGCCCACTGCGCCTTGCGCCGCTGCGCCGCCCGGTCCAGCCGCTGTCCCTGCTCGAATCGTTGGGCCTTGAGCGGGAAGACGATGTTGCCCAGCACGGTCTTGTGCGGGTAGAGCGCGTAGCTCTGGAACACCATCGCGATCTTGCGGGCCCTCGGGGGCAGCCCATTGACCACCGAGCCACCGATCAGGACTTCGCCTGCGCTGGGCTGCTCGAGACCGGCGATGGTGCGCAGCAACGTGGTCTTGCCGCAGCCCGAAGGCCCGAGTAACACGAGGTACTCGCCCTCGCCGGTCGCGAGGTCGACGCCGTTGATGGCGTGCACCCGCCCCCGGTCGTAGGTCTTGTGCAGCCCCCGAACCTCGACCGCGACCGTCACCCCGACCTCCCCCTCCCGTTTCAGCCGCCGCCGACGAGGCCGCGTTGACGCCACTTGTCGAAGATCGGCCTGATCTCGGCCTCCGCGCTCGCGACGCTCTGTTCGGGGGTCATCTCACCACGGGCCGCTCGGGCGTACATATTCGGAACGATGAACTGGCTGAACACCTCGCCGACGGCCGGGCTGGCCGGGCCGGGGTGGCCGATGTTGGTGGCCCACTCGGTGGCCCCCTGCAGCACCGCCAGCTTGTCCGGGGGGGTCGAGCCGAACGGGTCGTCGGCCAGCCAGCCGTCGAGTTGCGGCACCAGCCCGCTCCAGGCAGGCAGGTCGTAGAGCTTGGAGTGGTAGGTCGCGGCCGCGAAATTGGCCGTGTAGTGCAGCAGGAACTCTTTCGCCGCGTCGGCGTTGCGGCTGAACTGGGGAACGATCCAGTTGTACATCACGTGTTGCGCGGCGATCGCGTCCGCGGGGCCGCGTAGCGCGGGCACGAAGAGCACGTCGTCAGCGACGTCGGGGTTCTGCTCCTGGGCGGTGCGGTAGGCCGAGATGGAGTTGAGGATGTAGGACATCTGCCCGGCGATGAGGCCCTGGTTGTTACTCGAGGGGTTCCAGGAGAACACCTCCGGGGTCATGGTGTCGCGGTAGAGCCGCTGCATGAACTCGACCGATGCGATGGTCTGCGGTGAGTTGAGCACGACCTGCTCACCTTCGTTCTGGATCGCACCGCCGAACGACCACAGCAGCGACCGGGCCGCCATGTTCGAGTCGATCTCCTGCGACATGCCGACGCCCAACTGCACACCCTGGCTGCGCTTGATCTCGGCGCCGCCCTCGAGCAGCTCCTGCCAGGTCGATGGGCCGTCAGGCAGGCCGGCCGGCTCCCACAGGCTGCGGCGGTAGTTGCCGGGGTCGGGCACCCAGCCCGGTGCGTAGGCGTAGTACTTGCCGGTGGCGGGGTTGAGGCTGGACTTGCGGCACAGCTCGAGCTGGGTGCCGTAGCGGTTGTTCGCCTCCTGGGTGACGTCGGCGAGGTCGAGCACGCTCTGCTCGTACTGCGACAGCGTCGCTATGTACTGGATGAGGTCGTGGCCCTGCCCTGCCTGCAGCTCAGCGGCGATCCGGGCCGGCAGGTCGGTAGCGGCGGTGTGATCGACGGTGACGTCGACGCCCACCTGCTCGCCCCACTGCCTGGCGAAGTTGTCGAACCACTGGGTGTCGTGACTCGGGACGAAGTGGCTCCACAGCAGGATGGACAGGCTGCCCGACAATGTGCTGGCGGGTTCGGTGAAGGTGGTGCTCGGCGCAGGCACCGAGGCCGGTGTTGCGCCGCCCGGCCCGCCGCCCGGCTCGCTCGCGCATCCTGCGGCTATCCCGAGTCCGGTCACCCCGAGTCCGGTGAGTCCGGCGGCCTGGAGGAAACGACGCCGGTTCCAGGGTCTGTGCATGGTCATCTCACCCATCTCCTCGCTTGAGTCGGGCTGACGCTAACCGACCCGGTGAGACCAGCTTCCAGCTGGTGACGCCCCGATACTCCGGTGACACGCTGCCACGACTGCACCGCAACGTCACGCTATCGGGCGATATAGCGGCAAAATCTCCATTTGTGCCACCCAGAGGGTAAGCGTCCGGCTACGGTCTGCGCCAGGCGCCACCTCAAGGAGTACCGCCAAGAGGGGTACCGATGGTGCAGATGAGCAGGCCATGGGGTGCAGATGAGCAGGGGAGTACAGATGGGTAGCCGCAGGCACAGCGCAGTGCTCGCCGCCGTAGCCGTGTTCGCTACCGGCGCGGTTCTCAGCACCACGCTCGCCACCACCGCGCTTGCCGAGCCAGAAGTCGGCGGCGTCGGATCCGGTACTGGAGTCCCTGGCCGCTACGCCGATCAGACGATCGAGTGGCGACCCTGTTTCCCCGACGGCCCGCCGCAGGGCCTGCCACCGGGCAGTGACAGGTTGGAGTGCGGCTCGTTCACCGCTCCGCAGGACTGGGTCAACCCGGATCGTGGGGACGTCACGATTGCGGTGACCCGGCTACCCGCGACCGACAGCGCCGCCCCCGACGCGCTGTTCACAAACCCTGGCGGGCCCGGCGCACCTGGCCGGTTCGTGCCACTGTTGTTCCTGCTCACTGACCGGCAACGAGTGCTGGAGAGCCAGGACATCTACGGTATCGACGTCCGAGGCACCGGCGGGTCCACCAACGCCGGCTGCGACGGCGGGTCGACCACCGGCGTCCTGCTGGATCCACGGGACCGTAGCCGGGAGCAGACCGACCTGATCCTGGATTCCGCCGCGTTGGCGGCGCGGTTCTGCCAGCACGGCACAGGTGGGCTCGGGCCGTTTGTGCGTACCGACCAGACCGTGGCGGACCTGGACCTGATGCGTCACCTGATCGGGCAAGAGAAGATCAACTGGCTTGGCTACTCCGGGGGCACCTGGCTCGGCGCCTACTACGCGACCTACTTCCCGCAGCGGGTCGGCCGGTTTGTGCTGGACGCCAACACCGTGTTCACCGAGCCCTGGCAGGCCGTCGGCGACCTTCAGCCGCTGGGCTTCCAACGCCGCTACGAGCAGGACTTCCTCCCCTGGGCGGCGACCTACGACGCGATCTTCGGCCTCGGCTCGACTGCGACCGAAGTGAACCAGACCTACGAGGACGTACGCGCCGCATTGGCGGCCGAACCGCTGGAATTCGGCTTCGGGTTCGGCATCTACGCGGTTGACCTCGACGGGCTGATCATCGGGTCGATGTACTCCAAGTTCGCCTTCCAGTCGCTGGCCGAACTGATCGGGTTCATCCGCGATGAGGCCGCCAACCGCCCTGCCCCCGAGGAGCGCAGCCCGCTGGCGATGCGACAGGCCGAGCAGGTTCGCGTCAAGGTGCAGCGGATGCGTGACATCCGGGCACACAGTGGTGGCCTTCAGCCGCTGGCCCCGGACTCTTTCAATGCCACATTTCTGCACATTCTGTGCAACGACACCCCCTGGCGGGGTGACCGGGAGTCACTACGGGCCAGCTCGCAGGAGCAGGGCGAGGCGTACCCGCTGGTGGGGTGGGGAACGCTGTCCAATCCCTGCATCACGTGGCAGCGTCCGGGCGTCACACTGCGGACACCGAACGGCCAGGGCGTGCCGCCGATCCTCATGGTGCAGAACGAGCGGGACCCCGCGACCCCCATCGAGGGTGCCCTGCGAGCCCGGGACGACTTCGCCGGTGCCCGGCTGCTCACCGTGACCGAGGAGGGGGACCACACCACGTACTCCAGCGGCGACCCGAACGACTGTGTCAACGACGCGGTCGAGGACTACCTGGTAGATGGTGTTGTGCCGGAGCGGGACACGTCCTGCCCGGGCAACCCCATTCCGCCGCCCATTCCCCTGCAACCTCCGGGGGACCTGCCCATCCTGCCGCTGCCACTCGCGCCCGGCGACATCACCGGGACGGCCCAGGAGCTCATCGCCGCCCTCACCGCGCTCGCCGGTCAGCCCCAGTAGAGCACTGCACCGAGCAGCTGATCTGGCACGGCGGATCGGACACTGCGTATCGTCACCATGTGGCGATCTCACAGCGTCGCCTGCTCCGGGGTGCCATGTGCCCCGTCATTGTCGTACTCGCCCTGCTTGCAGGCTGTTCCCGAGGGATCGACGAGGTCTCGGCCGCAGGCGCCACGCCACCGCACCCTACGGCGGCCCCGCCCGGCGGCCCGACCCGCCCCGGCGACTGCGTGTCAGCCACCCGCCTCGAAGTGCTCGACTGCGCGCAGCCCCATGAGCTGGAGGCGTACCACTTCGCCCAGCTGCCCAGCGACTTCCCCGCTGCTTATCCCACCGCCGCCACCCTGCTGCCGCGGTTCGAGCCGCAGTGCCGTGCCCGGCTCGCCGAGTACGTGGGCAGCCCGGACGTCGATGCCAGCCGGTTGCGCGAGTACGTCTATTGGCCTTCGCCCCAGGGTTGGAACGATGGCCAGCGCTGGGTGCTCTGTGCAGTGGGGGAGATCGGACCGCAGGATCAGCCGCTGCTGCGCACCGGCACGCTCCGCGGAGCCCTGCGCGACGGACTGGGTCAGTTCCAGGCATGCTCGAAGGATCCGCCATCGGTCGCCACCCTGCGCGTCGTGCCCTGCTCCGAACCGCATCGCGGCGAGGCGGTACCCGGGGGCGTCCTGGTGCTCGGCGCCCCGAGCGAACCCCCGGTCACCGCGGAACGCGCCAACGCAGCTGCCGACCCATTCTGCCGTCGCGCCGCCGACGCTTTCCTCGGCGGCTCTGGCACTCGGCCCGGGGTGCGCTACTCCTGGCGTTACCCGCTCCCCGAGTCCTGGCCCAACGGCTATACCGCCGTCATCTGCTACCTCGAAACCGATGCACCGGTGAGGGGGTCGCTTCGCGACCCGTGAGTGGCGTTGAGTGCTATGACGCTTAACGCCACTCGCAGACTGTAAATGGCAATGACACGGCCGTGGGTCGCATCATCGGCGATGTGGCATTCATGCAGCTATGCGATCAGTGTTTCTGTGCCACCGTTGAGGACGAGGAATGTGACGAGAGCACCGCGCGGACACGTCACACCACCGTTACGCCCTATTAAGAAGAAATAATTAATCTGGACTCCTGCGTCTATTTCCTATATAATTGACGCCATGGGGGACATGGATGGACGAAAATTGACCGCGGCTCAGCAGGAAGAGCATCGGAAGCAGGCGGCG
>JBQTGW010000241.1:0-26888 GCA_052390495.1 Pseudonocardiales bacterium
TGGCCGGACAATATTGTCCGGCCACAGCACACTTTCGACGATCATGGAGCAGATCAGGACGAACACCGGAGACAACACCACACAAGTAGCCACTGCTCGACCGGGAACGACGTCAACAACCACCCCAAGTCTCGCGAACGCGTCGAAGCCTCCGCGACTACCCAAAATCACCAAACGACACAATCAGCGAACATGACGTTGCCCTGGGGGACACGGTGACCTACATCCTTGAGGGTAAACAGATGAAGGCTTACCCGGACGAACTGCTTAGAGCCAAGGTTCTAGCGACTCTCTCTGTGTCATCTAAAGGTTGGATTGATCTGGCTCAGGTTAAGGTCTTGGGTGATAAGTGGGCTCAAGCCAACCGTAAGCTGTGCCGGTCGTGCGGGGTGTACTCGTGAGTACACCGCCGACTCGACCACGTTTTCATGACGGCATCAGGCTGGTGGCTACGAAGACGGCTCATCGAACGGCAACGTGACACACCCGGCCTCACCCTGGCCCCGGCGCAGGCTAACGCCAATGGTTACAGCCCACTGTGGCAAGTGGAACTCCGCGATCCGCGGGACTTCATCGTCCGCCTTGCCGGGGCAGGAGTCGCCAACAGCGTAGGCACTTTCGGGCCGGTGACCTGGCGTGATCAGAGCACCGGAATCACCACGACGATGCTGGCACAAGCGAGGCCGTACATATTCAGTTGGTGTGCGCTTGAGCTGCTGTGCTGAGCCTCGCGAAGCATCAGCCCACTCGGTGTAGCCAGGTCACCGGTGCACCGTCGCCGGCGCGGCGGAAGGGCTCCAGTGCGTCGTCCCAGGCCGCGCCGAGAAGCTGATCGAGCTGGTGGGCGAAGGCTTCGCGACCGCGGGCGGTGGCCGCCAGCGCGCGAAGCTGATCTTCGCAGACCATGATGTCACCGTTCGCGCTCGTGCGAGCCCGCCACAGCCCCAGGCCGGGCACGTAGCAGAACCGCTCACCGTCCACTCCGGGGCTGGGCTCCTCGGTGACCTCGAAGCGCAGCATCGGCCAAGCCCGCAACGCGCTCGCGAGCGCTGCGGCGGTCCCGGTCGGCGCGACCCAGTCGCATTCGGCGCGCAGCTGACCTGGAGCCGCCTGCTGTGCGGTCCACCGCAAGTCCACTTTGGCCGCGACAACACCCGCGATCGCCCACTCAACGTGCGGACATACCGCGGACGGCGACGAGTGGACGTAAATCGTCCCACCGGTGCTCATCTGGTGACCTCCGCTGATCGACGAGGAGCGTCTTCCCCAACGTCCTTATGATCATTTAGAGGCCGCTGCACATTGTGCACTCTGAATCGGGTGTGGCGCCAGTAACCCGGCGTGTCGCGCTCCACGAATGGGTCCTACGCGACGACCCAGGGTCAGGACACCGCAGCCCCCAATGCGATCGCCGCAGCCACCACGTCAACCAACCCGGTCCCCTTGTCCAAGGATGTGGAGTACGCGCCCACGGCCTGGTAAGGCGCCCCGTCCGGGTAGCGGAAGGCGGTCGACTTCAGCGCATTCTCGATCTCGGCGGGCGTCGCTGCCGGGTTGACCTGGAAGAGCTGTGCCACGATACCGGCGATGAGCGGAGCGGCCATCGACGTGCCACTGATCGTGTTGTACGTGCCGACGTCGGCGGGTCCTGGCCCGTTTTCTGGCTTCAGCCCGGTGGCACAGACTGGCAGGTACAGCCTGCAGGCCCCGATGATGTTCTCGCCAGGCGCGGAGATGTCCGGCCAGGTGGAGGGATCGGCCTTGATTCCTCGGGACGAGAAGGAGGAGACTCCTCCGGTGCGGGTGCCGGTGTCCTGGTCGTTGTAGGAGGCGACCGAAATGATCCCACCCGTTGGGTCCTGGCCAGGGGGGTTGGTGAGGCTGTTGGTGCCGTCACCACCGTCGTTGCCCGCCGCCCACACGGTGACCACGCCCTCCGCCGCGAGCTGGCGCTGCAGCTTGGCGGTCGCCGAGTTCGCATCGAACGAGCCACCACCGGCCAGCCCGTAGGAATTGTTGATCACCTTGATTGGCGGGCACTGCCCGGCGGGTACCCCCGCTCCGCACGGTGCGGTGTGGTTTTCCAGCACCCAGTTCAGCGCCGAGTCGGGACCCAAGATCGTGATAGCAGCACCGGCGGACAGCGCGACGATCTTGGCGCCGGGTGCGGCGCCGGATACGACAGTAGTGCCGTCAGTGAGGGTGAGGCTGTTGCCGGCGGCCAGGCTGGATACGTGCGTGCCATGGCCGCCGAGGGACACGGCGTCGGTGTCGACGGCGGTAGGTACGGCGACCACACAGTTGGTCGCCGTACTTGACTCGTCGAGGCACACGCTCTTCAGGCTGCGCACCACCTTGCCGCCGCTGAACGCGGGATGGGTGGGGTCGATCCCGGTATCGATCACCGCGATGCTGACGCCGGTACCGTCCAGCGCCGTGCCGTTCGCGCCGAGCAGAGTTTGCCGCGCCTCCAGGCTTCGGGTCGCCGTATTGGCCGTTGTAGTGCTGAACACGATGGCCTGGTCGCCCTCGAGATAGGTCACGCCCGGCTGGGTACGGGCGGCCTGCACCTGATCTCGGCTCGCCCGCGCGACCACCACTGCGATCTTGTCGAAGATAGTGATGCGCGTCATCCCGGTCGCGTCGACCGCCCGCTGCGCATCGGCAAGTGTCACACCGTGCACCATCACTGGTATCGGCCCGGCGCCACTGGTCAGCAACTCCTGCACCAGCGATGGGGACAAGGGGGCAACCTCGGACGCCGCGGTCGCCGGCACCGCGATCAGCGCACTGGCCAGGACCAGTCCTGAGGCGACCACACCGGCCAGCAAACACCGCCGAGCGCGACGCGCGGCCATGAAGTCCTCCCACTTCTGAACTCTGTTGCGAGACGTGTCTGTCTCCAGTAATGGAGGTCGCCGACGCCTGAAAAACCCCAAGAAGAGTGAACACGTAGCGCTGCCGGACGTCAACGCTGTGCACGTACCCGCAACTATCCGAGCCGCACCCAGTAGCACCGAACGGGATCGCCCCGAGGGGCACCAAGTGTGCCCACGCGGGTAACCGGCCCGCCGGTACCGTGTGCCGCATGCCCAGTTCTGCCCGCTCGCTCGGGCTGCCCGACCAGATCACCGCCGGCCTGTTCGATCTCGACGGGGTGCTCACCAGCACAGCGGACCAGCATCGCCAAGCGTGGAAAACGACCTTCGACGCGATGCTGGCCGAACGCGAAGGTGACGGCTTTCGCGAGTTCACGCCCCGCGACTACACCGAGTACGTGGACGGACGGCCCCGAGCAGACGGAGTCCGGCAGTTCCTGACCTCGCGTGGCATCACCGTCCCCGAGGGATCCCCGGACGACCCGCCGGACAAGGCAACCGTCCACGGCATCGGAAACCGCAAGAACGAGCTCCTGTTGCGGATCATCGAGCAAGGCGGAGCGAAGCCTTACCCCGGGTCGGTCACGTACCTGCAGGCCGCGCGGGATGCCGGGTTGGCGATCGGCGTCGTCACGTCCTCAGCGAACGGCGCTGCCGTGCTTGACGCGGCTGGGCTGAGCCACTTCGTGCAGGCCAGGGTGGATGGAGTAGTGATCGCCAGGGACCGGCTGAGGGGCAAGCCAGCGCCGGACTCGTTCCTCGCGGGCGCTGCCGCACTCGGGGTCGACCCGTCGGCGGCGGCGGTGTTCGAGGACGCCTTGGCAGGCGTGCAGGCCGCACGGGCGGGCCACTTCGGGCATATCGTCGGGGTGGACCGGGCAGGTCAGGCCGAGGCGCTCCGAGAGCGCGGTGCCGACGTCGTGGTGGGAGACCTCGCTGAGCTACTGCGAGTCGAGGCGTTGGGGGAGCCCACATGACGACTGAGTACGGCTACGAAATCTCCCCCTGGGAGCTGCGCTGGCGTGGGCTGGACCTCGCTGCGCTGCAACGCACCGAGTCGACGTTCGCGCTGTCCAATGGCCACATCGGGCTGCGCGGCACCTTCGAGGAAGGCGAACCGCGGGTGCTGCCCGGCACCTACCTCAACGGCTTCTACGAGCAGCGTCTGTTGCCGCATGCCGAGACCGCCTACGGTTATCCGGAGGCCAGCGAGACCGTTGTCAACGTGACCGACGGCAAGATCATCCGGTTGCTGGTCGCGGATGAGCCACTGGATATGCGCTACGGCAGCGCGCCCGAGCACGAACGGGTGCTGGACTTCCGGTCGGGAACGCTGCGCCGCCACACGGTCTGGGTTTCACCGGCCGGGCGTCGGCTGCGGATCACCTCTGAGCGGCTGGTCTCCTTCACGCAGCGGGCCGTCGCGGCGATCCGCTACGAGGTGGAGCCGCTGGACGGGCCGTTGCAGCTGGTGCTGCAGTCCGACCTGCTGGCCAACGAGCCCATCGAAGCGCGGACCGGTGATCCGCGACTGGCCGCCGCGCTGGACGCGCCGCTGCAGGCGGACTTCGCGGTGGCAGGCGGATACCGGGCAGTGCTCGCGCACCACACTCGCGCCTCGGGGCTGCGGATAGCCGCCGGGATGGATCATGAAATTGAGGTACCCAACGGACTGCGTACCGATATCCAGGCAGAACGCGACCTGGCTCGTCTCACCGCGGCCGCCGATGTGCCCGCAGGGGGACGGCTGAGGTTGACCAAGCTACTCGCCTACGGGTGGTCGAGCCAGCGCTCGACCCCGGCGTTACGGGCGCAGGTGGACGCCGCGCTGGCCGGAGCGCTACAGACCGGGTGGGATGGGTTGCTGGCCGAGCAGCGCGCCTATCTCGACGATTTCTGGGACGCCGCGGACGTCGAGATCGACGGGGATGCCGAACTGCAGCAGGCGCTGCGCTTCGCGCTGTTCCACGTCCTGCAGGCCGGGGCCCGCGGGGAGAGCCGGGCGATCCCGGCCAAGGGCTTGACCGGTCCTGGCTACGACGGGCACGCCTTCTGGGACACCGAGACCTTCGTGTTGCCGCTGCTGACCTACACGGTGCCCGAGGCGGCCCGCGACGCGTTGCGCTGGCGACACAGCACGCTGGACACGGCTCGGGAACGCGCGCGAGTGCTGGGCTTGCGGGGTGCCGCGTTCCCCTGGCGGTCGATAAGTGGCAAGGAGTGCTCCGGTTACTGGCCAGCCGGTACCGCTGCGTTTCACATCAACGCGGACATCGCCGACGCCACCGTCCGCTACCTCGCGTCCACCGGTGACGCCGACTTCGAGACCGAGTGCGGGATCGAGTTGCTCGTGGAGACCGCCCGCATGTGGATCTCGCTGGGCCACCACGACGCGCACGGCGGGTTCCGGATCGACGGCGTCACCGGGCCCGACGAATACAGCGCCATCGCGGACAACAACGTGTTCACCAACCTCATGGCGCAGCGCAACCTCCAGGAGGCCGCGGCGGCCTGCGAACGGCGCCCGGACCAAGCCGGTGCACTCGGTGTCGACGTCGACGAGCTCACCCGCTGGCGGACCGCAGCCGAGCTCATGATCGTGCCCTATGACAAGGAGCTGGGCGTACATCCCCAGGCCGAGGAGTTCACCGAACACGCCGTCTGGGATTTCGCGCAGACCCCGCAGGAACACTATCCGTTGCTGCTGCATTACCCCTATTTCGACTTGTACCGCAAGCAAGTTGTCAAACAGTCCGACCTGATGTTGGCGATGCACCTGCGTGGGGATGCGTTCACTGCGGAGCAGAAGGCCCGCAATGCGGCGTACTACGAGCGGCTGACCGTCCGTGACTCCTCGCTGTCGGCCTGCACCCAGGCAGTGATCGCGGCCGAGGTCGGGCAGCTCGCGCTGGCCTATGACTATCTCGCCGAGACAGCCCTGCTCGACCTGCACGACCTGCACGACAACGTGGGCAGCGGCGTGCACATCGCGTCACTGGCTGGTGCCTGGATAGCCGCGGTGGCCGGGTTCGGTGGCATGCGCGACCACGGGGGACGGTTGACGTTCGCCCCGCGGCTGCCCCCCGAACTGTCCCGCCTCGCGTTCCGGATGTGCTTCGCGGCCAGTCGGCTTGCGGTAGAGGTCTGCCAGGATCGGGCTGTCTACCGTCTGCTGTCCGGCCAGCCGCTGCACACCGCGCACCATGGCCAGGAGATCACGGTGGAACCCGGCGCGCCGGTCGTCCTGCCTATCCCACCCATCCCGCATCGCCCAGTGCTCCAACAACCGCTTGGGCGTGCACCGGCCCGCCGGTTGGTCAACCGCAGGGCTGACGATCCGGGCGCCAGGTGACCGAAAATTGTTACCGGACCTGGGAGCCGGGTTCGGTGAGCGGGTTGGCAGCGCGCAGCAAGGCTTCGATCTGGTCAGGCGTGCCTGGTGGCGCGAACAAGTACCCCTGCCCGGCATCACACCCCAGCGCGCGCAACCTTTCGAGCTGGGCGACGGTCTCCACCCCCTCGGCAGTCACGGTCAGTTTCAAGGCGTGTGCCAGGTTCACCAGGGTCGCCACCATCCGCTCGTCCACCGGGTCGGGGTCGCCGCCGCGCAGGCCCACGGCGAACGAGCCGGCCAACTTGAGGTCATGCAGCGGCAGTCGACGCAGATAGGGCAGGTTGGAGTAGCCGGTGCCGAAGTCGTCGATGGCGATCCGCACGCCCATGTCGTAAAGCTTGGCCAGCGCCTCCACCGGACCCGCCTCGTCGCCCATCAGGGCCTGCTCGGTGAGCTCCAGCTGGAGGTGCGACGGGGCGAGCGCAGCGTTGCTCAGGATCGTCACGACGTCGTCCACCAGGCCGGGCTCACGCAGCTGCCGGGGCGCGAGGTTGACGCTGACAAAGGGCGCGGCGTCGCCGAAGGTGTCCCGCCACCGGCTGGCCTGCTCGCACGCCTGAGTCAGCACCCAGCGCCCGAGTTGCACGATCGAACCGGTCTCCTCGGCCAGCCCGATGAACCGTTCGGGCCCGAGCAGGCCATAGGTCGGGTGCTGCCAGCGCACCAACGCCTCCACCCCACGCAGCTCGCAGTCCCCCAGTGAGACCAGCGGCTGGTAGTCCACGACGAACTCGCCCCGTTCCACCGCAGCCGACATAGTCGCCGAGAGCGTGAAGCGGGTCACCTCCTTGTCGTTGCGGTTACGGTTGAAGATCGCATAGCGGCCCTTGCCATCGGCCTTCGCCCAGTACAGCGTGATGTCGGCGGCCGAAACGAGGTCCGCCTGGGTGGTGGCGGCCACTGGCCGTTCCACGATGCCGACGCTGGCCGTGATGGTCAGCTCGTGGTCGCCGACTTTGATCGGTGTGGCCAGCGTGGCCAGCACCTCATCGGCCAGTGCGACGACCTCCTCCTCGGTGGAGTCCTCGACGATGATCACGAACTCGTCACCGCCCATGCGGGCCACGAGCTGGCCTGGCCCGCAGCAATGGGCCAGGCGAGACGCGACGGCGATCAGCAGCTGGTCGCCGGTATCGTGGCCCAGGCTGTCGTTGACCACCTTGAACCCGTCCAGGTCCAGATAGCACAAACCGATCCGCCGCGAGCCAGCAGGCCCGGCGAAGATCTCCGCCAGCCGGTCGGAAACCAATGCCCGGTTGGGCAGCCCGGTCAGCGGATCATGGTAGGCCTGATATTCCAACCGGGCTTGCAGTCTGTGCCGCTCCGACACGTCCTCCAGCACCGCCACCTGGTGCACGGGTACACCGGACTCATCCCGCACCAGCGACACGGTCAGATTCGTCCAGATCTCACCGCCGTCAGCGCGGTGGAATCGTTTCTCCATCCGGAAGTGCTCACGCTCACCGCGGACCAGCTGCTCGTAGACCTGCCACACGCTGGCCGCATCCTCCGGGTGGACCATCGCGCTGACCTTGAGCGTCGTGAACTCCTCTCGGGTGTAGCCGAACATCTGCAGCAACGCCGGGTTGGCCTCCACGATGTTGCCTTCGAGGTCCCCGATCCCGATCCCGACGGCCGCCTGGGTGAACATGGCTCGAAGCCGAGCCTCGCTCGCCGACAGCGCCTGTTCTGCCTCCATCCGCGCCATCAGCCCGGCGCGATGGATCGCCTCCTGCTCTTCCAGGGTGCGCTCGCGCAGCGCGCTGGCATAGCCGGCCGCGATGTTGGCGGAGAGCCGGGCGATTCGCGCGGCGAGGCCGGGGCAGTGGGTGGTCATGTCTTCGAGCAAGCCCGGCAACCGCTCGGTGATCAGCGCCAGGGTCTCGCCGAGGGTCTCGGTACCGGTGAAGTGCGCCGCCACCAGCTCGGCACCGACCCGGTGGGCGACCGACGGGTCGAATTCGGGCGCGAGCGCAGCGTCGACCAGCCGGTGGGTGAGCCCGAGCAAGTGCCCAGCGAGCTCGTCGCGTCCCATCGACACGTAGCTGGTGCCGGCCACTGCGTTGGCCCACAGCCGGGCAAACGCCTCCCGACGAGCGTCGGTCATTCTCGTCGGCCTACTACGGCATAGCCGGTGAACCGCTCGGGACGGTCATCGACGTCATCTGGGGACTCCGGACGCCACAGCGGAAGCAACACGACCCCCGGTGCCACCGTGTCGAACCCAGCCAGCAATACCTCGATCTGGGACCGCGATCGCATGGTCATCGGGGTGGAGGTGCGCTGGTAGAGCGCGGTGTGCGAGCTGGCCTGGTCAGGCCGACCCTCGTAGCTGGCGTGCGAAACGACGAGGTAGCTACCGGGCGCCATCACCTCGTGGTAGCTGGTGATGATCTTTGCGGGGTCCGCCTCATCCGGGACGAAGTGCAGCAGCGCCACCATGAGCACACCAATCGGTTGGGTCATGTCGAGCAGCCGCGTGGCCCGTGAGTCGCGCAGGATCCCTTCCACGTCGGACAGGTCCGCCTGCACGATGTCCGCTCGGTGATTTCCGGCCAGAATGGCGCGGCTGTGCGCAACTGCCACCGGGTCGATGTCCACGTAGACCACTCGGGCCTGCGGCGAGACGGCCTGGGCGACCTCGTGCACATTCCCGACCGTGGGGATGCCCGAGCCGATGTCCAGAAACTGGGTGATTCCCTGTTCGACCAGGTAGCGCACTGCTCGACGCAGGAACGCCCGGTTGGCCTGCATGAGCTCGGGAAGCTCCGGCCATAGCTCAAGCGCCCGACGGGCCATCTGCCGGTCCACCGCGAAGTTGTGCGAGCCGCCCAGGTAGTAGTCATACACCCGGGCCGCGCTGGGCTTTTCAAGATCTACCTCGCGCGGTGCCCAGCTCGGCCGTTCCATCACTTGTCCCCTCGCCTGGCAGGTATCAACAACTGCCGCGAGGTTGTCCGTTCGGGGCCGGACAGCTAAGCGACAGCGGGCCTGAGCATGCCCCCGCGCTCTCAGTCAGGATTGTTCCGTGAGCTCCAGTAACCAGAGCCTAACTGATTGTGCAAGAGGGTCTGCCGCGATGTCCGGCGCGGCGCGGACCTTGCTGCCGCGAACCGCCGCCGGGAAGCGGCAATACTGGTGACGTGGCTAGCGAGGGAGTTGTCGCGCCGGACGGTCGGTCGCTGGTGAGCGACGAGGGGGGGTCGAGGCAGCGGCGGGCGGCGGTACTGGGGTCTCCGATTCGGCACTCGCTGTCGCCGGTGCTGCACGAGGCTGCCTATGCCGCGCTTGGCCTGACCACCTGGCGATATGAGGCATTCGAATGCACAGCCCAAGCCCTGCCCGCCTTCGTTGCTGGGCTCGGCCCGGAGTGGGCAGGCCTGTCGCTGACCATGCCGCTCAAGCGAGTGGCGCTGACGGTTGCCGACGATGTCTCCCCCCTGGCCCGCGCTGTGGGAGCGGCCAACACCCTTGTGCTCGGTGAGCGCCGTCGGGCCGAGAACACCGATGTGGCAGGCATTCTCGCCGCGCTTCGGGCAGCGGGCCTGGAGCGTGTCGGCGCAGCCGTGGTCCTGGGAGCAGGAGGCACCGCGCAAGCTGCGCTCGCCGCGTTGCGCGAGCTCGGGGAGAGCTCGCCGACCGTTGTCGTGCGGGATCCGGCCCGGACCGCCGACCTGTGCGCGTCGGCCGATCGGCTCGCTGTGACCCCAACGATCTCCGGAGGGTTTCCCGATGTTGATCTGCCCGACGCCGACGTCGTCATCTCGACGCTGCCCTCCGGCGCTGCCGACACGTTGCGGCCGCAGCGGTGGTCTGCGGACACCGTCGTGCTCGACGTCGTCTACGCGCCGTGGCCGACACCGCTCGCCGCGAAGGCGTTGGACGCCGGCTGCCGGATCGTCAGTGGTCTGGCGGTACTACTGCATCAGGCTGCCGCACAGGTCGAACTAATGACCGGACGCTGCGCCCCGGTGGGGCGGATGCGCCATGCCCTGGAGGCGGCCAGCCGATCCCGCAGATAGCTGTACATTCAGAGCTATCCCGTACGACCCCAGCCTCGACTCCTTTCCGGTGACCGGCATGGACCACATACGGTTCACTGTCGGTAACGCGCGGCAGGCTGCGCACTTCTACTCGACAGCGTTGGGTATGACCTGTGTAGCCTACCGAGGTCCGGAGCAGGGTTACCGGGACACCGCGGAGTACGTACTGGTCTCCGGGCGGGTCCGATTCGTGCTGAGCGGCGCCGCGCGGGCTGGTACAGCGCTCGGCGCACGAGTGGCCGCCCACGGCGACGGGGTGAGCGATCTGGCCATCGAGGTTCCCGATGTGGACCGCGCGGTTACGTTTGCCCGCCGACAGGGCGCCGTTGTGTTGGAAGACCCGCACGACGTCGCCGACGAGCAGGGCGCGGTGCGGCTGGCCGCACTCGCGACTTACGGTGACACGCGGCACACCCTGGTCGACCGGTCCCGCTATCCGGGCGTCTTCCTGCCCGGCTTCGTCGCCAGGTCGCCGCTGGTGGCCCCCGGTCGTCGGCTGTTCCAGGCCGTGGACCACTGCGTCGGCAACGTCGAGCTTGGCCGCATGGACAAGTGGGTTTCGTTCTACGTCCGGGTCATGGGATTCACGAACATGAAGGAGTTCGTCGGCGACGACATCGCCACCAAGTACTCCGCGCTGATGTCCAAGGTCGTGACCAGTGGCAACCATCGGGTCAAGTTCCCGCTCAACGAGCCCGCGGCCGGCCGCAAGCGCTCGCAGATCGACGAGTACCTGGAGTTCCACGGCGGGCCCGGTGTGCAGCACATCGCGCTGGCGACCGCTGACATCGTCGGTGCCGTCACGGCGATGCGGGAACGGGGCGTGGAGTTCCTCGAAACGCCGGATTCCTACTACGACACTCTCGGTGAGTGGGTCGGCGACACCCGCGTCCCCATCCAGACGCTGCGCAGGCTACGCATCCTCGCCGACCGAGACGAGGACGGCTACCTGCTGCAGATCTTCACCAAGCCGGTGCAGGACCGGCCAACGGTCTTTTTCGAGCTCATCGAGCGGCACGGCTCGCTCGGTTTCGGCAAGGGAAACTTCAAGGCCCTCTTCGAGGCCATCGAGCGTGAGCAGGCGCGTCGCGGCAATCTGTGAGGCCAAGAGGAGGCGATACTCACATCCTTTATCGCTTCAGTCGCATTGAAGCACGGCTGGAACTCCACTTGACTGACCCGGTGCCGCCCGGATACTCACCAGTAGACACACCAAACTAGAAAGATCGTCTAAACTGGGATACGGGCCACCTGAGGGGGAAAGGTGATCGTCATGTCGATTCTGATCTTCTTGATCGGAGCGTTATCGGGTTTGGTACTCGGAGCGGCACTGTGCGTTCGCTATATCCGCCAGGAACTCACCGCCCGGATCGGTCCCACGATGGATCTCCTGCTGCTGAAACTCGACAATGTGGACTCAGCTGTGAACCTCGCTCTGGCGAACTGGCACGCCGAACTCCACAACCACCCGCAACCTGTTCGGCAACACGAAGCGCCGGTGGTGACAAGGAAGCTGTACTGATGGCACGGCACCCGGTTCAGATGGTGCCCAGGGCGACTACGCCACGCCGTAGCGCGCGCACCGCGGCGGCCGCCGCCGCGCCGAGTCTGGAGTCTTCGCCTGCCACGCCGCGCACCTGATCGAGCAGGTCCAGCACCTGGCGGCACCAGCGGACGAAATCACCCGCGGAGAACTCGGCGCCGTTTTTCGCTGCCGAGTCCAGCACCGCGGACAGCGAATCCCCGCGCGCCCACCGGTACACCGGCCAGGCGAAGCCCAGGTCTGGCTCCCTGGTGCGCTCCAGCCGGTAGCGCCGTTCGTCGGCCTCCAGTTCCGCCCATAACCGAACCGTGGCGGCGAGCGCGTCGCTCACCGCCCCGGGGGGGACTCGAGGGGTGGTGCTGCCGTCCCGGCGGGCTTCGTAGACAAGGGCCGAGACCACTGCGGCCAGTTCGGCGGGTTCCAGGCCCTCCCAGACGCCGTGTCGTAGGCACTCCGCGCTGAGCAGGTCGGTTTCCGACCACAGCCGAGCCAGCTGGCCGCCGTACTCGGTGAGCCGCTCGGATTCCAGGTAACCCCGCTCGGTCAGCAGCGCCCGGATCCGATCGAACGTGCGGGCCAGGGAGTGCGTTGTGGTGGCGATCTGTTGGCGTAGCGCCTCGGTCTCCCGGTCCAGCTGCTCGTGTCGCTGTGCCCACGCAGCGTGCACCTCGCGATCGTCGCAGCCGTGGCAGGGATGCGAGCGCAACGCTCGGCGCAGCGCACCCAACTCGGCGTCGTCGGCGGCGTCGCTGCGCCGCCTGGAGCGCTGCGGCAGTTCGATGCCGGTTTCGCGCAGGGCGCAGGCGAGGTCACGGCGCACCCGGGGCACTCGGTGCTCGACCCGCTTGGGCAGCCGCATCCGGCCGAGCACCTGGACCGGGGCCGTGAAGTCGGTGACCGAAAGGCGGCCTGCCCAGCGGTCCTCGGTCAGTACCAGCGGGCGAAGCTCCTCGCCGACGCCGTCACCGGGGTCGAGCACGACCGCCAGGCCGCAGCGGCGCCCACCGGGAACCGCGATGACGTCACCACGCTGCAGGGGTTCCAGCGAGGACGCCACCTCGACCCGGCGCGTGGAAGCACCCTGGCGGGCCAATGTCCGCTCCCGCTCGGAGATCTTTCTGCGCAACTGTGCGTACTCGGCAAAGCCACCCAGATGACAGGTCATCGCCTCGGCGTAGCCGGCCAGCCCCTCGGCGTTGCGCTCGATACGCCGAGCCAGACCCACCACCGAGCGGTCCGCTTGGAACTGCGCGAAGGACTGCTCAAGCAGCGCCCGCCCGGCTTCGACGCCAACTCGACCGACCAGATTGACGGCCATGTTGTAGCCCGGCCGGAATGAGCTGCGCAGCGGGTAGGTACGGGTGGAGGCCAGCCCGGCTACCTGAGCGGGATCCACGCCGGGCTGCCAGGCCACCACCGCATGACCCTCGACGTCGATGCCGCGTCGCCCGGCCCGGCCGGTGAGTTGGGTGTACTCCCCGGGGGTGAGATCGACATGGGCCTCGCCGTTGAACTTGACCAGCCGCTCCAGCACCACCGTGCGGGCCGGCATGTTGATCCCCAGCGCGAGTGTCTCGGTGGCGAACACCGCCTTGACCAACCCGCGGACGAACAACTCCTCCACGGCCTCCTTGAAGGCGGGCAGCATCCCGGCGTGATGCGCGGCGAAGCCCCGCTCCAGACCGTCGCGCCACTCCCAGAAACCGAGCACGGCGAGGTCGCCCTCGGGTAGCTGGGCGGCGCGGGTGTCCACCACCTGACGGATTTCGGCCACCTCCTCGGAGGTGGTCAGCCGCAGCCCGCTGCGGACGCATTGGGTGACCGCTGCGTCGCAACCTGCCCGGCTGAAGATGAAGGTGATCGCAGGCAACAGCCCTTCACGATCCAGCCGCGCCACCACGTCCACCCTGGCCGCGGGCCTAAATCGGGGTTCAGCGCCGCCCCGGGGCCCGTGCCGCGGCCGGTTCCACCCGCTGCGGCGCTCCGTCTCCTGCACGTGCCGGACCAGTTCCGGATCGACGGTGAGCGCACCGTCCCTGTTCCCTTTGGCCTTGTTCTCCTTGGCGAACAGGTTGAACATCCGCTTGCCCACCAGCATGTGCTGCCACAACGGCACCGGGCGGTGCTCGTCAACCACCACCGCGGTGTCGCCGCGCACCGCGACCAGCCACTCACCAAACTCCTCGGCGTTGCTCACCGTGGCGGACAGACCGACCAGCCGCACGCTCCGCGGGAGGTTGAGGATCACTTCCTCCCAGACCGCACCCCGGAACCGGTCGGCGAGGTAGTGCACCTCGTCCATCACCACATAGGCCAGTCCCGCAAGGGTGGCGGATTCGGCGTAGAGCATGTTGCGCAGCACTTCGGTGGTCATCACGACCACCGGTGCTTCCCCGTTGATCGAAGTGTCCCCGGTGAGCAGGCCGACATCGCCCGCGCCGTAGCGGGCCACCAGATCCGCGTACTTCTGGTTGGACAGCGCCTTGATCGGCGTGGTGTAAAAGCATTTGCCACCCTGGGCCAGCGCCAGGTGCACGGCGAACTCGCCTACCACCGTCTTGCCTGCACCCGTGGGGGCGCACACCAGTACACCGTGCCCGTCCTCCAGGGCCTCGCACGCCTCGAACTGGAACGGGTCGAGCTCGAAGCTCAGGCCACCAGCAAATTCATCGAGACGTGGCAGGGCGCTCTGACAACGGAACGCGGCAGACGCCTCGGGGCGAAGGGAGGCGGCGTACGCCTCGGCGGGAGAGGTGCTTGCCACGGTCTCAGATTGTCACACCCTCAAGCCACCACGGTCAGCGCACCGGGTTCACAGCGCACGGTCACCGGCAAGGTGCCCTGGGGTTCGCCGTCAGCATAGACGGGCCAACCGAGGTTGCCTTCGATGCGCACGGTGTTGCCCCGCAGCACCGTGACCTCCGGCTCGTCGACGTGCCTGCCCGTACGTAGCCTGGGGAACACTCGGAGCAGCCGACGCCTGCTCACCGCGGCGATGACGATCACGTCAAGCAGACCGTCGTCCAGTTCGGCGCCGGGACAGATCCGCAGCCCGCCGCCGTACTGGGGGCCGTTGCCGACCGCGACGAGGGTCGCGGGCAATACCACCTCAGTGTCCCCCGCCGACACCAGCACCTGCCGCGGAGTCAGTGCGGCGAGCTCGGCGAGCACCGCCAGGTCGTAACGCCGTGGGCCTGCGGGCCAGCGCATGGCGTTGGCCCGCGCGTTCACCGCGGCGTCGAAGCCAGTGCACAGCACGGTGGTGAAGCACGATCCGCCCGCGACCCGGCCCAGGTCGATCCGCCGTCGCCGCCCGCTGCGCAGTGCGTCAGTGACGTGCCGGGCGGCACCTATCGGGTCGGCGGGGATGCCCAGGGCAGCGGCGAGGTCGTTACCGGTACCGCTGGGCAGCACCGCCAGCGCAGTGCCCGTGCCTGCGACAGCCTGAGCAGCCAGGTGTGCTGTGCCGTCCCCACCCAACACGGCCAGCACGTCATCACCGCGCTGAGCGGCCAGCGTGGCAAGCCGGGAGGTGGCCGCAGCGTCGTCGGTCACCGTGGCTTCCAACTCGGGCACCACCGCGCGCAGCGTCTCAGCAACGGCGACGGCCACCCGGGCCGCCGCACCGCGACCGGAACGGGGGTTGATGATCAGCGTAGCGCGCACGGCCGAAGAGCATATGCCTACGTGGCGTCGTCGTAGCGGGGTTGTGCCTCCGGCACCTCGGAAGAGGACGAAACGGGCTCCACCCGGTGGGTCAGCGGCGACGCCTCGTCGGGATCGAGATCGTCCCAGCCCTGTTCGGCCTTTCGGCGGGCCGCGCGCCGATCGTGCCGCCAGGCGATCAGCACCGAGATCTCGAACAGCACTATCAGCGCCAGGGCCAGGGCCAGCATCGAGAAGGGGTCAGACCCGGGAGTGGCGACCGCGGCGAGCACGAACAGCCCGAACAGGATGCCGCGCTGCCAGGAGCGGAGCTTCGCGTAGGGCAGGACCCCCACCCGGTTGAGCATCACGACGAGCAACGGCAGCTCGAAGCACACCCCGAACGCCAGCAGGAGCATGAGCATGAAGGCGATGTAGGAACTGCCGGTCAGCGCGGTGATGAACGCGCCGTCACCGAGACTGACGAGAAAAACCAGCCCGGCGGGTACCACGAAGTACGCGAGCACCGCACCGGCGGCGAACAGCACACTGCCTGCACCCACGAACGTCAACCCGAACTTGCGCTCTTTGGCGTGCAGGCCGGGGGTGATGAACGCCCAGACCTGGTACAGCCAGATCGGGGCGGTAAGCACAGCGCCTGCGGCGAGCCCGACCTGCATGCGGATGGTAAACGCCTCGAACGGGCTGGTCTGCAGCAGTTGGCACTGCCCTGGGACTAGCGTCAGCCGTAGCTTCTCGGGCAGGCCGCAGTACGGGCGGGTCAGCAGGTCCTGGAGGCTTGGCAACCCGAGGGGAGTCACACTCCACCACATGAAGCCGAGGACGCCGCCCAAACCGATCGTCAACACCACGACGAACAATCGGTTCCGCAGCTCGTACAGGTGCTCCTTGAGGGTCATGGAGCCGTCGGGGTTCACCCTCCGCCGGTGCCCCGGGAGCCGCAGCGGAAAGCGCACCCCGCTCACCCGTTCCTCGTCGTCAGCGACTGGTGTCCCTGCGCTGGAGCTCCTCGGCTGGCGTCCTGACGACGTGGGGACCCGATGACGGCAACGCCTGGGGAGCTGGCTGAGGGGGCTGCGACATCTGAGGCTGCGACATCTCGGGCGGGGACGGCTGTCGTTGGGCCGGCTGTTGCTGGCCGCTCTGCTCAGAGTCCTCGTCCTGGTCAGAGCGCAGACCCTTGGTCTCCGCCTTGAAAATGCGCATCGACTGTCCGAGCGACCGGGCAGCCGTCGGGAGCCTGGTCGCGCCGAACAGCATGACCAGCACGCCGAGGATCAACAATATCTCCCAGCCGCCAATTGTGGGCATGGTGAGACTCCTTCCCAGTTGTCAGGATTAATGCTACGCGGCCGTGGAGCCGCCGGAACCGCCCACGCTACGGGGATAACGTCGCCGGTGCAGCGCGACCTTCAGACCCGCGATCCGCGCGCTCAGCAGGCCGATGCGATTGGCGAGGTAAACCCGGCAAACGTGGGCGGTCCCGGTCAGCCGCCGCGCCGGGCGGCGCAGGCGCACCAGCAGAATCAGCAATACGACGAGGGCAGTCGCCACGGTGAGCAGGCTGACGAGGTAGGTCACGGGCAGTACGTTAGCCCTCTTAGATGGACGGCAGGTGACCTGATCTTTGCACAGCCGCGCGGGCTCGCTCGGACACCGCCGCAGCCAGCTCGGGAGGCTCCTGGACAACCACATGGCCGCCCAGCCCGAGCACCAGGCGCACCATCCAACCGGTGTCGCCGTAGCGCATCCGCACGGTCGCGGTTCCCCCTGCTACCTCGGTCAGCTGTTCCACTGGGTAGTACTCGCCGACCCACCGGGCTTCCGGGGCGAGCGTGAGCACCGCGACCTTCTGTTCGGGATCCGGGCGGAACAGCCCAGCCGAGGTGTCAGTCGGACGGGCGTGTGCTGGTGGTGCGGCAGGCTCGTCCAGGCTCGTGACGTGCTCGATGCGGTCCAGCCGGAACAGCCGAACCCCCTCGGCACCACGGCACCACGCCTCCAGGTAGCTGCGGCCTTCCATCAGCAGCAGTCGCATCGGATCAACGGTGCGCTCGCCCACGGTGTCCCGGGACGCCGTGTAATAGCGGATCCGCAGCGCGCGGCGGTGCTCAAGTCCGTCGCGTACCGCGGTCAGCGCGGCCTCCTGCTGAGCGGCCAGCCCGACCACTACACCGTCGGCGTGGCCGACCGCCGCTTCGATCTTGGCCAACGCGCGGCGCACGGCGCCGCCGTCATCCACTCCAGGCGTGTCAGCAAGCGCCCTTAACGCCACCACAAGCGCGATCGCCTCCGCGCCGGACAGGCGCAGCGGGCGGCGCATTCCGGCGTCGAAGGTCACCGTGACGGTGTCGCCCTCGAACGACAGGTCGATCAGGTCCCCTGGCCCGTAGCCGGGCAACCCGCACATCCACAGCAACTCCAGATCGCGGCGCAACTGCCGGGGGCTGACCTCGAAGTCGGCCGCCACATCGTCGATCGGCGCGCCAGGCCGGGCCAGGAGATAGGGCACCAGGGCCAGTAATCGGGCCAGCCGCTCCGTAATTTTGGCCATCAGCCTGCTCGTCCCACCGCGAGCAGCCGGGACCGGACTGCGTCGGCCAGCGTGGCAGGCTCGATAACCACGGCGTCGGGGCCATGCCCGGCAATCCACCGGGCAGCGATGTCCAGGCTCGGCAGCTCCACCTGGACAAGATCACCGTCGACCCCGTCAACGGTCAGTCCGCCCAGCACCGTTGCCCGCCTGCGCAGGCCGTGCGCGCGTCCTTCGGCGAGCCACAGCCGGGCAGTGTGTACCACCGGGGGCGGTTCCGCGGACTTAGCCACGATCTTCAACAGGTCCACACCTTCGGGGCGCGACACCGCACCGGACTCGCTCACCGGGCGCACCGGACCGACGATCCGGGAGACCCGGAAGCACCGCGTCGCCTGCCGGTCCCGATCGTGGCCCACCACGTACCAGCGGCCTCGCCAGGACACCACACCCCAGGGCTCGAGGGTGCGCACCACAGGGTCGGCGGCGGGGTGCCTACGATGCGGGAACGTGACCACCTGACTAGCCTGGACCGCCGAGATCAGCGGGGCCAGCGCCGGTTCTACGGCCCGTATCCGCGGTTCGATCACCGCCTGATTGTCCGTGTCCACCTCGACTCCAGCGGCGCGCAGCTTGCGCAAGGCGCCCTGCGCGGCGTCGGCCAGCTGGGGGGAGTCCCACAACCGGGCGGCCAGCGCGACGGCGGCGGCCTCGTCGGGCTCGAGGTCGATAGCGGGCAGCTCGTAGTCCCGGCGCGCGATGCGGTAACCCTCGCCCCCGTCGAAGCCTGGAGTACGCCCGGTCTCCAACGGGACGCCCAGCTCACGCAACTCGGCCTTGTCTCGCTCGAACATGCGGAAGAACGCCTCGTCGGAGGGGGTGTCAAGATAACCGGGCACGATCCGCCGGATGCTCATCGCGGTCAGGTACTGGCGGCTGGACAGCAGACAGAGCACCAGATTGACCAGCCGTTCGGCGCGGGCAGACTGCACGGGTGCAGCCTACGACTACTCATAGCGACGCGATGAGCCTCTCCACGCGCTCGTCAACGGAGCGGAACGGGTCCTTGCACAACACGGTCCGTTGCGCCTGATCGTTGAGTTTGAGATGTACCCAGTCGACGGTGAAGTCGCGGCCGGCCGCCTGAGCTGCGGCGATGAAGTCCCCGCGCAGCTTGGCCCTGGTCGTGGCAGGCGGGGAGTCCTTGGCAGCCTCGATCTCGCCGTCATCGGTCACCCGGTCGACCAATGCCTTGCGCTGCAGGAGGTCGAACAGTCCCCGGCCGCGGCGAATATCGTGATAGGCCAGGTCGAGCTGGGCGATTCGCGGGCTGGACAGGTCCATCCGGTGCTTGGCGCGGTAGCGCTCGATCAGGCGGTGCTTGATCGCCCAGTCGATCTCTCGATCGATCAGGCTGAGGTCGTGGCGCTCGACAGCGTCCAGAGTGCGGCCCCACAGCTCCATCACCCGGTCGGTGAGCGGGTCGGATCCTCGGCGGGCCACGTGCTCCACTGCCCGAGCGAAGTACTCCCGCTGGATGTCCAGCGCGGATGCCTCGCGACCTCCGGCCAGACGTACCCCGCGCTGACCAGTGAGGTCGTGGCTGATCTCGCGGATCGCCCGGATCGGGTTGTCCAGGGTGAAGTCGCGGAAGGCGACACCTTCCTCCACCATTTCCAGCACCAGGTTGACGGTGCCCACCTTGAGCAGGGTGGTGACCTCGGACATGTTGGAGTCGCCGACGATGATGTGCAGCCGCCGGTAGCGCTCGGCGTCGGCGTGCGGCTCGTCCCGGGTGTTGATGATCGGGCGCGACCGGGTGGTTGCCGAGGAGACGCCCTCCCAGATGTGCTCGGCCCGCTGCGACAAGCAGTACACCGCGCCGCGTGGTGTCTGCAGCACCTTGCCTGCACCGCAAATGAGTTGCCGGGTGACCAGAAAGGGCAACAGCACGTCGGCGATCCTGGAGAACTCCCCAGCACGAGCGACGAGGTAGTTCTCGTGGCAGCCGTAGGAGTTGCCCGCGGAGTCGGTGTTGTTCTTGAACAGGAAGATGTCCCCGCCGATACCTTCGTCGGCCAGCCGCCGCTCGGCGTCGACCAGCAGGTCCTCAAGGATCCGCTCACCGGCCTTGTCATGGGTCACCAGCTGGGCAAGGTTGTCACACTCCGCAGTGGCGTACTCGGGGTGTGAACCAACGTCGAGGTACAGCCGGGATCCGTTGCGCAGGAAGACGTTCGACGAGCGACCCCAGGAAACCACCCGGCGGAACAGGTAGCGGGCAACCTCGTCCGGTGACAGCCGCCGTTGACCGTGAAAGGTGCAGGTGACCCCGAACTCGGTCTCGATGCCAAAAATCCGCCGTTGCATGCCCTCAGCCTAGGGCTGCCGGAGCCATCCTGCAGGTCGCCCACGCTGGCCAATCAGCGGCGGCGGCCATTGCCTGTCGATGAGCCCGGCTACTCGCCACCCGGGTCGGCGCTGGGGTTGCGCTGCCCCTCGTTTGGAGCATCAGTGCTGGGTGTGGCGGTGCTGGGTGTGGCGGTGCTGGGCAGCAGCGTGGTGAGCGCAGCTCCGGTGATGCGACGGAAAGCGCGGTGTGGCCGAGCGCGGTCCAGTACCGCAACCTCAAGCTGACCGACTCCTAAGGTGCGCTTACCCGGCCCGTTGCCTGCGGTGGAGGCTGAGCTCAGTGCTGCCACCGCCGCGGCGACAGCTTCGGCGGTGTCCATGTCCTGACGGAAGGATTCCTTGAGCGCGGTCGAGATGGTTTCGGCCTGGCCGCCCATCACCACGAAGTCGGGCTCATCAACGATCGAGCCGTCATAGGTCAGGTGGTACAGCTGGTCGGAGTCCGGGCCTGCGCCCACCTCTGCGACGCACAGCTCCACCTCGAAGGGCTTCTGCTGTTCGGAGAAGATCGTCCCGAGGGTCTGTGCGTAGGCATTGGCCAGGGCCCTTCCGGTCACATCCCTTCGGTCATAGGAGTAGCCGCGGACATCGGCGTGGCGGATCCCGGCCTGCCTGAGATTCTCGTACTCGTTGTAGCGGCCGACTGCGGCGAAGCCGATCCGGTCGTAGATCTCGGAGATCTTGTGTAACGCGGTGGACAGATTTTCGGCGACGAACAGCACCCCCTGCGAGTAGCTCAGCACCACGACGCCGCGGCCCCGCGCGATGCCCTTGCGGGCGAGCTCGGAGCGGTCGCGCATGATCTGCTCGACCGAGGCGTAGAACGGCATCGTCACGGCGGGGGCTCCTGAAAGACGACGGGTTCCAGCAGGAACCCGGATATGTTCGGGTTGGTCTTCGATTCGGCCGTGGCCCAGTTGCGTCACGATGGCATCACCAGCGTCACCAGGGTCAGCCTCCGGGCTTCTGCTTGCGGCCCTCCAGCACGGCTTCGGCCACCTGACCTGCCAGCTCATCGGACAGCCGGACGGCCCCGTCGACCGCTGTCACGGTGACCACCACCGGGTAAATCCTGCGGACAGTGTCCGGTCCCGCGGTCCCGGTGTCATCGTCGGCGGCGTCGTAGAGGGCCTCCACGGCGATCCGGACAGCGGCGCCGACCTCCATCTGTGGGTCGTGCAGCTTCTTCAGCGCCGATCGGGCGAACAGCGCACCCGAGCCGACCGAGGTGTAGCCCTGGGACTCCTCGTAGCGGCCGCCTGCCACGTCGTAGGAAACTATCCGGCCTGCGCGGTCGGGGTCAGTGGCGTGGACGTCGTAGCCGACGAACAGCGGCAGCGCCGCGAGGCCCCGCATGGCGGATTCGAGATTTCCCCGAACCATCCCGGCGAGCTTGTTCGCTTTGCCGTCCAGGGTCAGCGGAACCCCTTCGATCTTCTCGTAGTGCTGCAGTTCGACAGCAAACAGCCGAACCATCTCTACGGCGATACCTGCTGCTCCGGCGATACCCACCGCGGAGTAGTCGTCAACGACGAATACCTTCTCCATATCGCGCTGAGCGATCAGGTTGCCGCTGGTGGCCCGGCGGTCCCCCGCGATGAGCACCCCACCGCGGAAGACGGCCGCCACAATGGTGGTGCCATGCGGGCTGATCATTGGCATGGCTCCCCCAGGTTCGCTGCGCACCTGGCGAGCCGGTAACAGGTTAGGCGCAGCCACAGCAAGGAAGTCGCTGAACGACGAACTGCCAACCATGAAGTACGACGCCGGCAGGGCTGCGCCCGGGTAGCGTCCGACCGAGGACTGGTCCATCGGTTGTGATCGTCTCCTAGTCTCCCGCGTGCACAGCTGCCGTTGTCCCGAGCAGGATGCCCGTGTCATCCAGGCGGCTGTTCACTGGCCCCCCTTCTGGACGTAGGCTCGCACGAAGTCCTCGGCGTTCTCTTCGAGCACATCGTCGATCTCGTCGAGGATCGCGTCCACGTCCTCGCCGAGCTTCTCCCGACGTTCCTGACCGGCTGGTGCGCCGCCAGCCGACTCATCGTCGCCGTCGCCGTCGCCATGGCGTTGCACCTTCTCCTGGGACATTATCGCCTCCCGGAACTAGTCTCCAGCAAACCCTACCTAGCAACCCCGACTTACGCCCCGCCGATGAGCTTCGGTGACGCAGACGAGTCGGGTGATCAGCCCCGGGTGAGCGCCTCCACGAGTTCTAGTGCCGTGTCAGAGGCGTCCAGCAGCGCGCCTACGTGCCCGCGGGTCCCCCGCAGCGGTTCTAACGTAGGGATGCGGACCAGGGACTCACGGCCCAAATCGAAGATCACAGAGTCCCACGAAGCGGCGGCTACCTCGGCGGGATAGCGTTCCAGACAGCGGCCACGGAAGTAGGCTCGAGTGTCCTCCGGAGGCGCCGTGACGGCCCTGCGCACCTCCTCCTCGGTCACCAGCCGCTTCATCGAGCCACGGGCTACCAGACGGTTGTACAGACCCTTGTCCAGCCGCACGTCGGAGTACTGCAGGTCCACCAGGTGCAGCCGCGCGGAGGACCAGTTCAGGCCGTCACGGGCCCGATAACCCTCGAGTAATTGCAGCTTTGCAGGCCAGTCCAGCCGGTCGGCGCACTCCATCGGGTCCCGGGCGAGCGCATCGAGGACTTCGCCCCAGGTGCTGAGCACGTGCTCAGCACCGTCGGCCATCGCCTCGGAGCCCTCCCGGGCGTAGAACCGCGCACAGCGCTCGTGATAGGCCCGCTGCAAGTCCAGACCCGTGAGGTGGCGACCGCCTGCTACCTCCACGGTGGCCCGCAGGGACGGATCACGGCTGATCGTGTGCACCGCGCGCACCGGGTCGGGCAGCCGCAGATCGTCGAACCGTACTCCGGCCTCGATCAGGTCCAGCACCAGTACTGTCGTGCCAATCTTGAGGTAGGTGGAGTACTCGGCAAGGTTGGCATCGCCGATGATCACGTGCAGCCGCCGGTACTTGTCGGCATCGGCGTGCGGCTCATCACGCGTGTTGATGATGCCGCGCTTCAGCGTGGTTTCCAGCCCCACCTCAACCTCGATGTAGTCCGACCGTTGGGAGAGCTGGAACCCGGCATGCTCTCCGGCGGGGCCGATACCCACCCGGCCGGATCCGCAGACAACCTGGCGCGACGCGAAGAACGGGGTCAGCCCAGAGATCACTGCCGTGAAGGGCGTTGAACGCGCCATCAGATAGTTCTCATGGGTGCCGTAGGAGGCGCCCTTGCCGTCGACGTTGTTCTTGTACAGTTGGAAGTTTGCCTGGTCAGGGACCGTGCGGGCGCGCATCGCCGCCTCTTCCATGATCCGCTCGCCGGCCTTGTCCCAGATCACCGCGTCCCGGGGGTTGGTGACTTCGGGGGCGGAGAACTCCGGATGCGCGTGGTCGACGTACAGGCGGGCACCGTTGGTGAGGATGACGTTGGCTGCGCCCAGATCGTCCAGTTCTGGGTCGGGCTGCGGCACGCTCGGACCGCCGAGGTCGAACCCGCGGGCGTCGCGCAGCGGGGACTCCACCTCGTAATCCCACCGGGCCCGCTTGGCGCGGGGCAGTTCGGCTGCCGCCGCGTAAGCAAGCACAACCTGAGTTGAGGTCAGGACCGGGTTGGCGGAGGCATCGCCAGGCACCGCTATGCCGTACTCGACCTCGGTCCCCATGATCCGGCGCATAGCTCCACCCTACGGTGCGCAGACCCCCCAGGGCCTCGGCTGTCTGGGGGCTGTCTGGGGGGTGCCACGCCCCAAGCCTTCTAGTCGAGTTCTGTGTCAGGTAGTCGCTGTGACCTGTCGACTCGGCGAGGCGCCGATTGTCCGGCAGCGTCTCCTCCTGGGCGGACAGCCCGGTCACGCCGTCGACGTATGTCGGATCGATACCGAACTGGCCGGTGTCGGCGACGAAGTCGTTGCGCGTCTCGATCCGGTAGGTGTGTCCCTCGGGGACTTGAATGTCCTCGATATGCGAGGTGCCGATCCCGGGTGAGCCGAAGAACACCGCATCATCCATCCCGGTCTGTTCCTGCAGCGCGAACCCGGTGGTGGTCGATCCGTAGGAGTGGCCCAGGGCGGTGAGGTGCGGGTCCGGGATGCGTCGATGCCCCGGTAGAACTCCGCCAGCTCGGCCCCATCAGCGCGCGCTGAGTCGTCGTGGAGCACTGAGTCCGAATCGAACGGGTTGAAGCCCTCCAACCCAGGCTGCGGGGCTTGGTAGCCGATCGACGTGACCGTCGCCACCGATCCTCCATCCCGTACCGCTCTGATTCGTGCTGAGCCTGCCGGCGAAGTCGGTCCATGTTGTCGTAGTAGCGTTCGAGGCTGCCGTCGACGGTGCTGCCGAGGCCGGGGGTGAAGACGGCGACGTGGTCGGCGGTGTCGACGTTGCCTACCGCGACGGCGGCCTCGGCGCGTTCGCCGGACAGGTCGAGCAGCAGTAACTGCCGCTCACCGGGCTGGTCGAGGGTCTCCTCGATCCGGTTCAGTGCCGCCAGTTTGGTGTTGACGTGGTCGAGGGCGGCGTCGGCGTTGGTGAAGGTGCCGCCGAACCAGTTGTCGTCCAGGTCGGCTTGCAGCCGGTTGCGTTCGGCTTCCAGGGCGGCGCGCTCGGCGTCGATTCTGGCTCGGTTGGCTTCGTCGCGCACCGCGGCGGGCAATCCATCGAGGTTGCCGAGCGCCCCGGGATCGGAATCGATCAGCGCGCGGCGCTCCTCGTCGGACAGCGCTGCCCACCACCCGGCGTTGTCCCCCGGGGTGCCGTTCTCCGGTGGACCGGCCGTGCTCAGGCCACCGCTGCCCGCGCCGGTCGCCGCCGCCTGGGCCAGCGCGGAGCCGGTGCCGTCGTCGATCTCGCCGCGCGCCGCCCGGTGCAGGACCGCCGCGAAATCGGCGTCGACGTCCTCGGCGCGGGGGACCGCCGAGATCCCGGCGACGATGCGGCGCGCTCGTTCCGACAGCGCGTCATGCGCGGTGGCCGCGGCGGCACCGATCCAGCCAGCCGGTGCCCTGGCCGCGGCCAGCTCGTCATCGAGACCGATCAGCGCGTCGCGTCGCGCGCTCAGCTCGTCGAACGCGTCGTCCAGCTCGGCGGGCCGCCAGGTTCTGATATCACCGACGCTGACCATCGCTTCAGAATGCCCGGTTCGGGCCGGTAGTTGTGTCTTGTCACGCTGTTGTGGTCTTTCGTGGAACCGGCCGGTCGTCGGGAGCCGGGCGGGGGGTCCTCTCAACCGACGACCGACCGGCGTATTAGGAGACCGAGCAGCCTCCGGCTGGCTGCTCGGGGTCTACCCAGATGCCACGCTTGGCGGTCAACTCCTGGTAACGATCAAGCCCTCGGGGGGTGCACACCACCCGGCGCAACCCAGCGAAGTCCGGATCGAGCAGAGCGGTCAGCTCCGCCTCGGCCAATCCGCCGAAGACCTCGGGCAGATAACACGGCACCTTCTGACCCCACTCGAGATGCTCCACGCCGCGCCTGGCCACGCCACCCTCGCGCACGCGCCGTAACCCGATCCACTCGAGAAGTTCGGTACCCGTCAGGTGCATCGGTCGACCTGCCGACGCAGACAAGGCCGACAGAAATCACGTTCCTCGGTGGCCATACTCGCGGCCAGCACGTCAGCACCACACAAAGCGATGTAGCACCCACGAGAACGAGCAGCGGTCATGACATCAAGATCAATCAGATGCTCGATCAACGTCCGGGAATCGAACATCGACTGCGCGAGGACCGCGCTGCTCACCGGGCGCCCTCGCCGCTCTGCACGGTGACGCGCTGAGGGACTCGCGTTACCACGCCGATACCTAGACATAAATCCCCTGCACTCTGCAGGTACTCATCTGAGCTTCCTTCCCCATAGGCGGACAAGGTGAACACCAGCCGGGCTCATACGTCCCCAGCGGATGGGCAGCAACGCAGGCCCGACCGACCGCACTCAGACGTAGGGGAACGGACACCACGCCCAGGCGACTCAACGCGGGCCAGTGCTGACGCCGCTTCGGTCAGGTGGGCTTCAGGCGCTACTCCACGGCGCTCTCCTCTCTCCGGCGCTCATCGGTGATCACATTCCTGGTACAGCGGTGTGCCGCCGTCCAATCATAAGCGATATCCGTTACTGAAGCAAGGGTCTAATCCGTTACTACGGCATGGCCTAGTTGGCTGACCAGGTACTCCAAGGAGGGTGAGTGCCTTAACGCCCTGCCGCTTGGCCGTTAGAGTGCGGGAGTACGGGAGTCCCAGACGCCGGAAGTACCGGAGTCCGGGAGTTCACTTGGGAACGATGGAGGGCCGTCTTGACCACCAGACAGGACGGACGACCCCGGCACCGCCAGGTCGCAGCCGACCTCCGCGCCCGAATCATGTCCGGCGAGCTCAAGGCGGGGGTCCAACTCCCCTCCATCCC
>JBQTGW010000242.1:0-9889 GCA_052390495.1 Pseudonocardiales bacterium
AGTAGCCAGAGAGGACCCAGACCTGACCGGGATCCCGGCGCACCCGCTCCGGACAGAGTGAACCCACACCCAACCTGCGACTCGATATGACGATCACACGACAGCCGGCGAACTTGCCGTTGCCCTGTGCTCCCCCCTGTTCCAGCCTCGTGGTCACGGAGGACTTGCCGTCAGCCGCCAACGTCTCCGTGTGGAAACCAAACCAGTCATTCAGGCGGGTAGCTCGCTCGCTTTGCCAAATGAGTAGCGCGATCGAAGGCACCTGCGCACTTTACGCGTACGGCGGTACACGATGGGTCCGCTTTGCGCCACTGGCGTGGTGTTTCCTGGGGTCATCGGGCCCTGAGGTGGGCTGTGCGGGTGCGCAGTGCCGCGTGGGCGGCTGCGGGGTCGACGCGGGTTGAGGTGCCATTGTTGAGGACTTGTTCGCCGGCTACCCACACGTCGCGCACGGCGCGGGCGCCTGCGGCCCAGACCAGGTTGGCCAGTAGTTGGCCGTCCGGGACGTCCAGCCCTACCGCGAAAGCCGGGTGGTCGGCTCCGATGTGCACCATGTCGGCCCACGCTCCGGGGCACAGGGTGCCGATGTCGTCGCGGCCGATCGCGGCCGCGCCGCCGCGGGTGGCCAGCAGCAGCGCCTCAGCGGCGGTGAGCGCGGCGGCGTCGCCGCTGGTCAACCGGGCCAGCCGGGCGGCCAGCTTCATGTCGTCCCAGAGGTCGAGGTCATCGTGCGAGGCGGGACCGTCGGTGCCGAGGCCGACGGCGATCCCGGCGGTGCGCAGGCCGAGCAGCCGGGCGATGCCGCAGGCCAGCTTGCTGTTGGAGCCGGGGCAGTGGGCAACCCCGACCCGGTGCTTGGCCAGCACCGCGATGTCGGTGTCGGACAGATGTATCGCGTGCGCGGCCAGCACCCGTGCGCTCTGACCGGAATCATCGCCACCGAGCACGCCGAGATGTTCCAGCAGCAACGGCACCGAGCCGTGCTGTGCGCGGATCGCGATGTCCTCGCCGGTGGTCTCAGCGACGTGGATGTGCAGCAGTGCGCCGCGCTCGCGGGCTGCCGCGCCTGCTGCGGCCAACGCCTCGGGGGGCAGCGTGTAGGCGGCGTGCGGGCCGTAGCCCAGTTCGATGCGCTCTCCGGGGCCGAAGCGCAGGCCGTCGGCGTCGATCCAGCGGCTGATGCCGTCGAGCATCTGCTCCCAATTGCCCAGCCGGTCCCAGCCGGGAGCGGCGATGATGCCCGGCGTCACTACTGCCCGGCTGCCCGCGGTGAGTACCGCGTCGACCACCGCGTGGTTGAAGAAGTACATCTCGACGCTGGTGGTGATCCCGGCACCGAGCATCTCACACGCGCCCACCAGCATCGCGGCGCGGACATCGTCGGCGTCCAGCCGCGCCTCGGCTGGCCACATGACCTCAGTGAGCCAGCGCATCAGCGGCAGATCCCCGCCCAGCCCGCGCAATGCGGTCATCCCGGTGTGCGCATGGGCGTTGACCAGCCCGGGCAGCAGGATGCCGGTGAGCGTACGGACCGGCCCAGCCGGTGGTGGCGCGGTAGCGCGGGGCCCGACGTGAGCTATCCGACCGGCTTCGTCGACGTCCACCACCGCATCGCGCAGCACAGTGCACAGCTCGTCGCAAGGCAGCACCACCAACGCCACTCACAGGGGCCGCAGGCCCACTCACAGGACTGACCCAGCGTTGCTGTGCCGCAGCAGAGCCGAAAGCGGCCGCAGCGGGGCCAGCCACGCCCCCTCCGGGGGCAGCGTCTCCAGGGTGATCCGGGGTAACGGCTGTAGAAACAACTCCGGGATGTCCTCCAGGTCCGCGAAGTCTAGTACGCCGGAGTTGACCGCGAACGACGCGTGCTCCCGGAACCCGAGCACCGTGACGTGCACACCTTCGGCCACGAGGACCTCGAGCGGCTCGCGGAAGGCGCGGCCGTCCCCGGAAGCCACCAGCAGTTGGCGCAGTATCCCCTGCTCGTGACGGGAGCGGATGTGGGTCAGCATGTCCTCGTCGATGTCCGAGTCGTCGATCTTGGGTTTGGCGAACACCGCGAACCCGGTATTGCGCAGTGCCTCCACCCAGGGCCGCACGAAATCGGTGCTGCTCGATGCGACGTTGGTGAACACTGTGGCTTCGGCCTCGGTCTCGGTGCCGGCGCGGGCGAGCAGCCAGCGCCCGAGCGCGTCGAACCTCGGTCGGGACGCGGAGCTGGGCCGACCGCCGAGGATCGTGCCCAGACTCATGTCGATGTTGGGCGCGTCCCAGACGAGGAGCGTGGTCGGGGGAAGGGAGGGCTGCGCCGGGTTCATAGTGACCGATCCTGCCGCATCGGCCGAGCGAGCGGCGCTACCCCGGGCACCCTTTCACTGCGCGTAGCGCAGCGTCGGCGTCGAGGATGAAGGCAGGGCGCTGCTCGGTGGTGTCGTAGTAGCGATGGAAGACCCCGGTTTGGGAACCGGACATCGGCGGCACGATCCAGGACCAGTCGGCCGGGCAGCTGCGCCCGAACCGCGCCTCCCGGTCGAGGTGGGTGAGGAAGCGTTCCGACTCGGTGTGGTGGTCGGCGAGGATGACTCCATCGGTGTCGAAGGAGTGCAGCACCGCGCGGTTCACCTCGACCAGCGCGCGATCCCGCCACAGCGATCGGGGAGTGGACTGGTCCAGGTCGAGCCGATCGGCGACCGTCGGCAGCAGGTCGTAGCGGTCGACGTCGGCGAGGTTGCGGGCGCCGATCTCGGTACCCATGTACCAGCCGTTGAACGGGGCGGCCGGGTAGTCCACACCACCAATCCGCAGCCGCATGTGGGAGATCGCCGGCACCGCGTGCCAGCGCAAACCCAGCTCCTCGAACCAGGCCAGCTCGGGATGGCGCAACGGCACTTCGAGGATCGCGTCCCGGGGCACCTCGATGATCCGAGGCCCGTCCTGAGCGGTTTCCACCATCAGGGGTAGCACATCGAAGTGCCCGCGTGGTTCCGGTGGCTGCCAGCCGCGCTGGATCAGCGACGCGGTGAAGTCCGCATACCGCGGGTCGCCCAGTGTCTCGTCCTGGCGCTCGCGGTAGCCCGCGTAACGGATCAGTTGTTCGTTGTGGATCCGGGGGCCGGGCCTGCCGGGGGCGTCCGGGGCGAAAATCGAGATCAGCGGGCGGATCCGGCCACCGTTGGTGGCCAGCCGGAGGTGCTTGACGCACTCCGCGGCCACCATCGCGGCATCGGTGACGTGGCGTAGGTCGCGGACCCGCAGGCGGCGCCAGTAGAGCCGGCCGATACAGCGTGCCGCGTTGCGCCAGGCCACCCGCGCGCCGAAGGCGAGTTCGAGGGGAGTGTGCCGGTACGTGCCACTCACGGCGACCTCCGCGCGTACCTGCGCCAACCGTGAGCGCAGCGGTCCAGCCTCCGGGTGCTCGGTGTAGAACAGCTCCAGAAACTCCTGTGCCTCTGCCAGATCGAACCCCGATGCTTCCCGCGGTGCCGTGCCGGGGGATTGCTCCGATGGCGGACTGACCTGGCGCACGACTGGAAACCGCGCGGGCGGTACGGTGAACGGATGATCATCGAGAGCAGTCACAGGGGGCAAGAGTATTCATCGGGAGCGTGACCGTGCACCGCCAATAAGACTAATCCCGTGCACCGATGGCACCGCCGATCAGATCCGACAGAACAGCAGATCGCGAACGGCCCGGCCCTCGTCCAGAGCGCGCTGCTCGAATTTGGAGACCGGCCGCCACGGCGGCCGGGGGGCATAGCCCTCGATATCTGCATCTGTGCCCGCGATATCGCAGGTTCCGATATTGCGCAGCGAGGGCTCGCTGGCACCCGCGGCGCGCATCTGGGCAGCGTAGGGCTCCCAGTCGGTGGCCAGGTGCAAGGTGCCGCCGGGTTCCAGCCGGGACGCCACCAGCGCCACGAACTCCGGACCCACCAGGCGGCGCTTGTGATGGCGCCGCTTGGGCCAGGGGTCGGGAAAGTAGATCCGCACACCGCGCAGGCTGGCGGGGGCGATGTGCTCGGTGAGCAGTTCCTGCGCGTCGCCGCGCAGCAGCCGCAGGTTGGTGAGGTGGGCGTGCTCGGCGCGCAGCAGCAACTGAGCGAGTCCCGGCTGGTAGACCTCGACGGCGAGATGGTCGACGTCGGGCGCCGCAGCGGCCATCGTCGCGGTGCACTCGCCCATCCCGGAGCCGATCTCCAGCACCACCGGGGCGCAGCGGCCGAACCACCCAGCGGTGTCCAGCGGACCCTCGGGCAGGTCGGCGATGGCGCAGCCCAGCCGCTCCCAGTTGCGTTCCCAGCCGTGCCGCTGTCCTGACGTCATCCGGCCAGCGCGCTGCTGCGCATAGCTGACCACGCGCCGTCGCGGCCTATCCTGCGGCGGAGCTTGCGGTATCTGGTGCGGTGTCTGCTGCACACCGCCAGCCTTGCGCCGCCGATGTGGGGAGTGTGCACCGGGGTTGGTCGTCGATGTGGTCGGCCGATGATGAGAAGGTGTCCTGGTGAACACACTGGAGCAGTGGGTCGACGCGGTCTGTCGCGAGCTGGACATCACCGACGCCGTGGCTCCCGCGGCCATGCAGACCCGCATCCTGGACATCTCCCGAGACGTAGCCCACACCGTGGCCCGCCCCGCCGCCCCCCTCACCGCCTACCTCATCGGCCTAGCCGCTGGCCGCACTGATGACCCCGAGGCCGCCGCCGAAGCCCTCACCAACCGAATCAGGGTGCTCACCCAAGGCTGGGTCGCTGAACCGAACGCCTGATCCCCACCCAGGGCAGAGTGATGAGGGCCCAGATCAAGGCGCCTAGGAGTAGTTCGGAGAGTAGATACCAGGGCCAGGGGCCTAGGAAGTCCAGCAGTGAGCTGGCCTGGGGTTTGGCGTTGAGGAAGCCGTAGTTCGTTCCGACGACGCTGTTGAAGGCGAACATCACCACACCCCAGGTGATGGTGGTAAGCACCACCACCCGATAGCTGCGCCAATCCGGGCGCAACCCCACTCCCCAGGTTAAATAGATGGCCGCCCACACCACCAAGCTGTGCAGGCCGAAGAACATGACGAACTCCACCGCCGGAAAGTCCGGACCATTGAGCTCAGGGGTCACGAATCCCTGCACGGTGAGCGTCAGTCCCCAGAAATAGGCCAGCGCGAATGCCGTCGCCGAATGTGACCACAGCGCCCAGATCGCGGCGAACGCCGCCAGGTCGCACAGTTGCAACGGTAGTGAATGCCCGATTCCCCACTGCTCGGGCGACATGTAATGGAACTGAAGCGGGACCATGAACAGGGCGAAAATAACTGCGAATACCCGGCTGGTCCGTCGCTGGGCGGCCGTGTCCCGCTGTCGCCTGCCGACGACGACCAGCGCGACCGCCACCGCGGCGAACACCATGACCACGACGACGTGGGACAGCCCGTAAGGCACAAAAGCCTGCACATCCGAGGCTCGCACACCTGACCAGCTCACTACCCGCAGCGTGTCCACGCACCCAGGGTATCCGCCTGTACCCGCAAGCCGCTAATCGGGTGGATTCCGCGCTTTTTGGCGAAAGTCAGCTCGTAGCCAGGATCTTGAACAGGGCATTGTTGACATCCATTATCAGTTGGTTGCCGACCACCCGCGTCCGCCGCTCGAATACCGCTTTCGCGGTCGGTCCAATCTGATCCACCACTGCGACCTCACCCGCACCGATCGGCACACACCAGGTGCCTAGATCATCACCCTCACCCGCCAGGACCGGCATCGTCAGCACTGTCGGGATACCCGGCTGATCGTTATACATGCCGTGTGACACCACTAGCACGTTGCGCCGTCGCTGCCCCGCGACTTCCCACACGTCACCGCGCCGCAGCGTCACGCGGCACCGTGCCGCCGGAGGTCGTCGATCTCCTGGGCGGCGGCCTCGCCCTGAGCCAGTAACTCATCCCGGGTGCCGGGGTTGGCCTCCATCCACTGTCCGTGCGCCACGCAGCGGCGTCGGAAGGCTTCACGTTCGATGGCCGCTTGCATCCACGAGTTGATGGATGTGCCGTCCGTGAATGCCCAGTGTTTGACGGTGTCGTACAGGTCGTCGGCGAGTGCGATGGTGGTCTTCATGCCGGGCACCCTACCGTGTGATGGTAGTGCTGGAAACTACCAAGCTTTGACATCGAATCTCTCATCACCGCCTACGAGCATGTGGTTGCCACTCTTGCTCCATACCTACCTGTCGTCCGGATGGACACCTGATAGCAGGATCGGCACGCTCTGACCCCAGGGGGTCCCACGGTGGCCGGGACATCATCGGTAGGCTGCCGCCGCAGCTGACCGGTCGTCCGCGCGGAGGAACTTTGGAGATGAGGCAGGCCCAGCAGCTGGCCTGGGAGAACAAGATCGCCAAGGGGTTCAATACGAGCGATGTCCCGCTGGAGTTCATGCTCCTGCAGGGTGAGATCGCGGAGAGCTTCCAAGCCTGGCGCCGAGCCCAGCCCGATCTCGGCGAAGAGCTGGCCGACGTGGCGCTCTATGTGTTTGCGCTGGCCCAGATGAACGGAATCGATCTCGACAGCGAGATCGAACAGAAGATCGCCAAAAACGCCCGCCGTCAGTACCTACCCGACAGCCAAGGTGTCCTCGTCCGAGTGTCCGAAGCACCCGCATAGACCGCCGGGTTACCACCTCACGAACGGCAAAGAGTGATCAGCGGTGATCGACCACGGCTGGCTCGTTCCGTAGTTAGGTGGCCAGGGTGTCGGTTGCCACTGCGATCGCTTCGTCGGGGTCGCCCTGGGCGAGCAGCAGCGACCCCAGCCTCAGTTCGATCAGCCCGCGACTGCGTGCTTTGCCCTCCGGGTAGGACGCGGCGGCCGAGCGCAACAGCTCGACGGTGGTCGCGACGTGCTGTCCGCGCATGGCCAGCGGCAACAGCGCGGAACCGCTATCCGCGGCGAGCTTCGCTCGGGAGAAGAAGGCGAGCATGGCGGGCGTTTCGTTGGCCGGGATCGCTGACGCGAAGTGCTCTTCAGCGCGGCGCACCGCCACTAGGCAGCTCTGGCCATCGCCGCACGTGCCGTGTGCATCTGGAATGTGGCGGTGAGCATGATCGTCGATCCGTCCAGACTATCGCCCCAGGTACGCACACCCAGAGCCATCGTCTGTCCCACGTCCTGCCCATGGATGGTGGTGCGGTGCTGCCCAGTGCCCACATGGAATTCCGGCTTCAGTCATTGCTCGTCTCACGTCGATGACCTGCCGTATCCATCTAGTCACGAGGGTGAATCCAGCCCCAGTGCGCTGGAATCAGTCGGCCGGTGTGGGACGATCGGCTGACGATAGGTGATCCGTTAGGTATCTGATCGTGTCCCTGGTCATCTGTAAGGCACAAACGCCTGTTCACCCGGTGCCTGCACACCCGACGCCCGCACACCCGATGTGCTCACACTCGCCCAGCTCGCTGTCTGCAGCGTGTCCACGTGCCCAGGGTATCCGCCCGGGTCCGCAAGCAGGCTTATCACATGTTCAAGGAGAAAGAGGACGGCTGCGTGCGCGTGGTCTTTCAACCCTAGGGAACTGCCCCCGCCCTTGGCAGCATGGGCGGGGGCAGATCAGTGTGAGTGAGTACTACCGGACCACGGGCTGGTAGGTCTTGGGAAGAAACTGACCGAGTGCGATCATGCCCAACGCCAGCCCCAGGTGCAGCCAGTTGTCCGCGTTGTTGACCGGCACAAAGTTGATCTCAGCGGTGTGGTCGATGAGCACACCGTAGATCCAGAGCACGAGGTAGATCACCCCACCACCGACGAGAAAAGTCCGAGCGGTGGACGCGGTCCGCGCCATGACCAGCCCAGCCACCCCGAACGCCAGGTGCACGACATTGTGCAGCACCGAGACCGCAAAGACACCCAGGAGCAGCGCGCCCGACTCGTGCCCGAAGAATTCAAGTTGGTCGAAGTTGGTGGTGACTCCTGGGACGAATCCCAGGATGCCCACCAGCAGGAATACCGCACCCACCGCTCCGGCCGCCAGCTGGACCGGCGTCCGAGTAGCTGAGTGGGTAACAGCGCCAGATGTTCCGGCCATGGCAATCACCTCTTCAATGTTGACGACTTCCAGTGGATACCCGATTCCCATCCCGGCAAACCAAGCGCTGCTAACCGCTCGCCGGGATGATCCACTGCTGGCGCATCCCAGCCACCTCGGACAAGCGTTCGTAGTCACTGTCGTAGTGCAGGACGATGAGGTCGTGCTCGGCTGCCGTGGCCGCGACGATGACATCGGGTAGCGGGGTGCGGTGCCATCCGCGTTGCGCGAGGGCGTGCTGCAGCTTCGCCGCGCGCCGTGGCTCGGACAGATCGCGCCAGGGGAGCCTGTCGAGATGGTCGAGGTCTCGGTTGTACTCGGCGGTGTTGCGCGCAGAGAACAAGATCTCCATGACGGTCATGGTGCAGAGTGCCAGCTCCCCGCGCCGCATCAGGTTGGCCAGCAGTTTGACGGCGTCGGGGCTGTACTGGGCCTGCGCCCACGCGGACTTGTCGAGCAGGTGGGTCATGCTCGCCATGCGGTGACCCAGTCGGTCGAGGCGAGGCGCTCACCCACGTTGGCAACCCACTCCTCCAGATCGGATGTCTCGTGCTCGCGCCGCTGCGAGACCTCCCGTAGTGCGCGATTCACCGCCTCGCGCTTCACCGTGGTCCCATAGTGCGCCATCGCCAGCGCGAGCGCGTCTTCGTCCAGGTCGATCACTGTCTTGGCCATCCCACACCTCCGTGATATCAGAGACACACAGTATATCTAGCGAGGTTTGTACGTCTCTGCGGCCAGGGATATCCGCCAGCTGACAAGACGAGCAGCGGACCTCAGTGATGCGGGGTTGGCCAGCTGATGTGGGACGATCTGCTTACGATGGGTTATCGGTTGGGTATCTGATCGTGTCCTTGGGCGTCTGTACCGTTAGGAGCGGCCCCACCCGGGTCCACCCGAACAGTCAGGCCGGGGGCCGGATGGGGGGACCTCGGGGAGGAGTAGCGAGCGTGGATGACAACGTTGTTGATCTCGTCCATGCGGCCGTTGACGGCGACGAGGACGCGTGGCGCCAGCTGGTCGAACGCTACCTGCCGCTGGTCAAGTCGGTGATCCGGTCGTACGGCCTTTCCGAACAGGATGCGAAAGACGTCAGCCAGATCTTGTGGTTGCGGCTGGTCGAGCACCTGAAAGACCTCCGGGAGCCCCAAGCCCTGCCGGGATGGATCCGGACGACGACCCGTAACGAGTGCATACAGCTGCTCAGGAACACGCGGCGGGTGGTACCGGTCGGCGCTTCGGTCGAGCCCGAGACGGTGCCGGTGGACGTTCGGGAGCTGGACGCTGATCTGTTACACGCCGAGCGGCAGCAGGCGCTGCTCCAGGCGTTTGCCGAGCTCCCGGAGCACCAACGGAATGTGCTGGTCCTGCTGGCGGCCGACCCGCCACTGTCGTATGCAGAGGTCAGCCGCAGGCTCGGCATTCCGCTCGGAAGCATCGGCCCCACCCGGGCTCGGGCACTGAACAAGTTGCGGGAGTGCGCTGCCGTGGCTGGGTTGATCGAAAAGAATATGGAGTAATGCCATGAAAACACCACTGCCCAACGATGACGACCAGCTCCTCAGCGAGCTGGGTGAGGCGTTACGCAGTGCCGGGCCGATCACTGACGATGATCTCGCCCAGGCAATGGGCGCGTTCGCCTGGCGTACGATCGACGACGACTTGGCGCTCGCGGCGCTGGTCTATGACTCGTCGATCCAGGAACGAGAGCTGGTGCGGGGTGAATCCGTACTCGCTGGACGCAAGCTGATCTTCGAGGCGGACACCATTTCGGTGGAGGTCGACGCCACGCCGGACGCCCTGATCGGCCGGGTTGTGCCGCCGGGACG
>JBQTGW010000243.1:0-25303 GCA_052390495.1 Pseudonocardiales bacterium
TCTGTTGCAAGTCAGGTACCCGAGACATCGACAGGTCGGATCGCGAAGCACGACGAGCAGGTCACCCACATGGTGGCTTGGCGGTTCCTGTCAGCCAATAATCGGAGCCTCGGGCAGTCCGTTGTGAGATACCACGATGTCGAGTCATGCATGGCCGCCATGCGCGATCTGCAGCGGCGGCTCGGTGCAGCGGCGTGTGTGACCACCCAGGAGACCCCGGGGCAGTGGACCTGGCGAATTCGCGCGAACGGTCCTGACCTGGCTGTGTCCAGCCGCCGCTACCAGCGTCGAGTCGAAGCTCTGTACGCCTGCACGTCGTTCCGTTCCTTGGCGGAAAAGACGACGATCTCCGAGCGGCTACAGATAGTGAGATTTTGATGGCAAGCGATGCCGCTCGCCGTAAGACTCCGCCGCCGGGTGGTATCGACCGGGTCTTCCGACTGGGGCTGCGCCAAGCGGGCGTGTTGGTGCTGGCGATCATGGGCGCGGTCGGGCTCTTCCTCCTTTTGAGCGGCGGGTCGGCCTTGAGTCGGGCTGGCTTCTCGTTTCTTACGACCTCGACCTGGGAGCCGGACTCGAACAACTTCGGCGTCGCGGCCCTGTTGACCGGCGCGATGCTGATCGCCATCGTGGCGATCACGATCGCGGTGCCGCTGGCCGTCGGTGTCGCCCTCTACATCTCGGAGTACGCGCCGCGTCGGATCAAGGGGCGCCTGGTGAACCTGGTCGACCTGATGGCCGCGGTGCCCAGTGTGGTGTTCGGGTTGTGGGGCTTCTTCTACCTGCAGGAGCACATCGTCCCGCTGTCCCGATGGATCGCCCAGTACTTCGGCTGGATCCCGCTATTCACAGTGGATGGTGCTGAGCCGGGCAACCCGCTCGAAAGCCTCACCGTCTACACGTCCTCGGCATTCATCGCCGGGATCGTCGTGGCACTCATGGTGATGCCGATCGCGTCCTCTTTGATGCGCGAAGCGTTCTCCCTGGCTCCGGCCGGTGAACGCGAAGGCGCGTATGCGCTCGGCGCGACCCGCTGGGGTGTGATCCGCACCGTGGTGCTCCCGTTCGGCCGCGGCGGAATGATCGGCGGGACCATGCTCGGTCTCGGCCGGGCGATGGGCGAGACCATCGCCGTCTACATGATCATCGCGCCGGTCTTCGTGATCCAGCCACACATCCTGCAGAACGGCACGAACTCGGTGTCGGCGCTGATCGCGCTGCGGTTCGGTGCGGCCAGCCCGTTCGGCCTCTCCGCGCTGATGGCCGCGGGCCTGGCGTTGTTCGCGATCACCTTGGTCATCAACTTCGCCGCTGCGGCGCTGATCGCGCGCAGCCGTTCCGGCCAGCTGAGTGAGGCCTGAGCGATGACAGCGATGATGCCGGAGACCGACGTCTCCGACATGTCCACAGCCCCGCCGCCCACCGGGGCTGCGACGCCGCCGAAGGAGATCCGCCGCGCGGTCGGAGCACGGCGTCGCACCGATGTGGTCGCGGTGGTCGGCGCGAGCGCGGCGGCGCTGAGCTTGACGGCGTTGCTGTTCACCCAGATCGCCCCGTTGTCCGGGGTAGGCGTGTTCGTCGTGATCGCGTACGGGTTGTTCCTCGGTTTCTACGCGGTACTGGTGGGGCTCGAGGACAATGCGTTGGCGGTACGGGACCGAATCGCGTCGGCGCTCATGCACGGCCTCGGGTTCCTGGCGCTGCTCGCCCTGCTTTTCGTCGTGGGGTTCACCTTTTGGCGGGCTCGCGAGGCGTTGTCCCATCTGAACTTCTATACCCAGGACATGTCCAATGCGGGCTCGCTTGACCCATTGGATGTCGGCGGTGTCACGCACGCTGTGGTCGGCACCTTGGTGCAGATCACGATCGCGTTGGTGATCACCGTCCCGCTGGGGCTGGCCTGCGCGGTCTTCCTGGCCGAGACCCGTGGCGTGTTCACCCGCTTCGTTCGAACCATTGTGGAGGCAATGACCGCGCTGCCCTCGATCGTGGCGGGTCTGTTCATCTACGCCGCACTGATTCTCCTGCTCGGAGTGGAGAAGTCCGGCTTCGCGGCCGGCTGTGCGATCAGCGTCATGATGCTGCCGATCGTGATCCGTTCCGCGGACCTGGTGATTCGCCTTGTTCCCGGTTCGCTCAAGGAGGCGTCGTTCGCGTTGGGTGCGCCACAGTGGCGGACGGTATGGAGAGTCGTGTTGCCGACCGCCCGTCCAGGCCTGCTCACAGCGGTGCTGCTGGGTACCGCCCGTGGATTGGGGGAGACCTCCCCGGTTTTGATCACTGCCGGGTTCGGCCCGATCCTGAATTTCAAACCGTTCTCCGACCCGCAGGTGTCGTTGCCTCTTAATACTTTCTTACTCGTCCAGTCACCACAGCCGGCCATGATTGCGCGTGGGTTCGGAAGCGCAGCGGTATTGCTGGTGCTGGTGCTGGTGTTGTTTGGGTTAGCCCGGGTTTTCGGCGGCCGCGAGGTAGGCGACCTCTCGGCCCGGCAAAAGCGGCGCCGGGCACTGGCCTCGGCTGGTGATCTAGAACGGTTCGGATCTTCGTGAGCGGTGAACAATGCCTCGGGTACAGCGCCGATGGTGGCAGCCGAGAGAGGACTACGATGGCGAAACGTATGTGTTTGCGGGTCGCGGCGCTGCTGGGTGTCGTCACGGTGGTTGCTGCGGCGCAGGTGGCTTTCGCAGTACCAGCCTTCGCCTATGTTCCGGTCAGTGGGTCCGGCTCGACCTGGAGTTTCAATGCGCTCGACCAGTGGCGCAAGAACGTCCGGCAGTTCGGCATAGTGATCAACTACAGTTCCACCGGCTCGTCGGACGGCCGTAACCAGTTCCGTAACGGCACCGTGGACTTCGCGGTTTCCGAGATCCCTTACGGCCTTACCGACGGTGGTGTCTACGACAAGCCTCCGAGCGACGTCCGTGGCTTTACCTACCTGCCCATTGTGGCCGGTGGCACCGCGTTCATGTACAACCTCAAAATCGGAAATGCCCGGGTGACGAACCTCCGGCTCTCCGGTGAGGTGGTGTCGAAGATCTTCACTGGCGTGATCACCAATTGGAACGATCCGGAGATCAAGGCGGACAATCCGGGTCTGGAGTTACCGGCGCGCAAGGTCGTGCCGGTGGTGCGCTCCGATGGCTCGGGTACCACCGCCCAGTTCACCGCGTGGATGGCCGACCAGCACCAGGGGATCTGGGATGACTACTGTCGGCGTGCTGGCCGTCAGACACCCTGTGGGCAGACCTCCGCCTATCCGTCGGCATCAGGCGTGATCGCGCAGTCGGGTTCGCTGGGCGTCTCGGGATACGTCGCGCAGGCCCAGAGCGAGGGTGCGATCACGTACGTCGAGTATTCCTATGCACTGAATACGGGCTTTCCGGTCGCCAAGGTCCTCAACACCGCCCAGTACTACGTCGAACCGACCGCGAGCAGTGTCGCGGTCGGGTTGCTCGGGGCCGAGATCGATACCAGGGATCCCAACTCGGACACTTACCTGACCCAGCAGTTGCGCAACGTCTATACCTCAGCGGATCCCCGGACATACCCGCTGTCCAGCTACAGCTACATGATCCTGCCCACAGATGAGCGGAAAAGCTTCAACAGGGAGAAGGGGAATACGCTCAGCGACTTCGGCTACTATTTCCTGTGCGAGGGGCAGCAGCAGGCCGAGGCGTTGGGGTACTCGCCACTGCCGATCAACTTGGTGCAGGCGGGTATCACCCAGCTTGCACGGATCCCCGGAACCAGCAACAAGCTGTCCCCGAACGACGTTTCGAAGTGCAACAACCCGACGCTTTCCCCTGACGGTGGCAATGCGGTGGCCAAGAACGCACCCAATCCATCGGAGTGCGACAAGAAGGGCGTCACGCAGTGTGCGATCGGGACCGGCGGTGCCAAGCAGGAGACTCGGACCAGCGGTGGTGGGGCCCCGACCGACCCTCGTCCCGGCACCGGGGGTCCCGGCGGTGCTGGAGGTGGCGGGCCGCCGGGCGAGACCACGGCGGCTGGTCAGCCGATCACGGCCGCTGGGCAGGGCGGCCCGGGGCCCGGCGAGGCCGGCGCTGTTGACCCGGACACCGGCTTAGCGATCGGGACGACCGGCGGCGACGCGAGCGGCGGCGACGCGAGCAGCGAGGTAGTGGCGGTGCCGGTGGCCGTCGACGTAGCCGACGACGGGCGCGTTATCGCACTACGGGTCCTTTCCGCCGTGCTGCTGCTCAGCGTGATCGTCGGACCGCCCATCGTGGCCCGCTACCTGCGTCGACGCCGAGGAGGTGCCTGGTGACACGTGGTCGCAGATTCCGTTCACCGCGTTTGCGTTGTGAGGGCCAGTCATCGGCCGGCTTGCTGGTCGTGCTGACGCTGATGCTGTCCAGCGCGGTATTCGGGCTCGCAGGTGGTTCGGCGTCCGCCGAGCCATCAGCAGCCGGTTCGGCGGTCACGGTGTCCGGCAGCGGTGAGTTTGCCGACCTGAAGATCACCGTCAGCCAGACCACAGACCTGATCAACCAGACAGTCCGGGTCTCCTGGACCGGCGCAAAACCCACTGAGCCCGCGATCGGCCGGATTGAGCGTCACTTCCTGCAGATCATGCAGTGCTGGGGCGACGATGATACCGGGCCACGGCGTGAGCAATGCCAGTTCGGGGCGCTGCTGTTTCAACCAGTCAAGGAACTGGCTTTGGGCAGTTTTGTGGTAGCGCGCCAGGTCAGCTATGGCACCTCGCTGGTTGACGACGAGGAAACCTACCGGCAGCAGCCGGGCAGTTTCGACCCGGCTTATGTGCCGTTCTTGTCGGTGACCGGGAAGGAGGTAAGCGGCAACTTCAATGAGTTCTACGACGCTCAGTCGACCAACGAGATCCCAATTGCGCGTACCCGGCTGGGCGGGACCGGCGAGGAGTTCTTCGAAATCCAGACGGACACCGAGGCGCCGGGGCTGGGGTGTGGCGAACCTGTTGTCGACGGTACCGCCACTGTGGGGCGCTCGTGCTGGCTGGTTATCGTGCCGCGAGGGGACACCGAGGTGGATGGCTCCAAGGCGGCGCCGAACTCACCAAGGCAGCAGCTGGACTCCTCGCCGCTCAGTGCCTCGAACTGGGCCAATCGCATTGAGGTCCCCTTGCAGTTCCGGCCGATCGGGCAGGCGTGTCCAATCGGCGAGGCCGAGCGGCGCATGCTGGGCCACGAGTTCCTCTCTGAGGCGGTGGGTCGCTGGCAGCCTGCGCTCTGCGCCGATGGTGGCACCGTCTACGGCTACTCGCAGGTCTCCGACGACACTGCTCGGCGGCAACTAACGCAGACCAGCTCACCCGGAATGGTGTTCGTGACCCACCCGGTGCCGCCGGCGAGTGTGCCGCCGGACCGCCGGATCGTGTACGCGCCGGTCGCCCTTTCCGGGTTGAGTATCGCGTTCCTGGTAGAACGCACGGCGGGACCGATCGCACCTGAAGAGGTCAAATTACTCGATGGGCAGCGGTTCACCGAGCTCAAGCTAACGCCGCGACTGGTGGCTAAGCTATTGACCCAGTCGTACTGGGGTGCTGTGCCCGGGGGATTCGAAGCGGATTACCTGAAGAGCAATCCGTCGAACTTGCTGGTGGATCCCGAGTTCATCGAGCTCAACCCGGACTTCGAGAACTACCGGGAGTTTCTCTCCATCCCGGACATGCTCGTGCCGCTGGGTAACCTCGACGGTATCGAGCCGCTGTGGAGTTGGATCAATGCGGATAAAGAAGCCCGCGATTTCCTCGACGGCAACGCCGACCGCTGGGGGATGAAGGTCAACTCCAACTACCAGGGGATGTCACTGCCGATCCCCAATTTTCCCAAGAGCGATCTGCGCTGCGACAAGCCCGAAACCGACCCGATACGGATTTGCGCACTGGACGGTTATCCGTATGCCAACGACATGCATGAGGCCGGGCGGGCGGTGAGCCGAGGCGATAGTCTGGCGCGCACGCCGGCCCCCGCCCCGGACGAGACCGGCAAGCACCCGTTGAAGAAGGTCGACCGGCAGACACCCGGCAGGCGTGGCTTGCTCGCGATAGTCGACGTTGCCGCCGCAGCCCGTTATGAGTTGCCTACTGCCCAGCTCAGGAACGTATCCGGCGAGTTCGTCGCGCCCGCTACCCCAAGCCTTCTCGCCGGTCTGGCAGAGATGCAGCCGAGCGCGGTGGAGGGGGTACTGGAGCCGAATCCGCTGACCACCGCAAAGGACGCCTACCCGCTGGCCACAGTGACTTACGCGGCTACGCCCCCGGCCCTGCTGGACACGGTGGCCGGTAAGGACTACGCGGACTTTTTGCGATATGCGGTCGGCCCTGGGCAGGAGCCTGGTATCGAGCCCGGCCAGCTCCCATTTGGATACGCACCGCTCCCGCAGCCGCTGCGTGACCAGACGAATGCCACCGCCGCGACCATCGCCGACCAGGCCGGCAAACCGGTGAGCACGCCAACGACTCAGTCGGACGATTCATCCGAAGCCAGTTCATCCGAAAACGGTCCGTCCCTGGGTGGGGCAGCGAACGAAATCACCGGTCCGGCCGGGAATGCGGGCAACACCGCTGCACCCGATGCTGCGTCCAGTGCTGATAACAACGCAATCGGCACCCCCCCGATGGGCACGGCTCCGACATCCGATGACGCCGCATCGGGCGCCACCACGTCACCGATCGCCAAGATCCTGCGCACCCCGGCCCAACTGGTTGGCATGGTTCGGTACGCGCTTTTGGCGATCTTCGTTGTCGGCGGATTAGCCGCCTGCGCCGCGCCGGTGCTGTATCGCCTTAGCGCAGCACGAGAGGAGGTGATGCCACCAACCGGCCTGTGACCAGCAGTTGTCGCTCCTGGCCACAGGCCAGCCGGATCGTCCCTACTACAGGTAAGTCGGCGCCGAGTTAGTCGCAAGGTCGTCGACTCGTGTCCGGACAGCCGTCCGGGCGCTCCTGCGTAGCAAAGGATACATGAGTGAGAAAGCTGAAGTTAGTTGCTGCGGCGGGTGCTGGGCTGATGGCCCTCACCCTGGCCGCTGGACCAGCACTGGCTGATCCCACCGGCCCGACGCCCCCGCCGTACCGCGAACTGGTCGGTGTTGGCTCGGAGACCACCGAGTCGGTCATGAACGATCTGTCCAACGCCATCGTGATTGGCGGCATCAAGCCCATCGGATCGTATGACGCCGTCCCCGTCGCAGGCGTGGTCAACATCACCACTAAGGACCCGGCGACGAACCCGGCATGTCAGAACCTGACACGGCCGTCCGGTTCGACCAACGGAGTCACGAGGCTTGTTGCGGACCGGACTGCCGGCACCGGTTGCTTCCAGTTCGCCCGCTCGTCCTCGAACAACTCGTCAAGCTTCGCTGGAACGGGCCTGACCTGGATTCCCTTCGCCCGCGACACACTGTCATACATTTACCGGGCTGACGGCGCCACCTCGCTGACCTTCACCCAGGCGACGCTGACCGCGATTTACAACTGCTCTGGTCCGGCGGGACCGGGCGTACCCGCAAGTCTCCGCATCCGGCCAGTCCTGCCGCAGTTCGGCTCCGGGACCCGGCGGGACTTCCTGAGCAGGCTAGGTTTCACCGACGCTGCTAATTTCGTGACCCAGCCGAACCACACCTGCATCAGGGACGTCAGCTCCGATGGCACCACGGTCATTGAGAACCAGGGTAGGGAACTGGAGAATCGCAATGAAGTCGCGCCACATTCCATCTCGTTGTGGAAGGTACAGGAATCCGGCACCAAGCCCAATTTCATGGGCCTTGCAAGGATCGGAAATTTGAATGGTGTGCCATTCTTGAGTCCGAACCAGCCGTGGCAGCGTGATGTGTACAACGTCGTTCCGAGCGAGTTCCTCGGAACCGCGCCGTACAGCACGGTATTCGTTGACACGGATCCGTCGCCGGCGGTGAACACGTCGTTGATCTGCCAGAACGCCACTATCATCGAACAAACAAACGGCTTCACCCCGATCGCCAACTGCGGCGAAACCGTAATCAACACGAACTGATTTTGGTTCGTCCATCTTGACTCCAGTCTTGTGACCAAAGAGAAAGTGAGTAATCGAGTGAAGGATCGCAAGATCTTCCGCCGGGTGATGGCGGGCGCTGTGGCGCTCGGCGCGTCGGTGGCCCTCCTGCTCGGGGGTACCGCGGTCGCGCAGGCGCAGACACCAGTTCTCGGCACCCTTACCTTGACCCCGGCCACCGGCCTTGACCTCTCGATTCCGTCGGTGCGCACCTCAGCGGGCTGCTCTGCGGGTTCCGACGGGTACAACGTGATAGTGACCGGCCCGGGGGCGTTCGCCGAGGGCTTCCCCGTGGTCGCCACCACTTCGCAGGGCTTCTCCACCACCGGGCCGATCGATACCGGGTTCAACATCAACATGCGGGACGCCGCTACCCTGCTGTCAACCACGATCGTGCCTGGCGAGTACCCCGTCACGTTCAACTGCATCAACGTCTCCACCTTCGAAGTGACGGGCACCTTCGTCGGGAGAATGTTCTTCACCTCGCCGACCAGCTATCAGACCACCGACCCCAACGCGCCGACCACGACCAGCACCACGCTGGGCGTGTCCCCGGCCAGCCCGGTCACCCAGGGCACCCAGGTGACCCTGACTGCGACGGTCACCCCGTCGTCGGCGACCGGCAACGTGCAGTTCACCGACAACGGTGCCAACCTGGGTGCTCCGGTGCCCGTGTCCGGCGGCACCGCCACTCTGAACACCACGGCGTTGACCACTGGTGCACACTCGCTGGTCGCGGTGTTCACCGGCTCGGCTCCGAATATCTCGGGCTCGACATCACCGGCGGTGACCTATCAGGTCAACGCGCCGGTGGCGACGCCGACCACCATCTCGCTGTCGGTGAACCCGACCGGCACGGTGCCGCAGTTCACCCCGGTTGTCCTGAGCTCGACCGTGGCGCCGAGTGCCGCGGCCGGCAGCGTTCAGTTCACCGATAACGGTGCCAACCTGGGTGCTCCGGTGCCCGTGTCCGGTGGCACCGCCACCTTCAACGCCACGGGGCTGGCACCCGGTGAGCACACGTTCACGGCGAGGTTCGTGCCGGTCAACCCGGCGCTGTTCACGGCGTCGGAGTCGGCTCCGGTGCCGCTGACCGTTACTCCGTTCACCGGTGCCACGGCTACGGAGACCATCAGCACCACCGTGAATGCCGGTGCTCTGGTGATCAGCGTCGCCAACCAGGGCGTGACTCTGCCCGCGCCCACCCTGCTGCCGGACGGTTCGCTGTTGACCACCAGCGGAGCGATCAACCCGGTCACCGTCACCGACACCCGCGCCGGTAACCCCGGTTGGAGCTGTTCGGGTCAGGTGACCGACTTCTCCGACGGTGCCTCAGGAGTGATCAACGGTGGCAACCTCGGCTGGACCCCGAACCTCGTGGACGCGGGCCCCAGCCAGACGATCACACCTGGTCCTGCGGTGTCGCCGGCCCTGGGAATCGCACCGGGTGCCACGCCGCCGCCTGGTCAGGGTCTGGCGTCCAGCCGGACGCTGGCCACGGCCGCCAGTGGGGCTGGTATCGGTACCGCGAACCTGGGTGCCAACCTCGCCCTGAACGTGCCCACCTCGACCACGGCGGGCACTTACTCCTCAACGCTGACCCTCACCGCCATCTGACCTCCGGGCCAGCGTGACGACAAGGTCGGCAATGCACTGAGGGTGCGGCGGTACGGGCAGTGTTGCCCGTACCGCCGCACCGGCGCCGCCCAGCGCGATCGCCGCTCAGTGTCTCTGATTCCCAGTGTCTCTGATGCCCAGTGTCTCTGATTCCCAGTGCCACATGTTCGGGCGCTGATCTGGCTCCGATGTTAAGGACGACATGACCACCATGATTCGACTGTCCCCAACCGCGGGCAGGCCCGCGGCAGCCCAGTCGCGGATGGCCGCAGCCTTCATCGTGCTGCTCACCGTGCTGCTGACGCTGGTAGCGGCCGCTGCTCCGGCATGGGCCGATCCATCCGGGCAGCCACCGCCCGATCCGCCGGGTCAACCTGGTTCCTCCGGGCCTGCGACTTTCGGCGTTCGGCCGGCCACAGCTACCGCGCCGGATACGCGCAGCAATTTCACCTTCGGCGCTACCCCGGGTGCGATTATTCGGGACTTTCTGTCAGTAGAGAACATCAGTGAGGCGCCGTTGACGGTGCGGGTGTACGCCAGCGATGCCTTCAACACCCCAGAGGGCGGCTTCGATGTGCTCGCCGGCGGACGTAAGCCGGTGGACATCGGTGCTTGGACGGTGCCAGCCCAGGACACCGTGACTGTGGGTGGCCGGTCCACCGTGATCGTGCCGTTCACGGTGACCATTCCGCAAGACGCTGCGCCGGGTGACCACGCGGGTGGCATCGTCGCGGCGCTGACCACCCAGGAAACCAATGCGGAAGGCCAGCGGGTCACCGTCGAGCAGCGCGTCGGTGCCCGGATCTATGCGCGGATTGCGGGAGAATTCAAGCCGCAACTGACGATTGACGGTCTGAGCGGGGCGTACCGTTCCTCAGCCAACCCTGTTGGCGGGGGCGAGGCCACCGTGCGCTACACCGTGCGCAACGATGGCAACCTCCGGTTGAGCGGTGCGCAGAAGCTGCACGTGAAGACCCTGTGGGGCTCCACCGTTGAGTTCCGTGACCTCCCGGAATTGCCCGAACTGTTGCCCGGAAACTCCCTCGAGTTCACCATTCCGGTGCCTGACGTGCCGCCGGCGGTGTGGTTGACGGGGCAGGTTCTCGTTGACCCGCTGAGCATTTCTGGCGACCAGAACCCAGCGCTGGACACGGTGGATCGCAGTATCGGTTTTGCGGCGATTCCGTGGGTTCTGGCGGGGATTCTTGTCGTACTCGTCCTCGTGGTGCTGTTCACAGTCCGGCGACGGCGACGGCGGCGGCATGGCGGGAATGGCGGCGGCGACAAGGCTGACCGCGGGCCTACCGGCCCGGTGCAACCTACCGATCCGGAGCGCCAGGCGGTGACCCATGCGGTGGAGCACTGACCGGATCACGACGCTGGGCGTCGTGACGTTGCTGGCGGCGGTTTCCAGTGGACCTATCGCTTTGGCGGCGCAGCCGGAAACGCTCGGCACTCTGACCATGACTCCGGCTACCGGCCTTGACCTCTCGACGCCGGACCTGGTGACCGCGGCGGGCTGCTCCGCGGATGCCGACGGTTACAACGTGATAGTGACCGGTCCGGGAGCATTCGCCGAGGGCTTCCCCGTGGTCGCCACCAACCAGTTCGGTTTCTCCACCACCGGGCCGATCGGTACTGGGTTCAACATCAACATGCGGGACGCCGCTACGTTGCTGCAGACCACGATTGTGCCGGGCGAGTACGTCGTCACGTTCAACTGTATGGACACCTCCACTTTCGAGGTGAAAAGCACCTTTGTCCAGTCGATGTACTTCACCACACCAACCAACTATCAGACCACCGACCCCGACACGCCGCCGACCAACACGACCCCGAACGCGGCCGGTTCCGAGGGAAGTGCTGACGGTGCCGGGCCAGGCCTGGTACCACCGGGCGATGCGGAAACGGGCAATGCGGCGGAAACGGGCAATGCGGCGGCGCCGGGTGCGGGCAACGCGCCGGCTGGATCGTCTTCGCACGCCGGCTCCAATGGGCCGGGTAATGGCTTTCCTTCTCCGCTTGCAATGGCGGGCGTCGCGCTCGGCGGTGCCGTTATCCTTGGCGCGGCTCTGGCATACCTGCTGCGTGGTCGCCCGCGGTCGCGTGGTGCTAACCGAACGACATCACCGGCCGAGGAGACGTCGGCCAGTCGGCAGGGCTGACGTGGTTGCTGGTTGACGGTCCAGCCGGGATTACTACCCATCACATCTAGAGGAGAGTTCATGAGCATCCGGCAACTGGTGACAGCCGGGACCCTCGTCGCGGCAACCGCTGCGACAGTATTCATCGGTACTTCATTCATCGGTACTTCTGTGGGCAGTGCTACCGCACAGACAGCGCAGCCGCCAGTTCTCGGCACCCTCACCTTCATCCCGGCCACCGGCCTTGACCTCTCGATTCCGTCGTTGCGGACCTCAGCGGGCTGCTCGGCGGATGCGAACGGTTACAACGTGATCGTGACCGGTCCGGGGGGTTTCGCCGAGGGTTTCCCCGTGGTCGCCACCACTTCGCTGGGCTTCTCCGCGACCGAGCCGATCGATACCGGGTTCAACATCAACATGCGGGACGCCGCTACTCTGCTGTCAACCACGATCGAGCCTGGCGAGTACCCCGTCACGTTCAACTGCATAGACGTCAACACCTTCGATGTGAAGGGCACCTTCGTCGGGAGGATGTTCTTCACCACACCGACCAACTACCAGACCACCGACCCCAACGCGCCGCCGACCGGTACGACGACTACCGCGATTACTACGACTACTACGACTTCGGTTACTCCGACTTCGGTCACTTCGACTTCGCCCCGTCCCACTTCCTCTAGCTCGCCATCCACTTCTCCGACTTCCGCTACTTCTCCTTCCTCAACTACGACGAGCGGGCCACCCAGTACGTCGTCGGTCACTGCCACCAACCCGCCGAGTGGGACGATCGCTGCAGCGGCAAACGCACCGATAAGCCCAACCGGGGGAAATCAGGCCATTTCGGTAACAGCGGGCGCATTGGGGAATACCGGCGGGCCGACCGGAATCATGTTCATCGGTGGCTTGATTCTGATCGCCGCAGGGCTGTTGCTCATTATCGCGGTACGCCGCTTCCGGCAGGACCTTAGGTGACAATACGGGAAGCTCGGCCGCCAACTCCGGAGTACCACTTGTCGGGCCCGGGGGAGTCGAGCTGGGGTGAACCGGGCAAGACTGAGCCGGGCCGGCACCGGACGGCGAAGTCCGACGCTGGCCCAGCCCTTCCGGAGGCCAGCGTTTCACCGGTCAGCGTTCCATCGGCCGGCAGGCCATCGACCCCCAAGGTAGCGCCCCGCGAGCGAGCCGCACTCCGACTTGCGAGCGAGGTGCTAGCAATTCTCGCGGTGGTGGCAATCGGTTTCGTCGCCCAGATCGGATTCTTCGGTAGTCTACAGCACAGTCGGGATCAGTCCAGCCGCTATGAGGAGTTCCGTGCGGCCCTGGCGGAGGGGACCGCTCCGGTCATGCCGGTAAACGAAAGTGGCCAGTTGTTGCCCGCAGAAACCCCGGTGGCGATCCTTGAGATCCCGAGAATCGGGGTGCGAGAGGTCGTTGGTGAGGGCACAACGGGGCGGGCCTTGGCGTCCGGCCCCGGGCATCGGCGGGACTCGGTGCTGCCGGGGCAGAGTGGCACCAGTGTGATCATGGGTCGGCGCGCGGGCTACGGTGGACCGTTTGCGCGGCTGGGTGAGTTGGTCCGCGGCGATGTGTTGACGGTCACGACCGGCCAGGGCAAGCACTCCTTCACAGTGCTCGGTGTCCGGCAAGCGAACAGTCCCTATCAGCCCGAACCTGACGGTGCCAAGGGACGGATGACGCTGGTCACCGCCGACGGCCCGCCGTTCATGCCGACCGATGTACTGCGGGTCGACGCGGCGTTGACTTCCGACGTTCAACCTACCCCGGCCCAGATTCCGGCCCGCGTTTTGCCGAACTCCGAAAAAGCCATGTCCGGCGACAGGTCGGCGTTGGTGCCGCTGGTGTTGTGGACCCAACTACTGGTGATCGCCGCATTCGGAATCATCTGGGTCAACGAACGGGTCGGGCACTGGCATGCCTGGGTGATCGGCTTGCCCGTTGTCACGGCACTCGGCGTGGTCGTCGCCGACCACATGGCGGCCACTCTCCTACCTAACCTGCTCTAACGCTCACCCCTGTGAAGGAGAAGCTTCCGATGGACGTCACAGCACCGTTTCCGCGGATAGCGGATTTGCCGATGGGGGAATCGTCGGCACTAGCTGAGCTGGATGCGCGGTTGGTGTCGGCATGGTTTGGGGATCGTAAGGTGCTGGATCGGGTGTCGTTGTTGATGCCTGCTGGGTCGGTGACGGCGTTGATCGGGCCGTCGGGGTGTGGGAAGTCAACATTTCTGCGGATTCTCAACCGGATGCATGAGTTGATTCCGGCTGCGTCGATGGCGGGTGAGGTGTTGTTGTCGGGATCGGATATCTACGATTCACGGTGGAAGCTGACCGACGCCCGTCGGCAGATTGGGATGGTGTTCCAGAAGCCGAACCCGTTCCCGGCGATGTCGATCTACGACAATGTCACGGCCGGGTTGAAACTCACCGGTACCCGCACCTCCCGCGAGCAACGCGACCACCTCGTCGAACAGTGCCTGACGAAGGCCGGTCTGTGGAAGGAAGTCCGCGAACGGCTGCGACAACCCGGCGGCGCCTTATCCGGCGGCCAGCAGCAGCGGTTGTGCATCGCCCGATCCCTGGCGGTACGGCCCCGGGTGCTGCTCATGGACGAGCCGTGCTCCGCTTTGGATCCCACCTCGACCCGACGAATCGAACAGACCATCACCGAACTCGCCAGCGAGGTCACCATCGTGATCGTCACCCACAACATGCAACAGGCCGCCCGAGTATCCCAGCAGTGTGCGTTCTTCCTTGCCGAGGCGGGAACACCAGGGGGCATCGTCGAAAGCGGCCCGACCCCCGTCATCTTCAACACCCCCGCCGATGATCGCACCCTCGACTATGTGAACGGCCGGTTCGGCTAATGAACACTGAACAGCACCCCAAAGTACCGCCACCAGGATTGCGCACCACCCTGGTGGCCGCGCTACGGTCCGGGGTGTCCACGATGAGAAGAGTGGTCATGCCGGCACCGGGCTCATGGAAAATCTCATGCGGAGTCGCGGCCCTCGTCGCGATAACCGTGCTGATCGCCGCCCTGGCCAGCGACGACGGCGCACCCACCCGGATCCAAGAGGAATGGGCACAACCATCCGGGGACCTGATACCCGCACCGTCCCTTGCCGCGGACGACCCGTTCGGCGCCTCCGGCCAGATCTTCGATCCCAACCGGCTCACTACTCTCGCCCCCCCACCTGGGGCCGCAACCCCGATTGGGGGGTCGGTCAATCACGGCAGAATCTTCCCGCACCAGCTGGGCATTCCCGGAATCGTTCTGGACGCCTACCGAGTCGCCGCCACCAGGCTTACCATCACGAACCCGAACTGCCACCTTCGATGGTCACTGCTGGCCGGGATCGGACGCATCGAATCGGGCCACGCCCGCAACGGCCGGGTCGACACCGCAGGCACTACCCTGACCCCCATCCTGGGACCACCACTGTCCGGCGGAGCGGGCACCGCCCTGATCCTCGATACCGACCGTGGCACCCTCGACGGCGACACCACCTATGACCGAGCCGTCGGCCCCATGCAATTCATCCCCACCACCTGGTCAGCCTATGGTGTCGATGGTAACGGCGACCGGCAGATCAGCCCGCACAACGTCTACGACGCCGCCACCGCAGCCGGGCGCTACCTCTGCTCCGGCGGCCTGGATCTGACCGACCCCGCACAACGCTACAGCGCGGTCTACCGCTACAACCACTCCGACAGCTACGTCCGCACCGTCCTGGCCTGGGCCAACGCCTACGACAACGGTGGCACCGCCACCAGCCCCCTATCCACCACCTCCCCCGCCCAAGCCCTGGTCCCACTCCTCCCACCCGAACAACGCACCGATAACGGACCACTAGCAACAGACGTACTACCCCTCACACCAGCACCACCGACCGTGCTGGCCGCGCCCCCACCAACCACAACCGAGCCATCACCGCCGACCATAAGCGCATCACCGCACACCACGACAGAGCCCCCACCCGCCATAACAAGCGAATCCCCACCAACCACGGCTGAGCCACCACCGCCGACCACCACTGAGCCACCGCCCCCCACGACTACGGAGCCACCGCCGACCACGACCGTGCCGCCGCCAACCACGACGGAGCCGCCGCCGACCACGACCGAGCCGCCACCAACCACGACCGAGCCGCCACCAACCACGACGACTGCGCCGTGAGCTACCAGCTTGAGCGAATTCGAGGAGGGATCAATGTCTTCATGGCGCGGCCACCAGGGCGAAGCACTCGCTGTCCAGGAGCACACCGTCTGGTGTTGAAGTGGCTTTCCCGGATGCGAACAGAACCTGAGTTGGCGGGCTGTCCAATGCGACGGTGGCGGCTCGCTCACCTAGATTGACTACCAGACGTAACGCACTGCGGCGCAGCACGATGGTGCGGTGGTGTTCGTCGACGGTGACCGCCAGTCGGTCCAGCCGGGGGTCGGACAGCTCCGGGTGGCGTTTGCGCAGCGTGATGAGCTCCCGGTAGGTGCGCAGCAGCGTCGCGTGCGGCTCGGTGCCGGGTTCGGACCAGTCCAGCTTGGAGCGTAGGAAGGTCTGCTCGTCGTTGGGGTCGGGGACCTCCACGGGGTCCGACCCGTCCTGGCTCCAGCCATGTTGGGCGAACTCCTGGTAGCGGCCGCGGCGGATGGCCGCGCGCAGCTCCGGGTCGGGCATGGATGAGAAGAACCGGAACGGGGTGGTGGCGCCCCACTCCTCACCCATGAAGATCATCGGCGTGTACGGGGAGCACAGCACCAGCGCCGCCCCGCAGGCCAGCAGGCCGGGGGACAGGGTGGCGGAGATCCGGTCGCCGGTGGCGCGGTTGCCCACCTGGTCGTGGTTCTGCAGGTAGGCGAGGAACTTCCAGCCGGGCAGCAATGCGGTGTCCACCCGGCGGCCGTGGGTGCGCTGCCGGAAGCTCGACCAGCGCCCATCGTGGAAGAACGCGCCTTGCAGGGTGCGGGCCAGGTCGGGCAGCGAGCCGAAGTCCGCGTAGTAGCCCTGCCGCTCCCCGGTCAGCGTGGCGTGCAGGCAGTGGTGGATGTCGTCGTCCCACTGCGCGGCCAGCCCGTAGCCGCCTGCCGCGCGGGGGGTGACCAGCCGGGGGTTGTTGAGGTCGGACTCGGCGATCAATGACAGGGGCCTGCCCAGGTGTGCCGCCAGGGCGTCCACCTCGGCGGCCAGCTCCTCCAGAAGGTGAACGGCCCGAGTGTCCCGCAAGGCATGTACGGCGTCGAGCCGCAGCCCGTCGAGATGGTAGTCGCGTAGCCACTCCAGCACGTTGTCGATGACGTAGCGGCGCACCTCGTCGGACTGCGGGCCGTCCAGGTTGAGCGAAGGGCCCCAGATGTTGCGCCCGGCAAAGTAGGGGCCGAAGCGGTCCAGATACGCACCGGATGGGCCGAGGTGGTTGTGCACCACGTCCAGGACCACCCCCAGCCCGCGGGCGTGGCAGGCGTCGACAAAGCGCTTGAACCCGTCGGGTCCGCCGTAGTTCTCGGTGACCGCGTACCAGCCCACTCCGTCGTAGCCCCAGTTGTGCGGTCCGTCCACGGCATTGACCGGCATCACCTCCACCAGATCGACGCCCAGTTCAGTGAGATGGTCGAGGCGTTCGATCGCCGAGTCGAAGGTGCCTTCCAGGGTGAACGTGCCGATGTGCAGCTCGTAGAGCACGCTGCCCGCCAGCGCCTGGCCGGTCCAGCCCTGGTCGGTCCACTCGAAGGCACTGTGGTCGTAGACCCGGGAGGCGTCGTGCACACCGTTTGGTTGCCAGCGGGACCGGGGGTCGGGCAGGGCGGTGTCGTCATCGTCCAGCCGGAACGCGTAGTCGCTGCCCGGTCTCGCGTCCTCGACGTCGGTGTGCCACCAGCCTCCGGTCGTCCGGGTCAGCTCGTACTCGGCGCCGTTCACCGCGACCCGTACCCACTGCCGCTGCGGTGCCCACACTGTGAAGTCCACGGGTACCGATCTTGTCAGAGTCGCGCGGCATTGTCCGGCCATGCCCACCGCATGGGAGCGGCATAAGGCCATGGTTACTGGGCGTGCCCTACTCGTCGCGTGGCGCGGTAGCCATGACGTCCTCGGCGGTGACCGCCAGGACGTCCTCGGGGACGTTGTCAACACGCTCGCGGGCGCACACCGCAAGTCGCACGGTTTTCGGGTCCGCCCCGGGCACTGCGCCGACCTTCGCGCTGAGCGCGCGGATGGTGCGGGTGGCGTCCAGTCGGGCCGCCCACTTCGCTTCGCCGGCCAGCACGGGGACGCGGGCTCGCCCGGCCAGGGCCACCGCATCGATCTCTGCTGTGCTGTCCGTTGACCACCAGGGGCCTACCGCGACGATTTCCTCACCCAGCTCACCCCGCGCGGCGAGCCCCCGCAGGTGGGTCCGGAACATTTCCTCCCAGCGGGCGCCGAGGAGATCCGGCAGTCCTTTCAGCAGCACCGGCAAGATGGCCGCCCCGAGTCCACGCTCGATCTCCGCGCGGAACCGGGAGAGCAGCTGCAGCCAGAACGCGAGGAAGTTGTCCGCGACGCGGTAGTGAACACGTCGGGACCGAGCGGGATCAGTGACCGGGACCACCCGCTCCACCAACCGCAGCGCGACGAGCCGCTCCAGAGTGCGGGTCGGTTCAGCGCGCAGCGCGTCTTTGATCTCGCCGTGCTTGGTTCGTCCAGCCGCGATCGCATGCAGTACCGCTGACGGGTACTCGCCTCGTTCGGTTTCGGTCGCCAGTACCAGCTGTCCCTCGGTAAGCAGTGGGGCGCCTGGACGGCAGGCGAGTCGCAGCAGGTTCGCTGCCAGGTCGGCGTCTTGGTCCCACCACGACAGGTACAGGGGCATACCTCCGAGCAGCCCGTAGACGGTGGCCCGGTCCGCGGCGGGCAGCTGGGGGAGTAGCAGCGCCGCCTCGGACGGTCGGAACGGATGCACCTGGAGTGACAGCCCGAAACGGCCGTAGAGCGGAGCCCGCTGCTCCTGGAGCGCTTCCATGTACCGGACCGCCGACCCGCACAGCAACAGGCGCAGCCGGGTGCGCCCAGCGGCCCGATCCAGGAAGGCCCGGAGCACCCCGGGCAACTCCGGCGACGTCAGCGCCAGTTCGGGAAACTCGTCCAGCACCACGAGTAGGGGTTCCGCTGTGGCCAGCTGGGCGAGTCCGTCGAGCGCGTCGTCCCAGTCGGCATAGGGGCGTGCCAACAGGTCTCGAAGCTGGTGCGGAGCTGTGTGGTGCACCTGCCTGGAGAGTTGGGCGAGCTCACCGCCAGCCGGCCGGCCCGCACCCGTGTGGAAGATGACGGGACGATCGGCGGCGAAGTGCTGCAGCAGGGCGGTCTTGCCGACCCGGCGCCGTCCCCAGACCATGGCCGCCGACGAGTCACTGTTCCACCACCGCTCCAGCGCAGCGAGCTCGTCCTGCCGATTGACGAACATGGTTTACCTTCTCGCGCCGCCCGCAACTAACAGCAGGTGTAACTTACACCTCCTGGTAGTGCCGCGTGACGGTGGTCACGGTGCCGTGCCAGGAGATCCCGGTCTCCTCTTCCAGCTCGCGCAGCAGCCACCGGCCGAGCGCTTTGTGTCGGATGAGCAGCAGCCGCCGGGTGTCGTCGATCACTACCGCGCCGCACGTGACGTGCCCGCCGTCGAACTCGTTGCGGGAGGCGAGGTCGGTCCCGCGTTCCAGCGCCCGCGATAACGGTGCCAAGTGACCTTGGCTTGCCGGAATCCTGCCAGGCGTCCGGCTTCCGCGCTGGACAGGTCAGCGGTGTGCCGTAGCTGCCGCAGAGTTCGAGACAGCTCGTCGCGGTCGCCGTTCCTCTGTTCGGTCATCGTCTCCCTCATGCTTCCGGTGTGATCAGGTGTGGTTGGCTGGTCATAGGTTGTGGTACTCGTCGGCGAGGCGGGTGAACACTTCTCGGGCCTCGTCACCGAACGCGGCCAGTGCTTGGTATCCGGTGAACCGCTGCTCGTAGTGCGATACGTCCTGTGGGTCGGTGATGATCGCAGTGGCCGCTTCGGTGCCGATGATGACGGCGCGGGCGTCGAAGATCTGGAAGCCGTGCAGGATCGAACCGTGCACTGGTGTTGTCCAGGGGATCACCCCGAGCCGCAGGTTGGGTCGTTCACTGACCGCTACCAGGTGTTGCATCTGGGCTTCCATCACCTCGGGCGAGCTGATGTGCCGGCGCAGCGCGCCCTCGGTCTGCACCACCGTGAAGTCCTGTTTGGATTTCAGGGCCTTCTGTCGTTGTTGGCAGCGGCGAGCCCCGCCTTGTCCCGGCAGATTGACACCATGGTGGCTCTCGGGAGCCGTGATGCCCGCAGGGTTCGCCGGGTCGTGCTGGTGATGTGCACATCCAGGGTGCGCAGCACCCCGGCGTAGCCGGGCCGGTCGGTCGAGTGGAGCGCGAACGCGACGGCGGGTGCGCCATAGAACAGGCTGCTGCCGGGGTTCGAGGTGATAGGGGTGCGGGTTGTGGCGGCAGCCCAGTGTTCGCGTCACCGGTGCTCCTTCTTCGCACGCCACGCCAAGGCCGCTGACCGGCCGGCCGAAGGCACATCCGTTCGCTGTCCCGGTTGAGCCCCACAGCGCGGATGTGGTGCATGTGCAGCAGGGACTCCAGTTCGGCAGCGTGAGGGGCGGGATGAGATCGATCTCATCGTCGAGTTCGTCGATGGCAGGATCGTCGGGATCGAGGTCAAAGCGGCGGCGACCGTGACGCGGTCCGATTCATACTGGGTTATACTCTGTTCATGAAGACTGCGATCTCAGTGCCAGACGAGACTTTCGAACAGGCCACGAGGCGGGCCACCGCCTTGGGCATGAGCAGGTCGGAATTCTTCACCCGGGCGGTTCGGTGCTACCTGGAGCAACTGGACACCGAGTCACTGACCGAGCAGATAGACGCAGCGGTGGCGCTGATCCGCGACGACGACTCGGCTGAGGCCGCAGTGGCGGCCGGTCGGGCCCGCCTGACCCGCGACGAGGACGGTTGGTGATCCAGCGGGGCAGCATTTACTGGGTCGATCTCGGCCCACCCATCGGCAGCCGACCGGCGAAACGCAGGCCGGTGCTGGTCGTGCAGTCCGCCTCCTACAACACCAGCCGCTTGGCCACTGTGCTCGCAGTCGTCATCACCTCGAACACCAGTCTCGCGGCCATGCCCGGCAATGTGTTCCTCCCGGCGGTGGCCAGCGGTCTGCCCCGGGACTCCGTTGTCAACGTCACCGCCCTGGTCACGCTGGACAAGAGCGACCTTGACGCTCCTGCCGGTCATGTTCCGGTGGGACTCATGTCCGAGGTCGATCAGGGACTGCGCCGTGTTCTGGGCCTGTGAGGGCTTGGTCGGACCGTCCACAACCGGCATCGCCGCGGTGGCCACCCGCTACGCCAACGTGACGATATGTTCTGCGAGCGAACTGTCCTGCCTGTTGACAAGCCCGGTCGGCACCGCCGGATCCGGTTCGGTGATCTCCTGGCCTATCAGCAGCGGGCCCGGCGGGCCCGCGCCGCTGTGCCCGACGAGATGGTCCGAGCATCGGAGGACGCTGGCGTGTACGACCTCCCGGACGATGCGTCGATCGAACGGGTGAGGGACCATCGAGAGGTCGACGCAGGCTGATGTTCCGGGCACTGCTCGATACCTGCGTGTTGTTCAAACCTTGCGCTCAAACGGTCGTAGCGACAGGCGCTGGGTACCACGCCTCGAACCAGGCACCCGCAGCGTCCCTTGGTGTCATAGGCTGGCGAGGATTTTGGCGACTAGTTGGCGTGTGTCATGGCCATAGATGGCCTCGTTTTGTAGCTGGTTGAACATCGCCGCGTAGCGCGCGATTTCCTGCGGTCGGGTCACTTTGATCGCTGCGGTGGGGGTTTCCAGGGCGACGGCGTTGTTGTCGAAGATCCAGAATCCGATGGTGGCGATGGCGTGGCGCTGGGCATCGGCCGGGATGACGCCGACGGATATGAACAGCGCCTTCCCGTTCCGGATTCGGAAGGCCTACGGCGTTAGAAACGCTCGCCGTGACCAGCGCCGACGAGCAGCGAGCGATGGCCAGCCTGGCGGCGCTGCTACAGCGGGACCTGTCCAAGGTCGACCAAGACGAGCTGGTGCGGGGGATCAAACCGGCGGAGCTGATCTACGCCTTAGCGCCCCTGTGGAGTGGCCTGCTGATCGCGCTGCTGCACCGGCAGGGCGTGTCCTGGTCGGAGATCGTGAAGCTGACCGGGGTGGCGCAGACCACGGCGTACCGACGCGCGGAGCCCTACCTCATAAATCCCGCTAGTACCGCGTCCGTTAAGGGCTCACCCGAGCCACTGCACCTCAAGGACGTACACCTCAAGGTCGCGGTCCAACACCATGTAGGTGATCAGTCCCTCGGAGTCGGGACCGAAGGCCAGGGTCAGGATGTTCGCATCCGGGTTCTCGGGACGAAAGATAAGCCCGGCCCACGGCCGCACCTCCAGCAGGTCGAGTACCTCGAACCACCTGACGAGCCCCTCGGCGGGAAGGGCGTTGACCGTGGCCTGCGCCTCACCCTGGACGACAACCCGGTACACCGGTCAGGACGCGCCGAGTTCAGCGAGACGACGCTCGACCAGAGCCCTGCTCTCCTCAGCCGTGTAGGTCACCGTCCCGGGCGGTGGGTGGCGGTGGGTGTTGATGTAGTCCGCCATGGCCAGCACACCCCGCCAGTGGTCATGGCCGCGGTGGTTGACCAAGCGGGCGTGCAGCCGCCAGTGCTCCAGGAAGTCGTCCACGGGGGCCAAACTCAAGGTCTCGATCACCGCGTCCATGGTCCGGCGCAGGTGGGCGTCGAACTGCTCGACGTCCTCGGGCAGGATCGCCTCCCGCAACTCGGCTGGGTTCGCATCCGCGAACGGGATCACCGGACCGACCGGGGTGGGCTCGGGGTCCTCGGAGCGCAGCGGTTGGGCCATTTCGACAGGCTACCGGCAGGGTCAACCGGTAGCGGCCGGGAACTACGCCTCGTGTTCGACTAGCTGCCTGGCGACCGCTCAAGCTCGAAATGCACTATAACGGTCGGCTCGAACAGATGTGCGGAACCATGCTTTACGCTTCATACCCGGCGCCGGGTATGAAGGGAGGGCGCTGATGAGCACCCCCAAATCGGATCAGATCGAGGCCAACGCCCGCCGCATGTACCTCGACATCAACGCTCGCCAGCTCGGGCATGCCATGATCTGGCAGCTAGGGCTGAACGCGACCCACCAAGGCCACGCCTACCACTGGGTTGGCCGGTGCGGCGACTGCGGTGCCGAAGTGTCCGTCGGGGCGCGCTGGTCGACCTGCGCCGGAGTGCGAGACGCACGCAAGGTTCGTTGCAGCGGCCCAGGAACAGCCGTCCTTACCGAGATCGAAGCTGCCCGATCCGGGGACTTGATCACGGCGGCGGTCGCCGAGTTCGGCAGGTCGCTCGCTCCGTAGGCGGATCTGAGTTGCCCTAAAGGGCACAGGTCGAGCTGTGCCACTTACTCCCCGCCGTTCTATTGATCTCCTCGTCTGGGTGACGCATACTCCAGTCACGCAGAGCTACCAGACGTGAGTGCCGCGTACGCGCCTTCATTTCGGCCAGGCATCTCGATCAAGGTCTGTCTGTCCGATGGGAGGCGCAGTGGGGGCTCGTAGGCACACCGGATCGACCGAACACCTGCCTGACCAGGTCCAAGAGGCAGTTTCAAAGTTCGGTAAGGCTGTGGCTCCACTCCTGCGGGCAAAAGAGGGACAGCCCGAGGCCAGCTTGACCTCAGCCGTGGAAATGCTCCTCCGTGACATCGCGAAGACTCTCGGGCTGAACATACTCGCCCACCGAGAAGTGGCAAATAGGCCACTCGGAATTCGGCCAGATCTGGCGATCGACGTGGCGGGCGCCAGAGTGGGCGTCGTTGAGCTCAAGGCCCCGAATATGAAGGTCCCGGGAACTCCGGGCTGGGGCAAGGCCAGGGATAGGGCACAGTGGGAGAAATACAAGGCGCTTCCTAATGTACTGTATACCGACGGAAGCCATTGGGCGATTTACCATTACGGTGAACAGGCTGGCGACATTGGGGTGCTGGAAGGCGACCTTGAGCGTGCGGGAAGCCGACTTCGACCCAAAGATGGAACATTCGCCTCGGTAGTGAAGAGCTTCCTTTACTGGGAGCCTACTCCGCAGCGTGACCTCCATGAGCTGATCAAAATATCTGCTGGACTCTGCCATCTGCTTCGACAAGAAGTCACCGAGGCATTGCACCGCGAACGCCGCGGTGAGGCGAAGGTATTGTTCACCGAACACCTCACCGACTGGCAGGAGTGGCTGTTTCCCGATCTCACTGATGATGAATTTGTTGATGCATATGCCCAGACCATCACCTTCGGTCTACTGCTCGCCCGGCGAGAAGGCATCATTTTTGAAGGGTTGGAGATACCGGGGATAGGCGAGAAGCTCGCGAAGCAGCATCTGTTGGTAGGACGAGCACTGTCAATTCTTACGGCACGGCCTGACCGTGGCCAGAGTATTGAAGAGCGTAGCATTGTGTTGCAAACCATGCGCCGCGTCATCGGTGTCGCGGATTGGACACAATGGCCTACTGCTGGTACCTATCATTGGCTATACGAAGAGTTCCTAGAAGCATATGACCCAGTAATTCGACGCCAGTCGGGTGCCTACTACACGCCCATCGAAGTGGCCGATTTTATGACTCGGTTCGTTGATGAAGTTCTTCGGGACAAACTGGGCATTACCCGTGGCCTCGCAGATAAGAAGGTAGTGATCCTTGACCCCGCCATGGGTACGGGCACGTTCTTGCAGAGCGTACTCGATCGGGTCGCGGTGACCGTCACGGCAGAACGTGATGATGTTCCTGCGTCGCTGCGGGACCTATTGAGCCGACTGATCGGCTTTGAACGGCAAATCGGTCCCTACGCGGTCGCTGAACTAAAACTCGATCAAGCATTGAAAGCCTATCAAGCCGAAGCGAACGGCGAAGACTTTCGACTCTATGTCGCTGATACTCTTGACAATCCCCACAGGCCACCTCTGCCTAAACCTGGACGTATGTACGCACCTCTCGCCAACTCGCACCTGGCCGCGAACAAGCTAAAGATCGACGAGAGTGTGACGGTAGTTCTCGGTAATCCGCCATATCGAACCAGAGCAAAACTATATGGCAAGTGGGCGCTGGATCGGAACCCAGGTCAACAGTGTCCACTGGATGATTTTCGTGCTCCAGACAACGGGATACATGAGCCAAGATCCCTAGCCGCAACGGCCGGAAGGTCCTGCCGTGACCACCGAGATGTTGGAGCGGCCCGTGGATAGCTGGCCAGGGGAACCAGCCGAGCTGGCGCAACCCGCCAACAGCAGACAGGGAGCACCTGTATGACCCAGATGGTTGATACGTCGGCCGATTCCGGCCGGGCGGTAGAGATCCGTAATGCCTTGACGGATCAGCTTCGCTCGGACGGCATGAT
>JBQTGW010000244.1:0-1850 GCA_052390495.1 Pseudonocardiales bacterium
GGGCGGGCCAGGTCGCGACGCTTGGCGTCGTCGGTGTCGGTCAACGACCGGAACAGCTGCGCCGCGCGTTCGTCGTCGCCCTCCCCGGCGGCCAACGACGCCTCCATCACGTCGGTCCGCACCGACATCTGCGGCATCCCCGCGCTCCAGTGGGTGCGAACGCGGACAAGTACCTGCCGAGCAGCGTTGAGGTCATCGCGAGCCGCGTGGGCGGACGCCAAGGCCAACAGCAGGTCCCCGGCGAAGGGCCCGTCGTCAGCGGTGTACTGCGTAAGGACAGCCACTGCCTCGTCTATCCGGCCGGCCTCCCCCATGAGCTGCACGTACCGCCCGGCGTCCGCGCCTGGGAGCAAGGGCTGGTCCAGCAACGTACGGTACGCATCAGCCGCGCCCCCCAGGTCGCCACAGGCGGCGAGCATCTCGGCCAGGCGCCGGGTGTACGACCAGTGCCAGTCTCCGGCCGTGTCCACCGCCAGCCGGATGGCGGCCAATGCTGCGTCTCTGTCATCGTCGAGCCAGGCGAGGCTGGCCAGCAGTGCCCATGCCTCCGGCAGTAAGTGCCCGTAGCCGTTACTGACGACCTCGTGTGCCAGCACCCGCGCCGCTGGCCGGTCCCCGTCCTGAGCGGTTTGGCGGGCCAGCCACAGCACCGCGGGCGGCGAAGCAACGGGATGGCGCAGGGCCGCGACGTCGGCGTACCGGCGTGCCGCCTCCGCTGGCTGGTCGCGCTCCTCGGCGAGCTCGGCCAGCTGCAGCGACCCCATCGCCGCCGCGTCCGGGTCGTCGCTGTCCACGGCGAGTTGATACGACCTCTTTGCGGCATCGAGATCGGCTGCGCTGCCACCGCGGTCAGTATCACCCTTCGCCACCAGCTCCAGCGGGGTGAGCGCACCGGACTCCACCGCCGCCCGGTGGTGCTCCTGCCAGAGCCGCGAACCGACGGGGAACACCGTCCCGTGCACCGGCCGGTAGTGGCCCTGGCCATCGCACTCCAGCAGCGTCGGGTCCTGCGTGGCCCACTCCAGGGCCGCGCCCACCTGGTCCGCGTCGTCCACCGACTCAGTGGGGATCCCCCAGACGGCCATCAGCCGCCGCGCCTGCGCACACAGCGCCGCTGGCGCGCGCCACCCTCGCCGGTCCACCCGGTCCCAGGACAACGCCGCCATCACCAGGGCACACGCCAACGGCTGATCATCACGCGCCCGCCTCAGCCGCGCCTCGGCGCTGTCCTGCAACTCGAACAACTCGGTGAAGTCGTTAATCATCTCCGATACCGACTTCGACATATCAGCCACGATGCGTGACGCTACGCCACCACAAGCCAGGAGGTAGGACCGGGACAAGCCGGATTCTCGAGCCGTGAGGCACCGGACGCTGGGGTTGGGGATACGTCCGGAGCCGATCGTGCACCGTGCCCGCCTGAGTCGTCCAGCGGCTGACCGGACCGGCAAGCCGATCCATGACCCGGCACGAGGCATCCCTCTCGTCATCGCACTGCTTGACCCGCCACTCTCAGTTAGACAGTATTGTCTTGCTGTTGCAACTCATATGCAAGGAGGCCCGAACTTCGTTCGTATCTCCTTCAACAGCTCGGTGTCTACACCGGAGGGATAGGTACTGGTGACGCATGACGTTGACGGAAAACGTCTTCTGCCAAAGCGTCTGTGGACTTTTTTGAACTGATGCGACTTCCGCAGGGCGCGATCGGTGGGTCGGTGACGACGGCATCGACTACTGCGTCCGCGCCGCCACTGCCCTGCTGGCAGTACAGCGCGGCCTCGTACACCGGGATATCCAGGGCGTTGACCGCTTCGAGCGGGTCGTTGGACACCACCAGATCGGGCTGCGTC
>JBQTGW010000245.1:0-5838 GCA_052390495.1 Pseudonocardiales bacterium
CCCGCACCGCTGGACTCCCAGCGGGTGCCCTGACTTTCTCCCGCGCGCCGGGTCAGCAGCACGACCTTATCGGCCACCATGAAACTGGAGTAGAAGCCAACACCGAACTGGCCAATCAGATCCTGCGAAGAGAGATCCAGCGAGGCCTTATCATCTTTAGCTTCCTTCATTTTCTGCAGAAATTCGGCCGTGCCGGACTTCGCGATAGTGCCGATGAGTTGGACCACGTCGTCGCGGGACATGCCGATGCCGTTGTCGCGCACCGTGAATGCGCGCTGCTCCTGGTCGACCTCGATCTCGATGTGGAGATCAGAGGTATCCACTTGCAGATCCTTGTCGCGAAACGCTTCCAACCGCAATTTATCCAATGCGTCGGAGGCGTTGGAGATTAACTCTCGCAGGAAAATATCCTTGTTCGAGTAGATTGAATGGATCATCAAGTGCAAGAGTTGGCATGCCTCGGCCTGGAACTCGAACGTGTCGACCTGTGTACTCACACGATTCCTTTCAAGAGATAATTGTCGAGCCCGCGCGGTGGGTGGTGGCCAGTTCCCATGCGGCGACCGTACCGGAAGTCGTCCCAGCACGGGCGCTACCACCGATCGGTGCGCCTGCCCGACCGGGCCTGGCGGCGCCTGCGGTTACGGCGGACGGTGATGATCCAGACGGCGAGGGCAAGCGCAGCAAGTGCCATCACAAACTGGCCGAGCAGGAGTGCCCGCTGCACGCGCTCCTGAATGATGGTGCCCTCCTCTCGGATGAAGTTGTAGGCGTCAACCGTGACTGAGATCAACGTCAGCGACGCCAGTGTGACCACGACGATGTTCAGTATCGCCTCGCGCTTGGCCCGGTCAGACTGTGCCTCGGCGGTCTGCACGTTGAACAGGACCTCGACGGAGTCCGCTATGGACTGTTGGGTCTGGTCGAGACGGGCGTCCGCGGCGAAACGCTCGAAGTACGCCCGGTCTTCGGACGCCTGTGTCACGCGTCCCATTTTCGTCAGGTTCACGACGGCCAGGGCGAACGTCCGCAGCTGGTTGAGGTCTTCCGGTGCCCGTACGGCACGCTCCTTCGAGACGTACCACTCGACCTGTGCGTTCATCTCGTCCTGAGACAGGCGCACCAGGGCCTCGCAGATGCCGAGCGAGGTGTGTGCGATGCGGACGCACTCCAGAATTCTCAGGAGCTCTTGCTCGGGTGTTGCGGAGTCGGCACCGCGTGGCCAGAGCACGCACACCGACCAGTCGTAGTAGAGGTCTCCGTGGTACTCGAACTCGATCGGTTCGGTTGTCGCCATGTCGAGCGCGGCGAGGATCTCGTCGCGGGCGGGGTTGTCTGCTGGGTCGATGCATCGGTAGAGGCCGGTGAAGGAGGTGAGCAGGGTGGATTCCTGGTAGCCGTTGGCGTCGGTGGAGATCCGAGCACCAGGCCGTGCCGTGAGCTCGATGAGCTTGTTCTTCTGTGTCGTACCAGCTATCTCCGCGCGCTCCTTCGCGGCGGCGTAAAATGCGTCGGAGACGTGTGGTCGGTAGGCCGCGAACTCGAAGCAGGCCAGGACGCCGGGCGCCAGCCTCAGCGGAATACCCGGGGCCAGTTCGAAGGTCAGGTACACCGTCCCGAGTGAGTACACGGTGAGTTCGAACACGTCGACCCGGTGTGCACCAATGACCTGCTCCAGCTGTTCGAGGAATACCGGCCGCGGCAGGTCGGTCCACTCCTTCTGCCAACCGAGCTCCATCTCCGGGCGGCGGACCTGCGCGATGGCTTCCGTCCGCCAGGCGGCGAGAACTTGCGACTCGAGGAGATCGACTGCCGTCCCCTGCCCGAGCGGATTGGTCAGACCGATCATGCCGATTTCGGGAAAGGCTCTGCGATACTCGTCTTGAAATGCGTGATCGGTGAGTCCCATCGAAGATCCAAGGTCGAAGTAAGCGACCAGTCCCGCCCGCATCCCTTACTCCTTCACGGCTGACAACACGTCGATGAACATCATGGGGCCGACTATGCGCCGGCTACCACCGATCCGCCAGGTGACCGCGGCAACCCTGTAACTACAGCCGCTGCGCCCGAGGGGCCAGGGATGGGGGCCGCCTCGGCAGTGTCCTGAGTCAGCGCATCATGCGGTCGATCAGCTCGGCTACTTGGGTGGCCATCCGGGCGCTGTCGGCAGGGGTGACCGTGAGGTGCTGGCCGCCGTCGGTTGCGGGCTGCAGGCGAGCGGTCCAGCGGCCGGCTTCGGTGTCGAACCACTCCACCGGGCGGGAGCGGTGCCGCTTGCCGGTCCGGTCCCGGGCGTTCGCGACGATCTGCCCGCCGCGCAGCCGGGGCCTGGCCAGTACCGCCTCCAGCGCACGGAACTCGTTCCGGTAGCGGCCCGATGTCGAGGGCGACGTGTCGTAGATGCTCACCGCCGCCTGCCGGGCGGGCACCAGCACATCCCGGGGCAAGGTGATCGACTGGCCGAGCGCCCCGGCCACCGTGGGCAGCTGGTCGATGAGCGCCAACAGCAGCGACGTACCCCGCCGTCGCATCAGGTGCAATCCGTCGCCGTCAAGGCGCGCGATCAGGCCGTACTCTCCCGATCTCGCCGCGACGGCGCGATCCATCTCGGTCTGGTCCGGTCCGCTGAGCCAGTGCATGTCCACCCACACCGGAGCGCGCGCCAGCAGGGTCAGAGCGTCATACAGCTCGGGCTCCAGGCGTTCGCCGCGCGCCAGCCTCCGTGCCCCGAGCTGCTGATATACCCGCTGCCGCAGCTGCGCGCGCTTGTCGTAGGTCCGGCCATGGCCCAGGACCTGCAACGGATACACGTACTCGCCGAGGTTGAGATCGGCCCAGCAGATGTCGTACTGCTCGACGGTGAGGGTGACGTCCCGGATCACCGCTTGTCCTTGGGGTAGTAGTCGGGCGGGTCCTCACCGATGACTGGAGGCGCGACGCGGCGGCCATCGCCCCAGACGTCCTCAGTCTCGATGAGGTAGCTCGGGCGCCTGCGCTCGATGTCCTCTTCACCCCGGCCCCGGCCAGCACCGGCCATCGGCGGAAGCATGCCCCCGGGCCCGGCACTGCGCCCGGCCGGGCCGACCGCGCCCCTGCCCGCGGCTTCGGCTGCTCCCGTAGGGCCGCCACCGCGTCCCTGTTGGTTCGGGTGCCCCGGTGGGTTCGAGGTACCAGCCGAGCCCTGCGGGCCGAACCCGCCGCCACCACGGCCGAATCCGCCACCGGGCACACGCCCACCGCCTGGCACGGGTCTACCCGGTACACCTATCGCGGCGGCGGGCAGGATCCCCGGCGTGCCGCCATCCCCGCCCCAGCCCGGCGGCCTGCCGCCAGGGGGGATGCCGGGGGATCCGGGATTCGGGGTGCCCGGGGCCACCTGAACCGGCGTAGACGAGGGCGGCCTGTCACCGACGCCGGGAGGGGTGGTCCCGCCGATGCCGGGGACCCCGCCCGGCGCCCCGCCACCGGCGCCACCCATCGGTGGGACGGACCCGCCGAGCCCGCCGCCACCGCCGCCCGGCGTCGGCTTACCGGGGGTCAGACTGGTGTCTCCGCTACCGAACTCCGGCGGTGGTGTGAATGCGGGCATCGTCCCGTTGGTGTTGTGCAGCGACGTGCTGTAGGTCTCGGTGACCCGAATGGCCTCTTCGCGCGCGGTGTTGTGCTGCTCAAAGTTTTCGCGGGCGTCGCCGAGGATCTTTATCCATTGGAAGGGGTTGTTCGTCGAATTGATCTGGTCCTGGTACACCGCTGGCTCGTAGGGCACCGGCTCTGGCATGTCTGCCTTCGCCTTGCCCGCGGCGTCGCCCTGGGTGCGCATCGTGGTGCCCATGTATTGCACACCCTGGCCGGTCTGCTCGCTCCATTTGGCGAGTTTGATCAGCATGTTGCGGGCAGCCAGGCCGGCCTCGCCCTCCCAGACCGCATCGATACTGGTCGCGGTGCGATGCAGGCTCGCCCCGAAGTTCATGATGTCGTTGCCGAGCTTGTTCCACATCTCGCCCAGCTCGTCCACCTGCTGGTGCGTGGACGTGTCGATCATCGCCTTGAGCTCGGGATGCTCGTAACTTCGTGCGTTGGTCCGCGGGATGTCGGCCGGCGGCCGCATCGTCACTCCCTCGGCCAGCCCCCAGCGCTGGAGCTGGTCGATGACACCACCGAACCAGCCGTCGCTTTCGTACTGCTGGACTTCATATCCTTCGGGCCGCTGCACGCTGGCAGGCGGCTCACCTCCGGCGGGTGTACTCGCTGGACCGGGGTCCGCGGGTCCGGAGAGTTGACTCGGCGCCATTTTCCTACTCCCTATGGCAACTTCGGTTCGATAAGTGCGGCCGCCTGATCAGCGACCGAGCAGGCGCGCGGCGTGTCGTTCAGATACAGGGCCAGGACGCTGACATTCGCGCTGTCGCCGACCGCGAAGATGATGTCGCAGTATCCGGGCCCGCTGCCCTCCACGGCTCGCTTCGCCCGGTGACGGCCGATCGTGATATCGGTGACGCTGGACGCGTCGGTGAGATTGAGCCCGTCGATCCCGAGTTCCTCGTTGATACCGGTGGAGATGCCGCCGCCGTCCGGCCCTCCCCAGTCACAGCGACGCAGGCCGAGAACCTCCTCAGGTCGCCCTTGTGAGGGGACACCGAGCGAACTGACTTCCTGGGCGCTGAGCAGTTCGCACGCCTCAATGGCGGCAAGGCGGGTCGGCGATGGAGAATTAGTGCTTGGCGGCGGGGAAGCCTGCGAGGGCGGCGGTCCAGACGGGCCCGGCTGCCCGGCCGGGGTGCCTGCTTCCGGGACTGAACAGCCCGCTGCGGCAAGTATCAGAACCAGCGGGGCGAGACAGATGCGAATACTCATATCCCGCCAGCCCGCCGGAGGTCCTCCTTGGCCTGGGCTTCGATCTGCTCGTAGTTCCGCATTCCAATCTCCAATGCCTGATGTGCCTCGTCGAGCGCTTCGGCGAAGCGCTGCAGCACGTACTCCAGGGACTGCTGGTCCCCAGAGGCGACCTCCGCGTCGAGCTCCGCGATCCTTTGTGCCTCGGGCAGGTCACCCAGCTTGGCCTGCTGCTTGAGATAAGCGATCCGACGTAACCGGTCTGCCAGTTGCTGCCGTACCTCTCCGATGGACATGATCATTTCGCGGGCCGAGTTCGTGTCGACCGCGAACTTGCCTTGTTGTGCCGCCCCGACGAACTTGCCGAATCCGCCAGCCATCTGCACGCTCACCCCACGCGTTACTCGTGTCCGACCGTGCTCGCAGCGTCACGGTCGGGGTCATCCTGCCAGACGAGCGGATCAGGCGTCCTGGATTCAGCCAACTGGCGGCAATGTTTGATCAGGAGCAGGCCGGGACGTGAGCAATGCCGAGGCGGCGGGGGACGGGGGAGGGGTGCCGCCTCGGCATGGGGAGGGTGCGGGAGTTAGGTGTCACGCACCCCTACGTGATCTGGTAACGAGTAGTTGACCTCGACGTAGTCATCCTGTCCGCCGTTGGTGTAGCTGGACGTGAACCGGACAGCGCGTCGTTCTCCGGCTGGCAGGGTTACTGCGGGGGCAGGTGGCAGCCGGTATGCATGCGGAGGACGGTGTTCACCGCTGTGCTGACGTTCAGGGTGCCGCCGTAGGGGTCGGGCACCACCATTTGGTGGTTACCGGGCCGGTTGACGATTACCTGGGGGGTGCTGAACCCGTACACTCCGGTGATCTCCTGCACGATCGCCACCGCCTGGTCCCACCGATCGTCCGGCATCCCACCCAGCACGGTCCACCCGGCCAGGGAGCGACTCTGTCCCTCCCGCACGTCCGGGAACTCGAACCCGCAGCCACCACGACTTTCCTC
>JBQTGW010000246.1:0-2152 GCA_052390495.1 Pseudonocardiales bacterium
GCGTTCACGGGATCGATGTCGGAATACCTCTTCGCCTGGTCCTCATTGAGGTGCGCGCCAGACTTGGCTTCACACAGCAGTAAATGAGATACCTCGTCGGCAAAGAAGACAAGATCAACAGTCACGATGCCATGTCGGCAGACCACGGGTACCTCGACACCGACCAGCCGGAAACCGGCATCAGCGAGGATCGCTGGGCATATGTTCCTCAGCACAAGCCCAGCTGCTGCGTTGAGTGGTAGTAGTCGTTCGTCCACGGACCCTTCTTGCCGGGCACTCTACCCAGCATGACGCCCGGTGCTCTCGGTTTGAGGTGATCAGCGTGGTGCGCGTGTCGAACCTCCGACTGGATTGCTCGCCCTCGCGCCCAACACCCAGATCAGGACTCCGCAGCACAGGGGTAGACCGCAGCATCGGATCTGCATGTGGAGCGTCAGAACAGAGAGCCGTCGGGCTCAAAGAGGCCGTCGATCAGGGGGCGTGCGACAGTGTTCTTGGTGGGTTTGACCTTGGGCTTCTTCTTGGCGTGCAGGCCCTGACGGACCTCCTCGGCGTAGCGCTCGTGGTTGAGTTCGAGCAGCCGGTCCAGCACCTCGATCTGCACATCCGGCGCGATGGTGAACCTGCGGCCTTGCCTGGTGTCGTGGAACCCGTGTCCAAGGTCAAGATCGTCCCACCCGTACGCATCAGCGGTGGCGTAGTCGATCTCGGTGTGGATCTCCCGTAGCCTCTGGATTTCCTCGTCGGTCAAGGCGGGATTGTGCACCAGATTATACAGCTTGGTCAGCCCCAACTGCCGCCCCAGCATCACCGACCGCCGGAACGAATGCAACTCCTCCCCCACCCGATCCAGCCGAGCAGTGAGCTCCGGCTGCGGAAAAGTCTCGAACCCATCCGACGGCGTGTACCTTGCATCGGCCCGTAACGTCGACTCACCCTTGGTCGTCCACCATGTGAAATGCAAATTGCTCGATAGCAGCGTCAAGTACGCATCCCGATCGACAGCGAACACGCCGAGCGCATGTGAAAAGACTTGGCCTGTCGGCACCCACATCGGCAGCCCAGTCTTGCTGACCAGAGCGATGGTGAGAACTCGATCAAGGCTGACGATAGCTTTCCTTAGCGCTGGGCGCTTGTCGGCATACTGCCACCAGCGGTCGGGTAGCGGCTTGCGCAATACATACGATCCGTCCGATTTCGTTCGCTGGCGCTCAGGGCGGACGCGCTCATCGACAATCGAGAAGACTTCAGGATACTTCATTGCGCGCTCAAGCGTCCAGTCGTTGAAGTCGATCACTAACCTGCTCGCTGAACAGTCTGGTTGCGAGTTTAGGTCTTCACCATTGAGGTATGGGAACAATACATCCTTGTTTCTGGAATTCTTCGCTATAAGCTCCTGGGCGCGTGCCGGCTCCATAACGAAGCCCATTCCGAGCACAAAGCACCCTATGAATGATTGGTCGGCGTTGGTAACGAGCCGGTGAGAGTTACCGGAGACGCGAGAAAGTGGGTCAAGTGATGGTGTGATTGCTCGAACCTGGCGGCCATCGAGGGTGCGGATCTCCTCGTCCTGCGCGTGGCCGACCCAGAGCAGGGACACTTCCAGGGAGGCTGCGCCGGGCCAGGGCTGAGACTTGATCGCGCGGTAGACACTCACTCCATTGCCGACCGCCTGGTCCAGGCCGACCTCACGGGTGTCGCCCTGGGCGATCGTGTTCGTAGCGATGATACCGACCCGACCATGCCAAGAGAGGTCAAGATTGCGGAGCAGGAAATAGGAGCACAGGTCTGCATGGCCGGACTTGCCCTGAGCGATATAGGTCTTGAGGTACTCACGCACGTCCTTACCCACCGCACCGCTGACCCGCTTGCCGCCGATGAAGGGTGGGTTGCCGACTACGGCGTCGAAGCCGCCGCGGCGCATGACTTCGGGGAACTCCAGGGGCCAGTGCAGTGGGCGGATCGGCTCGGGCCGTGCGCCGCGTAGCCAGCTATTGATCGTGGCCCGCAGCCGATCCTCCAGCGAAGGATCAGCACGATCCCGTATCACCAGGTCGACGTCGTCGGCGATCGCGCGCAGTCGGTGGTCGAGATCGTCCTCGTCGTTGCTGTCCTCGGACCACGGAGCGTGCCGGACCCGGACTGCGGTGCT
>JBQTGW010000247.1:0-8827 GCA_052390495.1 Pseudonocardiales bacterium
GATCCGGCCAGGTCAGCACTCAGGGCGGCGCGAGGCACCTGGCCAGCTGGCCCCGAAGGGGGGTGGTGAGGGGGTGGGTGCAGCGGGGGCGTTCACGGGAGCTCCCCGTTCCACGGTGCATCACTTGGCGTCATGAGTGCAACACAACCAGTGAACTTGACGTGGCCCTGCCACGACCCCTCGTCCCGATACCTGCTCCCACCCCCAGCAGATAATCGTCGCCCGACCCGACGCGGTGGCCACGTGAACCACGATTCGGCTCCACATAGCGCTCTACAGGGTGCTCAAAACCGCGATTCGGCTCCTAATCGCGGTTTTGAGGTGGTCTGGAACTGCGATTCGGCTCCACATAGCGGTCGGGACCCGGGCCCGGACTGCTGTGAGGTTCCGAACGGCGCTCTGGGAGGGTCCGTGCTGAGTGAGGCGCTCAGATGCCACGTCGCTCCGGCGTGGTGCTACTTAGCGTCACAAGCCCGACACATTCAGCGATCTTGACTTGGCCCTGCGTCCGTACCCACGTCAGCGCGCGTATCCCTCAGGTGGTCCGGAGTGCGCGGGCTGCTGCGTCGAACCGGTCGCAGAACTCCGCCGCACCAGCGGCACCAGCGGCGCCAGCGGCCTCGCGGACCGGTTGCAGTCGTTGCAGCACCCGGCCCGAAGTCAGGGTCGTGCCCAGCTCGGGCACGACCATCAGGCCGTGTGAGATCGCCTGGTCGAGGTCTCCGGTCTGCACCAGGGTTGTACCGCGACAGCACGGTCTCCCGGCACGCCAAGCAGAGCCGCTCCTGCGCACCCATCCGACTCATCCCCACAACCTCCCGCTGTCGCCGCCGAACCATCCGCCCACGCGGAGCGATGATCGCGGTCGGACCGTAGTCCGGGTCGCCTGCTCTACCCATGCCGCTCGGTCATGCCGCTCGGTCATGACGCTCAGTCATAACCCTGGGCTGACCGGTCATGACCGAGCGGCGTCGGCCGGAGCCAAGCGGTGCACGACGCCGCACGGACGGCGCGGCCAGCTCGTGCCTCAGCCGGGCCGGGAGGCGCCCTGATCGGCTGAGGCACGCATCGTCCGGAGTGCCTCCGATGCCGTGGTGACGAGCTTGCCCAACCCTTCCGGTGACGCCAGCAGATTCACGCGCGCTACACCTTTTCCGATCTCGAAATGAGCTTCATCGCGCACTATCGAGTACTTGATGGGGTAGTCACCGTCGATCGTCACCCACGCATCAACCGCGATCCCGCTATCTGTGGACATTTCTCACCCTGCTCCCGTCTGTGGTCGTCGATGCCGCAACGCAGCCTTGCCGATCACCTGACTCCATCGAATATCCGTGAGCAATGGCCGCTCGGCGGATTTTCATGGCAGATAGCGATAGCCCGTCGTCATCAGGTGAATGCCACACGAACTGTGGTTGATCCGACGAGCAGAGGAAGGCGACGAACCGTGCACACTTCGCACACCCGTGACAGTAAGGGATGACCACAGCATTACAGTGCAAGCAACCGCAGCACGTCGGCCTGGGTGGAGACCGGCAGCCGTGCTGGTCACTGTGCGTCGGGTCATACGGTTAGATATGGACGTCGGTGGGTGGCGCATGTTCGTCGTGGGCTACCCCCCGTACGGCTGCTACCAGGACGAGTTCGGCGAGGAGGACTACCCATGACGTGGGAAGTGATGGCGCTCGGCCCGTTCCTCACGAGCCTGGAGCAACGTCTGGACGAGCTACCTGCCGAGCGGCTCCGGCGGCTGCTGGTGGAGCACGGCACGCAGCTGCCCCCCGGCGAGCGGGTGGTTTTCCTGCGCATGTTCGACACCGCTGACCCCACCGGTCACCACGACCCCGAGTTGCTCGACGATGCCGAGTCGTTCGTCACCGCTGTCGCCCAGGGGGCCTATTGGGAGGCATGCGCTTTCGACCCCGAGTACGGGGACTACCGGACGTTCGGTGACGAAAGCTGGACGACCGAGATGGACGACCTGCTCGACCGGGCGGGTAAGGCGTTTCTGGCGGGCCACGTGACCTCGGCCAGAAGCGCCTATCAGATCCTGCTGGAGGCCCTCATCGAGGACGATGCCGGAAGCAACCTTCCCGGCGCGGGCCTTCCCGAAGAGCTGATCGGCAGTGACACCGGCGAGGCCAAGGCCCGCTACCTGCGCTCGGTCTGGGAGAGCGAACCGACGGCCACCCGCGCAATCGCGCTGGTCGAGGCCGCCGAAGCGCTCGCCTATCTCGGCGGCCAGCCGACTCTGACCGCACTCGACACCACCCGGCGCGAGCCGCTGCCCGACCTCGACCGCCTACTTCCCGAGCTGATCGCGGCCCTGGGCGAGATCCACCCGGAGGACTTGGGCTTCGGCCCGCAGGCCCGCATACTGCGGGCCGAGGCGAGCGAACGCCACCGAGGTGTCGATGGGCTCGCCGAGCTGGCCCGTACCCCGGGGCCGTGCCGGGCCGAGGCGTACCAGGACTGGGTGGACGCCCTGGCCAGGACAGGCCGGTGGGACGACGCCGAGCAGGCCATCCGCGAGGCGTTGGCCCAACTCGACCCGCGCGGCAGTGTGCGGGCGGGGCTGGCCGAACGGCTCGCCCTGCTGGCCGTCGTCCGCGACAATTCCGCCGCCCTGCTGGACGCTCGACGCGCCGCCTGGCGCGCCGACCCGACGCTGCGGCGGCTGCTGCGCCTGGTCGAGGTGGCCACCGCGCTCGATCGCCGCGATGAGGTGCTCAGCGAGGAGGCCGGGTACCTCGCCGAAGGGCCGCCGGCCAAGCGGCCCGATCTGGCGGCTCTGATGGCGGCCGTGCTGCTGCTGAACGGCCGGGTCGAAGACACAACCGCCCTCATGGCGACGACGGACCAGGCATTCTGGGAACACCGTACCCATCCCGGCCCGGTGATCGTGCCGTTCCTCTTGATCGGCGGCAGTGCCGCGACCGACGACCATCGCTGGCCCAGCCTGCTGCTGTGCGATCTGCTCAAACAGGTGAACGACATCGACTCGCCGCGCGGACCCGATGCCGATCTCGACGCTTTCCGCGCGGCCCTGCCCGCCGGATCCCTGCCCGCAGATTCCGGCAAGGACCTGCCGCTCTCCTTGCTGCTCATCAACACCCTGTCCAGCCTGCCCGCTGGATCCCAGCGGCAGGTGTGGCTCGATCAGGCCCGGACGCATATCGACACCCGGGTGGTCGCGGTGGTGGATGGCAAGCACCGCCCCTACTACGAACGGGTCGCCGAACTGACCGCCGCCTGCGCCGAGGCGATCACTCTCACCTCCGGAGCCCGCGCAGGCCAGGCATACCTCGACGATCTGCACGACCGCTACCCCCGGCACAGCCTGCTCCGCAAAGAACTGCGCTCAGCCGCCGCCCGATCACCCCTGCTGTAAAGCTGTCGTGCTGATACCTTCCACTCTCCAATGACCCCACCACCAGGGTATCGAACATCAGTTCGAAACCACCACCGCCGGAGCAGCCTGGCCACGGACGTCGTTGATCGAGCTGGCGAAGGCACATGACGTGGTGCTGGTGGCTCGATAACGGGCACAGAACAGCCTCGATAGTGGGTATTTTCGTGCCTCGTGATCGGGGTATTTCAGGTAGGTGGACGAGTACATCCGGCGCCGCACCGCGACCGCCCGCGTCGCGCATTCCCCCAAGATCCATCTAATGGATACGGGCGTTGCCGGCGCACTCTCGGGACTGACAGCCGATCGGCCGGTGAGCCTCGACCCCGCACTACTGACTGCTTTCGGCGGGATCCTGGAGTCGTTCGTCGTCGGCGAGGTCCTCAAGCAGGTCAGCTGGGCGGAGGAGCCACTCGAGGTCGGCCACTTTCGCACCCACGATGGCGTCGAGGCCGACATCGTCATCGAGGGTTCCGACGCTCGAATCGCCGCCATCGAGGTCAAGGCCGCCAGCCTGGTCCGGTCTACCGATCTGCGGGGACTTCGCCTGCTTCGTGATCGCTTTCCGGATCGGTTCGTCGGCGGCACGGTGCTCTACCTGGGTCCCCTCGCCTACACCGCTGAGGATCGGATCCACGTTGTGCCGCTCGACCGTCTCTGGATGTGAGCCTCGGGCCCGACCCGGTGGGGTCGAACTGGCCCACGAGATCAGGTGTGAGCTTGTCCCCTAAGCACGGACACCTGACCTGAGGTTGGCTGCGGCCGCCAGGAAGGGACTGTGGTCGATCTGGCCCACCGGGGAGGGTGCGGAATGGTGCACACTTCGCACACTCGTGGTGGTAAGCGGTGATGGTGGCATTACGGTCAGTGCCGTTGTCATTCCGACGAGCCGGGAGAGGTGCGATGGGGAACCGTGTGCTGGGTGATCGGCGGTGCAATGTGGTGCTGGAACGGTTGCTCGGGCGGGCGGGGTGGACCCCGGAGAACATGGGAGATCATCTCAACCGGCTCGCCGCCACGCTGGGGCTCAAAGTGCACGTCAACCGCCGCTACCCACGACGATGGGTGTACGCCGAGAAAGACCGCGCCACACCACGGATCCCACGAGACCCCCTGCCCTCCCTGGTATGCCTGCTCCTACACCAACGCCTCGGGGAACCAGTGACCCCACAGGCCCTGGGCTGGCCCGTGGCCCGGGGTCTGCTCTACGTCCCGGCCGATGACGGGCTGCACCAGAACTGGGACGAAGCCGGGGCGATAGCGGCCCTGGGTGAAGTGGTGGATGCTGACAGCATGGAACGACGGCACTTCATGGCGATGACCGGACTGACGCTCACCGCGGTGGCACATCAGTGGCTACTGGACCCGGCCCGGGTGGCGGCCTCATTGCTGGGCACCCGGGTCGATCACGCCGTGGTGGACGACCTGGAACGAGTGGTCGAGGCCCGACGGCGGCTCGACGACGCACTCGGTGGGGGCAGCCTGCTGCCCGCGACCCGCGAGGACCTGCGGCTGGTGGTAGCACTGCTGCGCAACTCCTCCTACACCGAAGAAGTCGGCCGACGACTGCACGCGGTGGCCGCCGAGTTCGGGCGTCTCGCGGGATGGCTGGCCTACGAGTGCGGCCAACCGGCATTGGCCCAGCGTTACTTCCTGGCCGCGCTCCGGGCCGCGCATGTCAGCGGCGATCGGGCGGTGGGCGCCAACGTGCTCGGGTACATGAGCGTCCAAGCGGCACAGTCGGACACTCCCCGCGACGCGGTTGTCCTCGCCGAGTCAGCCCTCACCGCTGAACAGGCGTTCACCCCTGCGGTGGCGGCGTCCTTGTACGGCCGCTTGGCACTCGGGACCGCCTATGCCGGCGACGCCACCGCCTGCCGACGCGCCCAGGATCGTACCTTCGACCTGCTCTCCCGATCAGTGCCCGAGAACGAGCCACCCTGGATCTACTGGTTCACCGAGGCCGACGCACAGGGACTCGCCGGCTGGTCGCTACTCGCCCTGGGGCGGCCGGGGGACGCCGAGCCACACCTGCGCCGCGCGGTATCGCTGCTCGACCCCAGCTTCACTCGGGATCGGGCTGGAATGCTGTGTGACCTCGCCACAGCCCGCATCGGTACCGGCGCGGTGGAGCGGGCCTGCGCGACCGCAGGTGAGGCCGCGACCATCATCCGACGCCTGGATTCACCACGCCAATCACGTCTCCTGGCGGACTTCCGCCGCACCGCTGAGCCATACGCCAGCTCCACCGCCGTCCGCGAGTTCGACACGAAGTACCGGGACCTGATCCGCAGCACATCGGCCTGAACTGCATGTGCCAGCTAATGAAGGCACAGTGTCAGCAACCGCCGTTGCCGGTTCAGGGATGCACTCCGGTGAGGATGGGGTGGTCGGGGGTGTCGAGCCAGAAACGATGGATGCCGTCTGTTGTGGCGGTGAGCCCGAATCGGCCGCGTCCGGGTTGGCCGAGGCGGCGCCATTCGGCGGTGGCGTGCTCGACCGCCGGCCAGAGGTGGCGTGGCCCGCCCTGGGTGACGGTCCTGTCGGCGACCTCGACCCAGCAGCCGCCTTGAGCGTGCATCGACCAGGTGTCTGTGCCCTTATCTCGTATCAAAGATTTCTCGGATCACCCGGTGCGCATGATCTCGAAGCGGCCCGGCGAGCGGGAGGTAGTCGCCACAGTCGATGAACCGAAGGAGGCGAACGGTAGCCGCTAGGGTGGCAATCCGCCCACTGGAAGTGTCCAGTATATAGGCCAATGCTTCGTGGATGCGGTGGGCCGTCGCTGGACAGAGCAGACTTGTGCAATACAGCGTCGCCGCGTCGTAACCTGCTGGCGCTCGTCCCCACGTCTCCCAGTCGAGAACGACAAGGTCAGGCGCCGTGATGTTCGCCCAATGGAAGTCGCTGTGTGCGGTGGTCCAGGCCGCCGCCGTGAAGTCCACCACGACACCAAAGAAGGCCATGAGTCCGTGATTGAGATCGTCCGGATCAATCCCTTGATGCGGAAGAGGATGGGTGGCGATGGCATTCAACACAGTGCGCAGCCGAGCCAGCCAACGGTCGGTAAGCTTCAATTCTGCGGTGAGCACCAGGCTGTTGGAGAGCGTCGAGTCAGGGACGAAAGTACTGAGTTCGCCGCGCAGCCTCCTGCCAGTGTCCTCCCACTCCTTCCAGCGGGTAACACTGGGCTTGGGCACTCCCTGGATGTCGTTCGCACTGACGTTGCTCTCCAGGTAGTTTCCTATGCCCCATTCAGGATCCTCGTATACAACCCGCAGCCATGCATCGTCCTCTCCGATGCGTACGCGCACGCCAACGGAGTGGTACCGGCTGGTATGAACCACTTTACCTGCGAACGAGACATTGAACTGACCGGCTGCCCACCTCAGGTGCCCCTCCATCCATTCGCGCCGCCGACGTTCTTGATCGGTCACTGATCGCTGTCTTCCCGATAACGAAGATCGAGTTCGGAGACGAGCGCCTCAGCTAGCTCCTGGCGCTGGGCAGGTGAGATGATCACTCCGTGCAGGTTGGCCGCGCCCCGGATAGTCGACAGATCGTTGCCCCTGAGGTCAAACTCGTGATAACCACCACCGATGAACTCCACTGACTCCAGTTCGCAGCCTGACATGTATCCCTTGGGGAAGTCGCATCCGGTGAACGTCACCTGCTTTAGATGTGTGTTCACAAAAACGACTGGCGCACTGGCCTGTATAGAATCGAATGCACTGAACTCGATCTTGCAGCTATCGAAGACAACATTTGCCCAGCTGTTCTCGGTGAAAATTGCACCAAGAATCTTGCAGTCGCGAAACACCACACGCGACAACGTGCACCGATCCCATTCAGATGAAACAAACAGACAGTGCTCGATCTGTCCAGAATTGAACCTCGTGCCCGTGAAGGTGACACGCTCGGCCTCAATCTTACATATCCGACCGCCCGTCAGCCGACCCCCCGAGACCGAAATATGGCGGACCTGGCGGTCGACATAGAGAAAATCAGACAGCGGTTCATGGGAGTCTAGGTCGTCGATCGCGTCCAGATCATCTTCGATGTAAGGCAGCACGATCTCCGAACTGCCATACTTTACTACTTCCATCCATAACCACCCTTCCGAAAATGCGGAATTATTCGCTACTTCTTCCGAAAATAGACGGTCTTCTTTTTGAAAGGGTCAGGTTGTTTGGACCAATTGTCCCATGTCGGCTGGTTGTCAAAATCAGCTACACGTGATTCTCTCGCGCTACACTTCAAGGCAGATTCTTGGCGAGCCTCAATCATTTCTTGGATCACTGGATCTCGCGTGGTGGCAAGTTGTTCGAGGATGTTCATCCCAGGGTCCCCTTCGAGGCGATGTCGTGGAGAGCAAGGATCAGTGCCTGCACCGATGTCCGACAGTGCTCGGTTTCAGTTGCAGTGAACGTGCCATGTTCGAAATACCTGTTGCCAGCGTGTGCCCCCTGGCAGTATTCGAAAAACTCACAAGTCACCTTACATCGTTGGATGCCTAGCTGAAATTCACGCACATACGAAAGTTCAAGCGCACGACGTAAGATCGTAGGTAAAGGATCGGTCAGTACGTTGCCAACGATAAAGTTGTCGTACAGCGGATCCTGAATCCCAAGCAGTTCGGGAGAGAGGACCACAACATCCCCGTTCCATGCGACAGTGGGGATGAGATCGTGCTTTCCATCGGCGTGGCGAGATACCGGAGTCAGAGCGAGAAAATCGAGCAGTCGGTCAACCTCCCTGACCCTCATCTCTGGATTATCCTTACTCCATAAGAACACATCTCGCCAGAAGCTTCTAGCCTGTTCCATGGTCGGAGTCCGGTTATTGAAATTTACCCCCTCCCTCTCTTCCATATTAAACCCAACAAACCGACATTCCAACTCCGCGAGGAAATCAAGAATTTCGCGGGCGCGGCCAGTATTGTCATGGTCTACGACAGCAATCACAGTGAAGGGAACGTTGCAGCTCTTTAGTTTTTCTATTCCAGTCACGATGCGATCGAACATCGGATAGCCACGCCAGTCAACCCGATTAAGATTCACGTGTCGTGGGCCATCAATGCTGACACCTACAGAGATGTCGTAGGTCGCGAACAGATCACACCACTCGTCATTGATCAATGTTGCGTTCGTCTGAATCATGTGTCGAATTAGTCCACTCCCACGAACCGGCTCAAACGGTTTGAGAAGCTGCACGAGCCCAGCGGGCCCGATTGCTAGTGGCTCACCTCCATGCCAGACAATTTCTAGTCGGCTAGACGGCGACCATACCTCAGTAGGGTAGGAAGCTGGCGCGGTGGTCGTGGCTCCGTTTCCAGCTTCCCCCCGTCAAACCGTGCATGAGGTTCTCCCTCACACGGCTTTCCGACATCGTTCACCGTCAGGCATGCGCAGTCCGGTA
>JBQTGW010000248.1:0-47941 GCA_052390495.1 Pseudonocardiales bacterium
GACAACCCCGCCCCGGTGAGCATCCCGCACACCGTGCGCGGTCCGCCCTGGGCCACCAGCCCGGCCATCAGCCCGCAGAACGCCCGGAACGACGGGGCGGTGAAACACGACTCGAAGACCACCAGCACTGTCATCAGCGACCCAAGTACACAATCAGAAAAGATCACGTTCGACAGGTCACCGGAAATCATCGCTTCTCAGAAAGAGCAGTCATCGAATCCAGCAGCCCCTTGACCTTGTCCACCCTGATCACCGTGTAGTCGAGCTGGCAACCCGCCAGGTACACGTCGGTGGCCTGCTCAAAGCCCACCCGCCAGCCAAGCCCGCGGCAGCACAGGAACTCCGTCCGCTGCCCCCGAACCGCACCCGGTCGATCGAGCAGGTCATCCATCTCGATCGTCCAGCTGTCGTCACTGAACGTGCGACAATCCCGAACCGCTGGCCTACGCAGACAGAATCTCAGGTCATGACAGTTCAACCGGTGACCGGGAAGAACCACCCGCAGGCGCGCGGTCCTCGACTAGGACCATGGCGGGTGGGGGCGTGATCGACCTTGACCCGCTGTGGCGGCTGGTGATCGTCCTCGCTACGTTCGGCGCGATCCCGCTGCTGCTTGCGCTGGGGTGGGCGACGCGCAGAGCGCGGGACTCCTACACCGCCGTGCTCCTGCGCAGCTGGTGGCGCGGGCACCGCCGCAGCTGGCAACGTCGCTACCACCGTCGGACTCTGGCAGGGCCAAGACGAGCCCCCGATGCCCTCCGCCCTGCCGGGCACCACCCACGGGGTACATCATGACCTGGTTCGTTGCCTCGCTGCGCGACGAAGACACCCACCTGGGCGGAGACCTCACCGACAACACGGTCACCGCGATGTGCGGGCGTTCGTTCCGCCCGCTGGCCACGTTGAAGGGATCACCACTGGATCCCCTGCAGGTATGCCCGAGATGCGCGAAGTCACCGCTGGTAGGCGCGCCAGGTCCGCCGCGTGGATCTGCTACGACTCGGGCGTGATCAAGGTCGGGTCGACGTGCGGCGTGAGCCGACGAAAATGGGACGTCGGGAGAGCAGCCGGGGTGTGTTGGCCGAACGCCACGGCTTGCCGACGAACTTCGCCACGAAGTAGAAGAAGCGCTCGTCCTAGATCTCGATGAGCGCTGGACGGCCGAGCGTCCGCATGAGGTCCTCGACGAAGCCGGGGTGCTGATCCAGGAAGGACCGGACGAAACGAATGGCGGGAACGCACTCCAGGCCGATGTCGTCAAGCCACCGCAAACACAGCGACACCTGCTTGCGGAACTCCTCCTTGGCCATCTCCATGTCGCTCACGAGGCTGTGCATGTCGGGCATCGTGAAGGCACGCAGCCGCCGAAGCCCGGCCACCTCACCGCCCTGCTCACGGCGGAACGAGAAGTGGGTCAGCTCGTAGAGACGCACCGGCAGGTCATGATGCGACGTGACCATGTCGTGCTGGATCATGTACTGCCCGAAACAGGCCGCGAAGCGCAGGAAGAGCTCCTTGTCGTCGCTCTTCAGCGTGTACTGGCGGGCCGGGAAACGCTGCAGGTACTTCGACAGCGCAGGGTGGCCGTAGTCGTATTTGATCTGCGCAGAATCACCAGCGGCCGAGGAATCAGCGCTGGATTCCGCATCTCTCGTCTTACCCGTGACCTAGAAGGAGAACCGGTCAGCGTGAATCATCAGCAATCGCACAAGCACTCCAGGAAAGCTCCAGCCACACAGGCATGATGCGCAAATCACAGTCTACAACTCGCATTATCGGCCTCGGTGCCCTGCTGCTTCGGTAAGATCACGCCTCCCCCCTGCCTTCCCAGCACACCGTAACTGCGCACCGTACCGAACCGCTGACCTACGCAGACAGAATCTCAGGTCATGTCAGTTCAACCGGTGACCGGGAGAAACCACCCGTAGGCGGGGAAACGACGCCGCGCGGGAACCCGCCTGAACCGCGGTCACCACGGACCAACTGGCCGATGCTTTGCCGACTCCGCCCGACACACTCGGCGACCTCGGACTGACTGTTTACACCTGTCAACACCACGGCTTGTCAACACCACAGCACGGACAGGCAGCTACGACCTACGGGGAGTCGTCGTCGGTGCAGCCTGTCTTGGGCTACGGCGTCTTGGGCTGCGACACCCGCCGGCCGGGGCATCCTGTTGGCGGCATGGCTAACCTGTGCCCATGAGCACGACCCCAGCGCACAATGACAGCGAGGGCTCCCACGTCGTCGTGGCCGACGACGGAAGCCTCCCCGCAAGCGAGCTGGCGCGGCTGGGCCTACGTCCAGGGGCTCACCTACGGATCGTGCCCGAGCAGCGATCCGGACAACGCAAGAGCATGCTCGGCGCACTGGCCGGGACACTACCGCCCGAGGCTGTCGATGACCTCATCCGCGGACTGGATGAGGCGAAGGCCGAGCGCGCTGCATACTTCACCGGGAGCGCCAGGCTTGAGAGTCGTCGCTGACTCGCACACGCTGATCTTCTATCTGTTCGAGCCGACGAGGCTCTCCGAACTTGCATTGGATGCATTGCTCCAAGCAGAAGACAGCGAGGGAATCGTCGTCTCGGCAGCAACTATCGGGGATCTCTGGTATGCGTCCCACAAGAGCGGGCCGAAGTCACTTGCGCCAGGTGCTTTTGAATCGCTACGGCGAACACTCCTCGACCCTGCGACGAACTTCAACGTTGCGCCGGTGCTGGCCGAAACGATGGAGCATTTCGACCGGGTTCCGCTCGTTGACCTCGGCGATCCGTTCGACCGATTTATCCTGGCGACGGCTGCTCAACTGCGCTTACCGCTTGTCACGGCTGATCGAGCGATCGCTCGCCGACGCACTGGCTGCGGTCGCCCGTCCGGACCTGCGGGTCGACGAGATCCACAAAGGTCACCGATGGGGCGTGCTGGGCTGCGAGGTCTGCGGCGACGACCTGTCGCTGTGGTCCACGCCGAGCGTCCCCGAGCATGTTGCGAAGCGAGTGCATCGCTTCGCGGACCGCCACCGACACGAGGAGGACCGATGAACAGCCACGAGTTCACCCTGATCCTCGACCACGCGCCCAGCGGCGAGGAGCTGGATGCGCTGTTCGAGGCGGGCTGCGACGACTCCACCCCGGAGACTGTGGCCGGTAACGGATGGCTGCACTTCGACCGAGCCGCCGACAGCGTTCTCGAGGCGCTGACCTCGGCCATCCGCGACGTCGAGTCACCGGGCTGATCGTGTGCGCGGTGGCCAGCGATGATCTCGTCTCACTCAAGGACATCACCGCTCGATCCGGGCGCACCTACGAAAGCGCCCGACTGCTGGCGTCGGGGAAGCGCGGGCCGGGTGGATTTCCCCCGCCGGTGACGACCGCCGACGGCTGGTCGCTGTACTCATGGGCCCAGGTGTCGCAATGGTTACGCACCAACCTGCTCACCGAGACGGCAGCCGAGCCGGACCACAGGATCCTCGCGGCCATGGATCACCTGGTGCGAGCCCGATGCCTGCTCGAAGACCGTGAGCACGGGCTGACGGCCCTGGCGGACCTGCTGACACCCCGTCGTTCTCGGGAACAACCCACTGGCTGCCCCGCCTAACCCCACCGACGATCTACCGCGCGGGAACCGGCGCCGAGTCAACATCAACCGCCGCACAGTAGTGAAGACTTGGCGAGGGCGGACCGCAGCTTCTCACCTACGGTCCAGCCACACCGAGGAACACCACGACAGCGCGGCCCAAGGCGACCATGTCCTCGTCAGCGAGCCGCCCGATCCTTTCTCCCATCTTCGACCGGGGCATAGTTGTGATCTTGTCCACCATGAGGCTGCTGGGTTGGCGTAATCCGTTCATCTCATCAGCACTGATGGGAATGCGCAGCAGCGGCGCCTCGGTAGGGTCGGTCGTGAAGGCGCAGATGGTTACCGAGTCGGTAGCGTCGAAGCGGTCGTCTTGGATGATGACCACCGGCCGTGGTTTTCCCGCGTAGCCGGTGCCTGCCGCTGCTGTCCAGACTTCGCCACGCCTCACTCGTCATCCCACGAGATGGCGTCGATGAACGCCTGATCGTCGCTGGCATAGCGGCTGGACGCCACCACCGCCGACTGCCGGTGCGCCTCGGCCACGAACTCGGCAGACCGCACGTCGGGCACCCAGATCTGGATCGGTCGCAGACCCTGGGCACGAAGCCGCGCTCGGTGGGCCCGCACGCGTGCCCGCACTGGCGTGCGATCCGGTTCAGCCATCCCACCATGTTACATGTAACGCGGCAGCCGCTATCCAAGCCAGTACGGCGAATGTGGTGATGGAGGTTGAGCTGTGCGTTAGCATCCAGCCAGTGGCTGAGGTCACGAGGGGAGGGTGGTGTCCGGCAATTCGCCGAAGTCCGATCGGTCGAAATGGGTCGTACCGATCATGGTGGCGTTCATCGCTACGGTCGGCACCGTGATGGCGCCTGGCCGAGCACTTCTGGAGGGGTGTGCAGATGGGTGGGAACGACAATCCGACGGATGAGGACGGTGACGTCCGGACCGTGCGGTTGAGCGAGGAAGGGCGCCGGTTCGCGGAGCTGAGCACCATCCTGACCGGCTTTGAGGAGTATGACCTGCTGGCGACCGGTATGGCGGATCTGTACCTGGCCACGGCCCGCAACCAGGTCGGAGCCGCAGTCCTCGACGCGGTCCTCGCCGTGGTGGAGCGCGATCTCGACAGCCTGAGCGGCATCGAGCTGGAGGTGGCACGGGCGCTAACCTACCTCTGGTACACCGGTGCCTGGCCGATGCTCGCCCCCGAGGCGCATGGGCTGTTGCGCCGCGAGGCCGCCAACGTCGAGTTCGTCGTTTCGCCCGACGCCTACACCGAGGGGCTGGTCTGGCGGACCTTCAACGGTCACCCGGCAGGCGCCAAAGCACCCGGCTTCGCCACCTGGGCGCTGAAGCCGCCGCCGCTGTCCTGGGCCGAACCGCCCGTGCCGATCGCCGCCCCCGGACCGCTCCTGAAGTGGTCCGATTTCCCCTCAGCGCTGCCGCCGTCGATCTACTCACTTACCGACGAACCCCCCAGCGACGAATCCCCCCGCGAGGAGACGCCCGCGCCATGACCAGGACAGCGAACCCAACGACAGCGAACCGGCGGCGCTACGACGTTATCGTCGTCGGCGCGGGAATTGCGGGCAGCCTGGTGGCCAAGCAACTCGGCAGGCAGGGCTGGCAGGTACTCGTCCTGGAGGCGGGCACCGGCGGGCGTGAGACGTGGGAGGGCCACCTCGACGCGGTCGAGACTTACCGCTCGGCGGTGGCGAAGGTGCCCAACTCCCCGTTCCGGCGCAACGCCGCCGCACCGTCCCCCGATGTCCTCGACCTGGCCCCCGACGGGTTGGGCTTCACGGCGAACGGCTACTTCGTGCAGAACGGTGAGCTGCCCTACGGCACCGACTACCTGCGCGCAGTCGGCGGCAGCGGAATGCACTGGATGGGCCTCTGCCTACGCATGCACCCCGACGATTTCGCCACCGAGACGCAGTACGGCTACGGCCGCGACTGGCCGATCGGCTACGACGACCTGAAGCCTTACTATGTCGCAGCCGAGCGGGAAATCGGCGTGGCGGGCGATGCCCAGGAACAGCGGGAGCTCGGCATTCCGTCGGATCCGCACTACGTCTACCCGATGCACAAGATCCCCCCGACCTACGTCGACGAGGTCTGCCGGAGCCTGGACGGACGCACGGTCCACGACCCGGTGGCGGCCGAGGACTTCACGCTGAAGGTCTTCTGCGTGCCGCACGGCCGCACCAGCACCCCTAATCCCCGCTACACAGACGGCCTCGGCTACCGGCCCACGGGCGCCGTCGGCCTGCCGAACTACGGCGAACGCTGTGTCGGCAACGCCAGCTGCGTGCCGTTCTGCCCCGTGCAGGCCCGGTGGACGCCGCTGCGCACCCAGGCGGAGTTCGCCGACTGCGTCACCCTCGCCCCGCGCTGCGTGGTCACCCGAGTGATCAACGGAGGTGACGGGCGCATCAAGGGCGTTGAATACCGCACCTACGACGACCCAGCGTCAGCGGCAAACCGACCGCTCCAGGCCGAGGCCGACGTCGTCGTGGTGGCCGCGCACTCGATCGAGAACGCCCGGCTGCTGCTCGCCTCGGGTCTGGCGAACGGCAGCGGTGAGCTTGGCCGCAACCTGATGGACCATCCGACGATGCTCACCTGGGCACTCTCCCCCGCCAGCGGCGGCCAGATCGGCCCGTTCCGCGGCCCCGGCTCCACCTCGGGCTGGGAGGCGTTCCGCTTCGGGGACGCCCGCCGCACGCGCGCGCCGTTCCGGATCGAGATCGGCAACTGGGGCTGGGGCTGGGCCGCGGGAGCGCCGATCAGCAACGTGGGCACCGCCCTCGGCGTCGGCGGCGACCGACAAGGGAACATCGTCCCGACCGCCGTCTTCGGAAAGAAGTTGCGCCAGACCCTGGGCGATCAGATCGGCCGTCAGCTCCAGCTCCAGTTCGCCATGGAGCAGCCCGCCGACCGCGACAACCGGGTGACGATCGACGACCAGTACCGCGACGCGATGGGAAACCCCCGCCCGGTGCTGACATACAACCTCAGCGACCACGTCAAGGAGGGCATCGTGGCGGCGAGGCGCGTCGCGGCGGCCATCTACGCCCAGCTCGGGGCGCAGGAGCACACCGACCACAGCCCCCGCGACGGCGTCGCCCCGCTCGGCTACTTCCGGTACCGCGACCAGGACTACTCCTACAACGGGGCCGGCCACGGCGCGGGCACGCACCTGATGGGCACGGACCCGACGAACTCGGTCGTCGACTCCTTCCAACGCTGCTGGGAGCACCCCAACCTGTACGCGGTGGGCTGCGGCAGCATGCCGTCCGTCGGCACATCCAACCCCTCGCTGACCATGGCCGCCCTCGCGCTGCGCAGCGCCGAACAGATCCACCGTGACCTGGTCGAACTGCACCGCCCGGCCAACGTCAGCGGCGATCGCGCAGGTGTGGCCATTACGGAGGTACAGCCATGACCACGACCCCCCACCCGTCCGACGTGCGGGGCGCCGAGCCCGAGGGCGTCGTCCTCGGTGGCCGGGAGCTGCCGTGCGCCCTCCCCAAGACCCTCCATGAGCTGCGGACCTACCTCCAGGGCGCGCTGGAGATCGAGCACCTCACGATCCCGCCGTATCTGACGGCGATGTACACGATCCGGGCAGGCACCAACCATGACGCCTACTACACGATCCGCAGCGTCGTCCTGGAGGAGATGCTGCACATGACGCTGATCGCCAACCTGCTCAACGCGGTCGGGGGCAGGCCGCGGGTGGCCCATCCGGACTTCGTCCGCAGCTATCCGGCGAGGCTGCCCTACAGCGCCCTGGACGTCGAGATCCCACTCCAGCACTTCTCCCCAGCAGCAATGCGGACCTTCCTGCTCATCGAACGCCCGCAGCACTTCGACGAGGACCCAGTTCCGTCAGGACAGGGCTGGACCTCGATCGGACAGTTCTACAGTTTCATCCGCAGCGGACTGCTGGCGTTGGTCGAGGAGCTCGGCGAGGGCGAGGTCTTCTGCGGACACCGGGAGCGGCAGGTCGGCCCGGCGGACTTCTACAACTCAGGTGGCGAGGCGTTCCCCGTCACCGACCTGCCCTCCGCGCTGCTCGCCCTGCGGGTGGTCACCGAGCAGGGCGAAGGGCTGCGCGATTCCATCTTCGACAGCAACGACCAGCTGTTCGGCGAGCAGCGCCAGGTCGCCCACTACTTCCGGTTCAACGAGATCCGCACCGGGCGCACCTACGGCCCGCACGACATCCCCGACGCCCCGCCCACCGGCCCCGAGATCGACGTGCGCTGGGCGGACGCCTACCGGATCGACCCGAACGCCTCCGTCGCCGACTACGCCCGGTACGACGACAAGGCGGTGTACGAGCACGCGGTGACCTTCAACGACGCCTACGCCGAACTGCTGGCCCATCTGGAGACCGCCTTCAACGGCCTACCCCGCTTCCTGGTCCTCGCCGTGCCCGCCATGCTGCGGCTGCGTGACCTGGCCGAACGGCTCTACCACAACCCGCACCCCGATCCCGACAAGGCGTCGCGCGGATACTTCGCCAGCCCCACCTTCGAGATCGACCAACACCAACTCGACTGCGGCCACCAGGCCGTCTCAGCCAAAGTCACCGCAGCGGGCCTGAACGCCGACGAACCCGTCGACCTCTCCGCCGTCCAGCCCTCCTGACGTCCAACCTGCGCCGCCTCGGCGTGACGCTCGCCGCCGTAGCCTCCGCCGAGAACGAACTCGCCGAGGCCGTTCCCACTGGCTCGTCGCCGCGGTGACGGCTGACAGCCGATGTCCACGGGCTAGGGCCGTATCCTAAGAAGTGTGAGCGAGCAGCCAGTAAACGTTTCCGCCGATGACCTGCACGCGGCCAGTCAGCAAGCCGCGAGGTGGGAAGACGCGGTGCGTCGCGCGGAGCGCGGTGAGACCGTCGCGATAATCGCGCACGGCGAACATGTGGCCGACGTGGTGCCCTCCGGCGAGCTCGACCGATTGCGGGAGACGATCGAAGTCCTGTCCGACCCCGAGCTCGTGCAGGACCTGCGGGCTGGACTTCAGGACATCCAGGCAGGCCGCGTGGTCCCCGCCGATCAAGTAGCAGCAGATCTCCGGGCACGTCTCACAACCACATGACCCCACCGACCACATGACCCCACCGACCACGTGACTCCACCGACGCCGTACAGCGTCGCATTCGCCGCAGCTGCCCGGCGCGGCATGAACCGACTCCCCGAGCACGTGGCAGCCGCCCTGTTCGAGCACCTCACAGGGGCCTTGGCCAGTAACCCGCACCGTCTTGGCAAGCCCCTGGACAAACCCTACGACGGGATCTGGAGCACTCGCCGCGGCGAGTACCGGGCGTTCTACACAATTGACGATGACCAGAACACGATCAGCATCGTCGCTGTCGATCACCGCCGTGACGCGTATCGTCGTCGTTGACGGCGCAAACGAGTCCCTCCCCCGCCATCTCTCGATTCTTCCGTCGCTCTCAGCTGGCCGGAGCAATGCTCCCGCTGTTTCCCAGTACATCGTGGCTGCGTGTGATGCTGAACCAGTGACCTGCGCGGACAGACTCTGCCCATGTCAGTGATCAGGCGCCACGGTCTAACCACCCGGTTCAGCTGGACTCCTGCGCAGTTGGTGGCGCGGCAACGGCCCCACCGGATCCGGAACCGTCTCACCCGATGCCGGCACATGCTCCCCACGGCGGGGAACACCACGATCTTTGTCCAGGAGAATCAGCATGGCCAAGCGCCTCAAGAGTAAAGCCCAACGGGGACTGGTGACCCACCGCATTATCTATGCCAACCGCAAATACCCCCACGCCTACGACCAAGAACTCAAGGTAGACCTCCGGCGCGGACCTCGACGCCGACTACACGGTGGGGATAGTCGCCGTCCGGACATCGCTGGCGTTGGAGGACATCAGGATTGTGTCATTCTTGGTGGTGCACTGATCCTATGACACCAAGCCCCGGCGCCAGGACTCAGCCTGCACCCAGCCGTGGGTCCACAGATTTTCCCGGCGCTCCAGGAAAGCGAGAATGAGATCGTTCTTGGAGGCGAAGTTCCGGTAGAGCGTCATCTTAGCGACACCGGCCTCACCGATCACCGCATCGACGCCGACAGCGCGGGTGCCCTGGCAGCTGAACAGGTTATACGCCGCCCCTAACACCCGCTCCCGACCACTCTGCGCACTACTGACAGCAACATTCTCCGCACCTTCGGGCAAGGGCAAGATTATCCACCTTCGAATAAGATCATCCTGCTGAGAATACAGGAGGCACCGGCATTGATCTTCGACCAGCAGCAGTGCCACCCGGTTGATGTCCGGCCCGCACTCCGGTCCGAGCTGCCCGCCGTGAGCCAGCTCGTCAGCGCAGCGTACGCGGAGTTCGAGGCACGCCTGACTCCGCCGAACTGGGTTCGTTTGACCGGCAACATCGCCCGGGTGATCGAATCCGGCACTTCGGCCCAGCTGCTGGTGGCCCACCTGGCAGGCCGACTGGCAGGTACCGTCACCTATCTGTCACCTGGCCCGAAGGACTACCACCGGGTACCACAGGACTGGGCGGTCATCCGGGTGCTCGGCGTCGATCCGGCACTGCGGGGACGCGGCGTGGCCCGCGCGCTGACCGCAGAGTGCCTGGCCCGCGCCCGTGCTGACCAGGCACCCGCAGTCGGTCTGCACACCGCGGAGATGATGACGTCGGCACGGGCCCTTTATGAAAGCTTCGGCTTCGTCCGCCAGGACCATTTCACCCACCTGGACATCCGCTTCTGCATTTACCGGCTGCAGATTTGACGTCCTCCCCGGCCTGAAGGCCGGAGATTCCTACTGCTCCTGTGAGGGGGCGTCGGTGGGTTCCTGCTTCAACGCGCGGTGCCGCAAGGATCTCCGGTCTTACCTGCGCTCCACAGGCGTTTGACTTGTCGGCGCGTCCCGCCGCCAAGATGTTCAACGCCGCGTTCGCGTCCCGGTCGTGGACCGCACCACAGGCGCATGTCCAGGACCGGACCGTGAGCGGCTTGTGTCCGTCAATCGCCCCGCACGCCGAGCACAGCTGCGACGAAGGGAACCAGCGGTCAATCTTGGCGAACGTCCGTCCGGCGCGGGCGGCCTTGTACGCGTGGGCTTCCCGCCGGGCTGCGAGCCCGCCGTTGAACACGACTCGGGCGCAGCCGAACGCCTTCGCGAGCGACTGACGCTGCCCCGGAGTCGGGTACAGCCGGAAGTTGTACCGGAGCTGCACCCCCCCGACCTCGCCCGGCACTACTGGCAAGCCAAACGGCTGTGGTCCGGGTCGTACTTCGCCGGATCGGTCGCTGGGGCACAGATCTCGATCCTGCGCCAATACATCGAGCAACAGAACCGTCCGGTCTAGAGCACGCCCGGCCCTGACGGGCCTCCCACGTGGACCTTCACAACCGCCGTGAACAGCGCACATTTCGGTAGCACACGGCTATCGCGCTGGCCCTGCTGCTCGGGAAGGGCGGTGTCGGCACGCTGGTGACGCGCCGCAGCGCCCACTGACCCGCAGCGCAGGCTGCCCGCCGCGTCGCTGGACCTGCGCTGCTCGTGCGTACGCTGCGTGCATGAGTGGTAGCACGGATGGGCCACTGCGCGTTGTAGTCGTCGATGATCACCAGATGGTGCTCGACGGGCTGCGCGCGATGCTGGATGCCTATACCGATCAGGTGAGCATCATCGCAGAGGCTACCGAACCCGAGCTGGCGATCAAGCTGATCGTCGAGCACCAACCCGACATCGCCCTACTCGACGTACGGCTTCGTGGCTCCAGCGGGCTCGACCTGTGCGCAGAGATCCGCAAGCGCCAGCTGAACTGCAAAGTCGTTTTCCTGACGGTCTACGACGATGAGCAGTACCTCTATCAGGCGCTGCGCCTGGGCGCCGCCGGATTCCTGCTCAAGCGGGTGCGCGGCGCCGAACTGGTGGATCACCTGCAGCGGATCCACCAGGGCGAGATCCTGATCGATCCCAGCCTGGCGGCGAAGGTCGCGATGTCAGTGGCTCACCTGCGCAGTGGGGAGTTCTGGCCGGGTGCCCACCTCGGGCTGACCCAGCGCGAAAGCGAGGTACTCGAGCTGATGGTGGCCGGGTTGTCCAATCGCGCCATCGCAGGCAGGCTCACCGTTAGCGAGGAGACCGTCAAGACCCATGCCCGCGGGATCTACCGCAAGCTCGACGCCCCGGACCGCTCCGGCGCGGTCGCCGCGGCGCTGCGGGAGGGAGTGTTCCAATGAGCCAAGCGTTACCCCCCGCAGTCGATTCCGACGCCCGCTTGCTGTCCCGGGTGATCGAGATCCTGTCGGCGGGCCTCGACCTCGACGGGGTCGTCCGGCAGGTGGCTGGCCTGATCACCGAAACCACCTCCACCGACATCTGTTTCGTGCATCTGTTGGACGAGCCGCGCGGACGGCTGCAGCTGCGCGGCGGCACACCCCCGTTCGACCGCTTAGCCGGGCAGATCGAGATAGCCCTCGGCAACGGGGTGTCAGGGTGGGTCGCTGCGCACTGCAAACCAGTGGTGATCACCGATAACAAGCGTGCGGATCCGCGTTACCTCTACATCCCCGAGCTGCGCGGGGAGGAATTCACGTCGATGGTCTCGGCGCCGATGGTGACCCGGCCCGGCCACCTCGTCGGGGTACTCAACGTGCACACCCGCGATCGCCGTGAATTCTCCGCTGCCGATGTGGAACTGTTATGTACAGTGGCCGGCCTGATGGCCGGGGCGATCGAGAACGCGAGCCTGCACAGCAAACTCGCCGAACGAGAAGAGGCGATGGAGCGGTTCGCCGAGCAGATCGTCCTGCTTCAGGAAACCGAGCGACGCAGGCTCGCCAGCGAGATCCACGATGGCATCAGCCAGCGCATTGTGAGCCTGTCGTTTCATCTCTCGGCTGCCGCGGACGCGCTAGCCTCCGACCCGGCCGCTGCCGCCGAGCAGATCGCCCGCGCACAGGAACTCGCCGGGGCCGCACTGGACGAGACCCGGCAAGCGATTGGGGGACTGCGTCCACCCGTGCTGGACGATCTCGGGCTGGCTGCCAGCCTGGAGAGCCTCGCGCGGTCGACGCCGCTGCCCAACGTCCAAGTGGACGCCGTCCCGACGGACCTACCGGAGCATGCAGAGACCGCTGTCTATCGAATCGCCCAGGAGGCGCTGCAGAACGTGCTGAAGCACGCCAGCGCCCAGCACGTCCACGTCCGGCTGTCGGTGACCGCCGAGGCCGTCCTACTGGAGGTCTCCGACGACGGCACCGGCTTCGATCCGATCGCCGCAACCAAACGAACCGGACCGGGCGGCTACGGCCTCCCGGGCATGCAACAACGTGCCGAACTCCTAGGTGGCCAGCTCACCGCCGAAAGCGCCCCCGGCCGAGGCACCACCGTCCGCCTACGCGTCCCAGTCCCCCCCGACCGCTAACCCCACCCCTTCCCGGCGTGTCCGGCTCTCATGCACGGTGTGTCCGGCTCTCATGCACGGTGTGTCCGGTTTTTGTGCGCGAGTGCGTGCATGGGTGCCGGACACACCGTGCATGAGAGCCGGACACACCGGGAAGGGGTGGGGTTAGTAGCGGTAGTGGGGGGGTTTGTAGGGGCCTTCGACGTCTACGCCGATGTATTCGGCTTGGTCTTTGGACAGCTTGGTGAGTTTGCCGCCGAGGGCTTCGACGTGGATGCGAGCGACCTTCTCATCCAATACCTTGGGCAGTGTGTATACCTCTTTGTCGTATTCTTTGTACTTGGTGAACAATTCGATCTGGGCGATCACCTGATTGGAGAACGAGTTCGACATCACGAAGCTGGGGTGCCCGGTTGCGTTACCCAGGTTCAGGAGCCGCCCCTCCGACAACACAATAATCGAGTGCCCATCCGGGAACGTCCACTCGTCAACCTGCGGCTTGATCACCAGCCGCCGCGCTCCCGAACGGCGCTCCAAACCGGCGATATCGATCTCATTGTCGAAATGTCCGATGTTGCCCAGGATCGCCTGGTGCTTCATTCGGGCCATATGCTCAACGGTTACGATTTCCTTGTTACCCGTGGCGGTGATCACGATGTCGGCCCGATCGATCACGTCATCCAAGGTCTCCAGGTAGTAGCCATCCATCATCGCCTGCAATGCGCAGATCGGGTCTATTTCGGCGATCACGACCCGAGCCCCCTGCCCGCGCAGCGACTCCGCGCAGCCCTTCCCCACGTCGCCGTATCCGCAGACCACCGCGAGTTTACCGGCGATCAGCACGTCCACCGCCCGGTTGATTCCATCCACCAGCGAATGCCGACACCCGTACTTGTTGTCGAACTTCGACTTCGTCACCGAATCATTCACGTTGATCGCTGGGAACAACAATTCCCCGGCCGCAGCGAGCTGATACAAACGGTGCACCCCGGTGGTGGTCTCCTCGGTCACCCCTCGGATTCCCTCCCCTATCGCCGTCCACTTCCCCGACTCGGCGGCCAGCGAGGACCGCAGTAGCTCCAGGAACACCTTCCACTCGGCCGAATCGTTTTCCTCGGCGCTGGGTACTACCCCGGCCTGCTCATACAACGTCCCCTTGTGCACCAGCAGCGTCGCGTCCCCGCCGTCATCCAGGATCATGTTCGGCCCAGCGCCGTCGGGCCAGGTCAACATCTGCTCAGTGCACCACCAGTACTCTTCCAGGCTCTCGCCCTTCCAGGCGAAACACGGCACGCCTGCCGACTCCTCCTCGCTGCCGTGCGGACCCACCACCACCGCCGCCGCCGCGTGGTCCTGGGTGGAGAAGATGTTGCACGACGCCCACCGGACCTCCGCGCCGAGGCTGACCAGGGTCTCGATCAATACCGCCGTCTGCACGGTCATGTGCAGCGAACCCGATACCCGTGCTCCCCGCAGCGGAAAAACGTCTGCATACTCCCGGCGCAATGCCATCAAACCCGGCATCTCATGCTGCGCCAGCCGGATCTCCTTACGACCGAACTCGGCCAGACTCAGATCGGCAACGGCGAAATCGATGCCGACCAGAGTCTGCAGCTTCTTCTCCGCACCAGGTGGGGCCACAAACATGAGAACGCTCTCCTCTGTGAAATCGAAAGTCATGGGAAATCGAAAGTCATGGCAAATTGAAGGTCACAGCTGATTCGGTGTCACCGGGCGCGGCGCGCGGACGTGCTGGGCCACCTCGGCCGCGCTGTCCGACCCATAGGCGTCGGTGAACCGCACCAGGAACGACTCGGGCTCGAATTCGTGCTCCTGGGGCCCAACGGATTCGATCACCAAAGTGGCCAGCATGCATCCCACCTGAGCGGCCCGCTCATCACCCACACCCCACTCAACGCCTGCCAAGAAGCCGGCCCGGAACGCGTCACCGACACCGGTCGGGTCCGCCTTGGCCAGCTCCTGGGGCGGCGTCACCGAGATGGCCGGTTCCCCCGGACGCGCCACGGTCACGCCCTTCGCACCCCGGGTCATCACTGCGACGTCCACTCGCTTGAGGATATCGGCGTCCGTCCAGCCGGTCTTGCGTTCGAGCAGGCCGCGCTCGTACTCGTTGGTGAACAGGTAGGCCGCCCCCGTCACCAGTTGGGAGATCTCCGCACCGTCGAGCCGGGCGAGCTGCTGGGAGGGGTCGGCGGCGAACGGATAGCCGTGGTCCCGGCACTCCTGCGTGTAGGCCACCATCGCGGCAGGGTCGCATGGGCCCACCACGACGAGGTCGACCCCGCCGAGCCGGTCCACAATTGGCTTCAGCTCGATATCGCGTGACTCGGCCATCGCGCCGGTATAGAACGACGAAATCTGGTTCTGATCGGAGTCGGTCGTGCACAGGAATCGAGCGGTGTGCTTGTGCGCCGAGACGTGCACCGCGCTGGTGTCCACACCATGCGCCGAGAGCCATTCCCCGTACTCGGCGAAGTCGGCACCGACAGCACCCACCAGCACCGGCGCCAGCCCGAGGCAACCCAGGTTGAACGCAATGTTGGCGGCCGCCCCGCCTCGGCGGATCGCAAGCTCATCCACCAGGAAGGACAGCGAGAGATCATCCAGCTTGTCGGCCACGATCAGCTCTTTGAACCTCCCCGGGAAGACCATCAGATAATCAGTGGCGATCGATCCGGTGACGATGATGTTCACTACGTGCTCCTCAGACCGTTGCGGGTGCGGCACTGGGCAGCCCGGCGGCCTCGCGCAGGGCCGCGGCCCGGTCGGTGTTCTCCCAGGTGAAGTCGGGATCGTTACGTCCGAAGTGGCCGTAGGCGGCGGTCTTGCCGTATATCGGCCGGCGCAGCCGCAGATAGTTACCGAACGCCGCCGGGCGCAGGTCGAAGTGCTCACTCACCAGCTTTTCGATGATCGAGCGAGACACCTGCTCGGTGCCGAAGGTCTCCACCAGCAGCGACAGCGGCCGGGCAACGCCGATCGCGTAGGCCACCTGCACCTCAGCCCGGTCCGCGAGGCCGGCCGCCACCACGTTCTTGGCCACGTAGCGGGCGGCGTAGGCCGCGGAACGGTCCACCTTGGAGGGATCCTTGCCGGAGAATGCGCCACCACCGTGGCGCGCGAACCCGCCGTAGGTGTCCACGATGATCTTCCGGCCGGTCAGCCCGGCATCACCCACCGGCCCGCCGATGACAAACCGCCCGGTGGGATTGACAAAGAGATTGCGCGCTAGTTCAGCCTCGTCATAGAAGTCGGCAGGCAGTACTGCCAGTACCACCTGCTCCCACACGTCCGCGCGGATCTGCTCGGAGGTGATGTCCTCGGCGTGCTGCGTGGAGATCAGCACCTTCTCCACTCCCACCGGTACACCATTGCGATAGCGGACGGTCACCTGCGTCTTGCCGTCGGGCCGCAGGTAGGGCAGCGACCCGTCCTTACGCACCTGCGCCAGCCGCTTGGACAGCCGGTGCGCCAGCGCGATCGGCATCGGCATCAGCTCCGGCGTCTCGTTCGTGGCATATCCGAACATCATCCCCTGGTCACCTGCGCCCGCACTGTCCAACTCGTCCTCGGACAGGTTTCCCCGCCGCTCGGCGGCCATGTCGACACCCTGGGCGATGTCCGGCGACTGCTTATCCAGCACGGTCATCACCGCGCAGCAATGCCCGTCGAAACCGTAGATCCCCTTGTCGTATCCGATGTCACAGATAGTGTCACGCACGATCTGGGTGTAGTCCAGCAGCCCAGGCGTGGTGATCTCGCCGGCCAGCACGACCAACCCGGTGGTGATCAGCGTTTCACAGGCCACCCGGGAGTTCGGGTCCATCGTCAGCGCCGCATCCAGCACGGCGTCGGAGATCTGATCGGCGATCTTGTCGGGGTGACCCTCCGTCACCGATTCAGAGGTGAACAGATACTCGGTGGTCTCCAGCTGGGTCATGGGATCACGCTCCTTGCTCGGCGCTCGGTTCAGGGACGGCCTGTCTTGGTAGGGGTTCAGGTGCCGACGTCGGGAGGGTGTCACGGACCGCCGCGGTCCCCTCGACCATCGCACGAAGCTTCGCCCTGGCCACATCAGCGGGCAGATGACGAAGCCCACAGTCGGGATTGACGAACAACTTGTCGGCCGAGATGGTATCCGTCAGATCAATCCGAGACGACGGACACCAGGGACTCACCCACGCCGTCGCCGTGACGGCAGGGTTACCTGACAGTAGGGTTGGCGGTTAGCTTGCCGACCGCCACACTTTACGAGTTACGCGCGAGGTCGACTCTGGGGGCAGTTGCAGACGGAAGAGGAGAAGGTGTTTGCGATGGCCTCAACGGGCCGGGACGATGCGCTCGAGCGCCGGGTACTGGTGGCTACTGATGACTCTGAGCTCGGCGAGCTGGGCAGACGATGGGCAGGGCGATGCGCACGCGAACTCGACAGTGCGCTGGTCCCGTTGCAGGAGAGTTGCGCTACAGCCGCCGAGACCCTGGCCCCGGCGTGCGCCGCCGATCTGCTGGTGATCGGTCTCGCGGACCACCAAGGGCGGGTCCCCAATGCCGCCTTGGACCTCGTTGCCACCGCCCCGTGCCTGACGGTTCTCATGCGGACGGATGGCGGCGATCCCCGGGAACCAGTCACGGCCGCGGTCAGCGGGGACCCGAGCGACGAAGCCGTCCTCGCCGCGACCGTCGACCTCGCCGCAATATGTCATGCAGAGGTGCGCCTGCTACACACTCGCCCACTGCCACTGCGCCGCTCCGACTCTCCCAATGAACGCTGGGCCGGACGGGTCGTTCTTGAGTCAGCCCGGCGTCAGGTCCTCCAGCTCGCCCCGGACTGCACCCTGACCACCGAACTCCTCCGGCTTCAGGCCCAGGAAGCAGTCGGCTACCACCGCGGCGCCGGCCTGCTCGTCGTCGGCGCCAGACGCTCCCCCCATCCCAGGCTCGGGCTGGTCACCCGCACCGCGCTGCATCACGCGCGTTCCTCCGTGGCCGTCGTCCACGCCACTCACCCGGCATCGGAGCGGAAACGAACGCTACAGGCGAGCGAGCTGAGCTTGCTGTAGTCCGGTTGCCCGAATTACTTCGGTCGTTACCGTATTTCGAGGCGGGGCGGCTGTCTCTGGATTGTATGTAAGGCCCCGACGCACCTCCCCCGCGTCGGGGCCTTCCTCTCACCTGGGCTGGCCATACATCCTCGTCCTCGCGCCGCAACGGCACCGGAGGCAGGGCGGCCGGTCGCCGGTTGAGTGGACCTCTTGTCTGACTCCCGGCGACCGGCATGCCCACCACGAAGGGCCGCAACGCAATCAGTCAGTCAGCGTCGCTTTCGACGTCCAAGGCCCAGATCTGCGCGGCCTTGCCGCGGCTGGCGGTGGCGAGCCAACGTCCGTTCGGGCTGAACGCCACCCCCGCCACCACATTGTCATGAGTGAGCGTGGCAAGTTGCCGTCCACTGCCAGCGTCCCAGACCCGGGCAGTGTGATCATCACTGGCAGTCGCCAGCCAACGCCCGTCCGGACTGAACGCCACCCCCCGTACCGGCTTGTCGTGGGTGAACATGGCCAGTTGCTGTGCGCTGCCCACGTCCCAGACCCGGGCGGTGTGGTCGTCACTGGCTGTGGCCAGCCAACGTCCGTCCGGACTGAATATCACCCCCGCCACCACATTGTCATGAGTGAGCAGGGCGAGTTGCCATCCGCTGCCGGCGTTCCAGACCCGGGCAGTGTGATCATCACTGGCAGTGGCCAGCCAACGCCCGTCCGGACTGAACGCCACCCCCCGTACCGGCTTGTCGTGGGTGAACATGGCCAGTTGACGTCCACTGCCGCCAATGTCCCAGATTCGGGCGGTGTCATCGTCACTGGCAGTCGCCAGCCAACGCCCGTCCGGGCTGAACACCACCCCTATCACCACGTTATCGTGGGTAAAAGTGGCAAGTTGCTGCCCGCTGATGGCGTCCCAGATCCGAGCGGTCTCATCGTCACTTGCTGTCACCAATTGGCGCCCATCTGGGCTGAACGCCACGGTTCGTCCACGCACGTTCACCAGCCGCCCACGCGCGTTGGACCGCACGCCCTTGTGCGTGACATTCAGACATTCCCGCCCTCTGGTATCCCAGATCCGCGCTTTTTGGTCGGCACTGACGGTGGCCAGCCACTGGCCGTCCGGGCTGAACGCCACCGCGTTCACCGCCTTGCGGTGCCGCAGGATCTGCGCAGCTTTGGGATGTTGGGCGATACCGGGCGAGTCAGGCGGTAGTGCTGTCGGGGCGGGGAGTTCGCGTCGGGCCCTGGCCAGCAGTGCTGCGGCGTCCAGATAGTCGGGGTCCAGCCCCGCCAGCGCGTCGATCGCCTGCTGCCACCTGCCTGCGTCGAGCAGACGCAGCCCGCTGCGGTACTGCGAGGCGAGCTGTACCGCCCGTTCCTCGGCGGCGAGCTGGGCTCGCGCGGAGGTCACCAGCCCATCGGGATCAGCGGCGGCCGGATCCACAATGTGCAGCCGCTCACCGATCTTGACCACTGCCGCCCACTCCTCGGCCCGGTACAGCCGATGGGCCTCGGCGTGCCAACCGGCGAGCTGCTGCCTGCGCTGGGCGTTGTCCAACTGCTGAGCGGCCTCCCGGTAGCTGGGATCGGCCTCGATGACCGTGGCGAACATCTTGACGGCCTCATCCCAGTCCAGGGCCTCAGCAGCCGCGCATGCCTGGGCGTAACGGGCAGCCAGCTGCCGCTGGTGACGGGCCTGCTCCAGCTTGACGGCAACGTCCGGATGGTGATGGAGGCGGTAGGCCAGGACATGTTGCAGCAACACGACGGCCTGATCCCACCGTTCGGTCCAGAACGCGGCCAACGCCTGGTCGTAAAGAGCCTCCGCCTCCCGCGCGCCGATCAGATCCTGGGGCGGGCGGAGCTGCGGTGGCGAAGGGCTGCTGCTGTCGAAGATGAGCCCGTCGGGCGCCCGCAGGTACAACACCGGCGTGCCCCACTCCAGCGTGTCGTTGTTGTCCAGCCGCAGCGCGCGGCGGGCGCGCATGACACTGTCGTCCACCGGCCGCCCTTTGGCCACGCTCTGATAGAACGTCTGGGCGAACACGATCGCGGCCGGGTCGGTGATCTCGAACTGCATCGCCACCACGGCCGGGATCCACCGGCGCACCAGGGCCCCAGCGGTGCTGGAGAACGCGTCCAAGGCACTTCCCCGCCCGGTGTCGCAGGCATTGAGCACCACCAGCCGCAGCGTGTGGTGCTCGGCGAGGAGCCGGCTGAGATCATCGGCGCCGACCCGGCGGGTACGGCCCGCATGGTCGGCCAACGCCAGGGTGCCCTCTTCGGTATCCCGGTTGTACCCGCCGTGACCGACGAAGTGGAAGACGTTCCAGTGACCCTGGTCCAGAGCGTCCTCCAGAGCGTTGTAGGTCTGCCCGTCCACCCACGACAGCTCCACCAACCCGTCGCGCTTCAGACCCGCCAGCGCGGTGTGCAGCCGCCGCTGCTCCTCGTCGACCTCCAACGTGTGCTGATCAGCCGGGCGGGCCACCATGCCCAGGATCCGGATCGGCAACGCGACCCGTAGTGGCTGGCGAGGTGCCAGCACCTCGGGGTAGCGCACCAGCGGCATGCTCAAGCCCAGGTAGTCCTGCTGGCCGGGATCGAACAGGAACTCCCACGGCAACCGGGCCAGCTCCGGCGGGCGCACCCGCAACACCAGCCGCAGCACACTGCCCTGCTCGTGGGCGCGCTGCCGGCTGGCCACATACAAACTCCGCACATCGCCGGTGACCAGTGCCTCGAACAACCGCTGACCCAGTTCCCGCACGGGCCGCTCGTCGGCGGTAGGCGAGCCACGCAGCGCCGCTGACGAAGCCAACACTTTGTCCCTGACCACGGCAATATGGTGATCGAGTTCAACGGAAGTCAAAGGTAGACGCATGCTGCTAGCAGCTTCTCCACCAGGCGCACGAGCAACCACCGGGTAGGTTTGGCCGGTACCTGAGCTGATCTCTAGCTCGAAGTCGAGCGTAGTCATGCTCGCCCCTCCGAGCAGGTCACCCCGCGCACCTCACGCGAGTCGTTGTCCGATCTTAGTGCCTGTTGGTGAACCATATTCGCCAAACGAGGGCGGCAAGGGGTAGCAAATCCGGTCCCGTCAGCGTGTGGTCGCCTGACGTGGGAACCAGCTCCTGGTGTCGATCAACTCCGCCAGCCGCACCCGGTCGTTGCCCCTCGGTCAGCAAGCAGGGCCACGTCATGATCGCTTAACATTCAGCTGTAGCGACATCAGAGTAGCCACTGACACTCCCACGCCCGCTCGCCCACCTGTGCTGATCCACCCCAACAGCCCGACCCGACCCAGCGACCGCGCGGACCGCGATTCGGCTCCGAACAGCAGTCTGCGGGATGCCCAAAACTGCGATTCGACTCCGAATGGCTGTCCAGCACTGTCGAAATCGTTGAGATTGAAAAAATAGAATCTGATAGAGCTGGACATATCGCTGTAAACTGAGAGCAGACGCGCCTTAAAACTAGCCGGGCACTCCGCCAAAAGATCACTGACCAGGTGTTGTTGTGCAAGCACCGTGTTCAGCACCGCGCGCGGTCCCAGCGCGTCCTCTTGGCGTTTGCAGTGCCGGAGCACGGCGTCCAGGTGATCGATGACCCGCTCATCGACCCGGCTCGGCGAGGCGATGGCGCGGGCCAGGCGTTCCAGTTCGTCAGTGTCTAGAGCTCTTACGACGGGTGAGATGGCCACGGTGCCGGTAGCCCACCCGAGTAACTCGAACAATTCTCGACGGTTCATCCCACCTAACCCATTCGCAGAGGAACTCGACAAGCTGACCGACGACCTCATCATCGTCCCCCTCGGCAGCCACCTCCCCCGCCGGGCTACCGGCCAGCGCCCGGCAGCCCGGTGCTCCCGCGCACTCCTTCGCCAGGGTCAAGTCACTGGCGGTGGTGCCGCCCGCCCTCTCTTCGGGTACATCCGTCCGGTCCGCTTCGCGGAGTGGTGGCGGGGTCATCAGGGCCCGCATCGCTTCCGCCGTGGCCCATGCCTCGGCGAGCAGCGCTTCCCGGACTCACACCTCATGGTCCTGGCGGGCCTTCCCAGGCGCGGAAACCCGCCAGCAGCACTCCCTCTGCCTTGCACGCGTCGTCGGCCAGCTTCCAGAAGCGCTCATCACCCCGGCAGCGCCCCTTCTCGATATGCGCCACCGAGGTGCGATCGCGGAAGGTGGCCCTCCCGAGCTGCTCCTGGTTCAGCCCAGCGGCCTGGCGGAGAGTGGCAAGCTGCCCACCGGGTACCAGCGCCTGCTGATCCCCCGGGCGGGCGACCATGCCCAGGATCCGCAGCGGTTGCCGGGGTGCCAACACCAGGAGATAGCGCACCAGGGGCATGCCTCGTCACCTTCGACTACGACGACGTATCCGTTCACCGCCGATCCCGGCCTGCCTCAGGATGCTCTTCTCGGTCATCGCCGAGTCGGGCGGCGGGTCGTCACTAGACGACGGTGACGGTGGGATCGACTGGGCTGCCCGGATTGGGCCTGCCACCACAACAACGCGTGGGTATTCACGAGGACGCGTTCAGCGCTCGGCATGCCACGCTTCCCCGGTGGAGAAGTACGCCTCGTCGTCCTCAGCGAGAAGAGTGACCGACCCGCGGGTCGACTGCGGCAAGTCGTCCATGGGGACGAGCGGCAAGTCGTCCATGGGGACGAGCTTTGTGACCGGCTGGCCGTGCTTGGTCACCACGATGGTGCTGCGCAAGAGCGCAACCTCGTCGAGCAGCGCGAGGCAGCGGGCCTTGAAGGTCCTGGCCTGCATCACCACTTCGGTCATGCACTCAGGATAGGCCATGGTCACTAACCATGATCAGTTTGTGACCACCGAACTGTGAGTGGCAATCGTTGCTATAGCCACCATCGCCACTCACGGGGCGGCGCAGCCGCCCTACTCCCACTCGATCGTCCCGGGAGGCTTGCTGGTCACGTCGAGCACCACCCGGTTCACGTCGGGCACCTCGTTGGTGATCCGGCTGGAGATGCGAGCCAGCACGTCGTAGGGCACCCGGGACCAGTCGGCGGTCATGGCGTCTTCGCTGGAGACCGGGCGCAGCACCACTGGGTGGCCATAGGTGCGGCCGTCGCCCTGTACGCCGACGCTGCGCACGTCGGCCAGCAGCACCACCGGGCATTGCCAGATGTCGCGGTCCATCCCGGCTGCGGTGAGTTCTTCGCGAGCGATCGCGTCGGCGGCCCGCACGGTCGCCAGCCGATCTTCGGTGACCTCGCCGATGGTGCGGATCGCCAGGCCGGGGCCGGGGAACGGCTGGCGGTGCACGATCGTCTCGGGCAACCCGAGTTCCAGCCCAACCCGGCGCACCTCGTCCTTGAACAGCGCCCGCAGCGGCTCGACCAGCTCGAACTTCAGGTCCTCTGGCAGGCCGCCGACGTTGTGGTGACTCTTGATGTTGGCGGTGCCCGAGCCACCACCGGACTCCACCACGTCCGGATACAGGGTGCCCTGCACGAGAAAGCGGATCTGTTCGCCGGACCGGCCCGCCTCGGCCTGCAGATCCCGCGCCGCGCCCTCGAAGACCCGGATGAACTCCCGGCCGATGATCTTGCGTTTCGCTTCCGGGTCGATCACACCGGCCAGCGCGCCGAGGAACCGTTCGCGGGCGTCGACGGTGACCAGGCGGACGCCGGTGGCGGCCACGTAGTCCCGCTCCACCTGGGCGCGTTCCCCGGTCCGCAGCAGGCCGTGGTCGACGAAGACGCAGGTCAGAGCATCCCCCACGGCCTGGTGCACCAGCGCGGCGGCGACCGCGGAGTCCACCCCGCCCGACAGCCCGCAGATCAGCTTGCCGCCCTGGGTCTGGACGCGGATCGCGGCCACGGTCTCGTCGATGACATTGGCGGTGGTCCAGGTCGGGCGGATACCGGCGACCTCGTGCAGGAATCGGCGCAGCACCTCCTGGCCGTGCGGCGAGTGCAGTACCTCGGGGTGGTACTGCACCCCGGCCAGCCGCCTGCCGAGGTCTTCGAAAGCCGCCACCGGGGAGCCCGCCGACCCCGCGGTCACCGTGAACCCCGGCGGTGCGATGGTGACGGCGTCCCCATGGCTCATCCACACGGGACCGCGGGCGGGCAGCTCGCGGTGCAGCGCGCCGCCACCGCCGAGCACCTGTAGCTCGGTGCGTCCGTATTCGCGGGTGTCGGTCCGCGCCACCGCGCCACCCAGCGCCTGCGCCATCGCCTGGAAGCCGTAGCAGATGCCCAGCACCGGCACGTCGGTGTCGAACAGGGCTGGGTCCAGGCGCGGAGCGTCGTCGGCGTACACGCTGGCCGGACCACCGGAGAGCACGATCGCCGCAGGCGCACGGCGCAGCAGCTCCGCGACCGTCGCGGTGTGCGGCACGATCTCGGAGTACACCTGCGCCTCGCGGATCCGGCGGGCGATGAGCTGGGCGTACTGCGCACCGAAATCGACGACGAGCACCGTCCGGTCCTTCACGTTCCCAGTATGGTGCGCAGATGACCATCATCAGCCGGGTGGGGGTCGTCGGGTGCGGCCTGATGGGCTCCGGGATCGCCGAGGTCTGCGCGCGGGCGGGCCTGGACGTCATCGTGGCCGAACGCGACGACGACGCCCTGGCCGCAGGCCGCGCCCGGATACTCGCCTCGCTGGACCGGGGTCTGCGCCACCACAAACTGACCGACGCCGAGCGGGACGCGACGCTTCAGCGGCTCCGCTTCACGACTGAGCTGGCCGACTTCGCCGATCGGGACCTGGTAATCGAAGCGGCGGTGGAGGACGAGCAGGTCAAGGTCGATATCTTCAGGCAGCTGGACAAGATCGTAGAGAACCCCGAAGCGCTGCTCGCCTCGAACACCTCGTCGATCCCCATCATGAAAATCGGGATCGCCACCGCCCGCCCCGAGCACGTGATCGGTATCCACTTCTTCAACCCCGCACCGGTGATGAAGCTCGTCGAACTGGTGCCGTCGTTGCTGACCTCGACGCGCACCGAGGCCAGGGCGGAGGCGTTCGCGACCGGAGTACTGGGCAAGAGCGTCGTCCGTTCCAAGGACCGCGCCGGATTCGTCGTCAACGCCCTGCTGATTCCTTACCTGCTCTCCGCGATCCGCATGTTCGAGTCCGGTTTCGCCTCCTCCGAAGACATCGACAACGGCATGGTGCTCGGCTGTGCGCATCCGATGGGACCACTGCGGCTGACCGACCTGATCGGGCTGGATACCACGAAGTCGGTCGCCGAGTCGCTTTACCACGAGTTCAAGGAGCCGCTGTACTCGCCGCCGCCCCTGCTGCTGCGGATGGTCGACGCCGGCCTACTCGGCAAGAAAGTCGGCCGCGGCTTCTACAGCTACTGATTACGAACGATGTAGCACAACGGTGAGGCTCTCCTCGCCGACAACGAACTCAGGCTCCGACCCGTTGAACTCCTGCATCCCTCGCACGATTTTCCGCGGCACACCGAGACCCATGTGTTCCAGGTAGCCGTAATCCCGCATCACGTCCTTGAGCATTTCGTTACGGGCGGCTCTGGTCCCGGCCAGCATCCGCTCCACGGTCACCCCATTCGGTAGCCGACCGGGGCTCACGATCTCAAGCCGGTCCGGGTAGAGGCCCAGCTCGACGTCGGTGTGCGTCAGCAGGTAATCACGATGGATCACCGCGTTGACCAACGCCTCGCGGACAGGTTCTGGCGGAAGCCCAGGGGTCTCCACCCGCCGGACGCCGTCGACCAGCTCGGCTCGCACGCCGACATTTCGTCGTACGAACGCGGCGGCCGAGTCGATGAGCCCAGGCTCGACGAGTTCTCCCGACCGTGTCATCAACGGCGCCAGGGGCCCCCGAAGCGTGGTGCGCTCGATTGCCGCATAATCCTTCTCGACGCCAGGGTAGGCGACCGCGTCAATGCCCGATTGCGGCAGGTAGCGGGCTGTGGCCGTGCCGAAGAGAGCGATCGCCGCAAGGGAGGGCACCGGTTCACTGACGCCCTGCACCAGGAACTCGGTCGCCGAAAGCAGGTGTACCCACCCCTGCCGATCCCGTCGGCCGGGCACCTCCTGACCGCGCACCCGCTGGAAGTAGTCGGTCAGTCGCCGCTGGTCGAGGTCCTCGTAGGAGGCTCCCGAGATCGGGCGCAACTCGGCGCGGAACCCGCCACGCCGCTGCTGTAGGCGAGAGAGCTCTTCGGGGCTCGCCTCGCGGCTTTGACGCCCGGCGCGGATGTAGTAGGAAAAATGGTTGTTGTGCCACACCGCGTGCACCGCGTAACCGGCTTCGACCGTTACCACGGCGACCTGCTTGCCAGTACCGGGGTCGGTCACGCTCTGCACGTACGGGATGAGTGGCGGGCGCACCTTGTCCCGCGCGATCGTCAAGACCCATTCGTCGACCGCTTCCCGCGCTACACCGCTGATCGTGCCGTCGTCTTCGACGCCCAGCAGAATGTGGCCGCCTCGGAGATTGCTCAGCGCAACAAGTGCTTTCGCGAAGCCGTGGGGCGCCACATCGTCGCGCTTGAACTCCACGCCGCTGTTCTCACCCTCACGGAGCAGCGCGGACAACTCGGCCAATGCCACCATCGTCAGAGTCCTTCGATCATTGACTTAACCATTCCAGCCAGGCTCCGTGGGGGTGGTACCGGCCCAGCAAGTAGTCGGTCTGGAGCTCTCCGTCGGCAAGCTGAGCGAGGCGGAGAAGGGGCTGGCGGTCTGGGCCTGGTTCGCCCTGAATCCAGGTGATCGATCGCTGCCTGGACAACTCTAAGAGTCTTGGCACGAAGGCGGCAGAGGTCGCCTCGGTGAAGTGGACGAGCACTGCGGTGTGATAAACGACCACTGTCATGTCATGGGGAGTTTGGTCCAGCAGGCTCGGCAGGGCTTCGGCAGCGTCGCCTTGGTGGATGTGCGGCCGGGGGCCACGGGCTGCGGCGCGGGCGGCGACGTCGAGACGGTGGGCTCGGTCGGGGTGGTCGGGCCAGATCAGGGCGCGCAGCCAGCGGCGGTCGATGGGGTCGTTCATGTTCAGGGGGTTCAGGTCGACACCGGTTCGCCACGCCACGGACAGCGGGCCGGTCAGCGGCGGAACACGATCGCCCCACAGGGTGCAGTTCAGCACCAGCGGTGAGGCCGGGTCACCGTGGTGAACCCCGGTGCCGTAGTCGTAGGCGTAGCGGTCGGGCACCAAGGTCAAACCGGCGCTGGCGCCGACTTCGATCAGCGCGAGCGGCCTGTCCCCGCCGAGGCGCTGGGCCATGAGCAGCGCCGGATAAAGAAAAGCGCTGCGACCAGCTTCGTTGGTCTGCACCAGGCGAGTGGCCACGATCGTGGTGACTTGATCGCGGTGGGCCAGCACGAAGTCCCGCAGCACCGGGTACGGGTCACCAACGGGTGCGGGCGCACCGGTCAGGGCCGGGTAGAAACGGGCCAGTGGATGATCAGGATGGTCGGCGAGCAGGAACTGTGCGGCGGCGAACAACAGGATCGACGGGTTCTGCCCCGGCCCGGCAGCGGCCGCGATGGCCAACAGCTGCGGATCGGTGCAGGCTCCGGCGGCCATCTGCTGGTAGACCGGCGCGTACCCGTCCGCCGCTTGATAATCAGCAATACGACGAAAGGTAGCGGCCACTTCCTGGAGACGCTCCGGCGAGACGTTCACGGGCACCCTGGCCGAGGCTGCCGCCGTTTCTGGGTCGATGCCAAGTTCCTCGCCGACCTCTCCGGCCAGTGTCATCGATCAACAACGCGCCAGCTGGCCAGGCTACCGTGCCAGTGGAGGCAGTCGAGCAGTGGAGGCATTAGACCAGGGAGGTGCTTGGCGTGACCAACGGTCGCGAGCTGGCCCGACTGGATACCGGGCAGCTGCTGGCCAAGGCCGCAGCGGTGCGAGACGCAACGCACGGCAGCCGGGTGACGTACTCCCCCAAGGTGTTCCTGCCGCTGACCATGCTCTGCCGGGACCGCTGCGGCTACTGCACCTTCGCCCAAGCTCCCCGGGCACTGCCCTCGGCCTACCTGGAGCTCGACGACGTCCTGGCGATCGCCCGCCGGGGCGCGGAATTGGGCTGCCACGAGGCGCTGTTCACCCTCGGTGAGCGCCCGGAGCTGCGCTACCCGGCAGCCCGGCAGTGGCTGGCCGACCATGGATACGACTCCACAGTGGACTATCTCGTCGCGGCCTGCCGTGCGGTGCTCGAGCAGACCGGGTTGCTCCCGCACGCGAACGCCGGCGCGTTGCACCGCGCCGAGCTTGCCGTCCTGCGGACAGTGACCGTCAGCCAGGGAATGATGATTGAGTCACTGCGGCCGGATCTGGCCGCCCATCGCGGTGCCCCGGACAAGGACCCCGCCCGCAGGCTGACCACCCTGCACGAGGCAGGTGAGCTGGCGATCCCGTTCACCACCGGGATACTGGTCGGCATCGGCGAGACCGAGCCCGACCGCGTTGCCGCGCTCGAGGCGATCACCCAGGCACACCGTCGATACGGGCACGTGCAGGAAGTGATCGTGCAGAACTTCCGGCCCAAGCCGGGCACCGCGATGCGCCACACCCCGCCGTGCCCGCCGGAGGTGCACCTGCGGGCCGTCGCACTGGCCCGGCTGCTGCTGCCACCCGACGTGCACGTGCAGGCTCCACCCAATCTCACTGACGATCTGGCGGGCGTGCTCGCGGCGGGCATCGACGACTGGGGCGGGGTCTCCCCCTGTACCGCGGACCACGTCAATCCAGAGCGGCCCTGGCCCGCGCTGGACGAGCTGCGCACCGCCACCGAGGCGGCGGGTCACACCCTGGCGCCTCGGCTGGCCGTGTACCCAGAGTACGCCCGCAACCCGGTCCGGTGGCTGGACGAGGCGGTGCGCTTCGGGGTGCTGGACCGATCCGACGCCGAGGGGCTCGGCCGGGATGATCCGGGCTCGGTGTTCGCCGAACGCACCCAGGCTGCCACCAACGTCACCGACGGTGCGGAGGTGGCGCTGGCCGGTCGACGCTCCACCGCCTGGTACTCCGGGACGAACTCCACACCACCCACCCTGGTACCCGCGCGGGCTAGGGCGACCGGAGCGATGCGCGAGGTGCTCGACGGGGTTCGCACCGGGCAGCAGACCGGCCTCGATGAACTGGTGACGCTCCTGCGCGCCCGTGGCCCCGAGGTAGCCGCCGTTGCCGGACTGGCCGACGAGCTGCGCGCCGCGGCCGTCGGCGACACGGTGACCTACGTCGTCAACCGCAACATCAACTACACCAACGTCTGCACCTTCCGGTGCCGGTTCTGCGGATTCTCCAAGGGCAAGCTCTCGCTGAACCTGCGCGGCGCGCCCTACCTGCTCCCGACCTCCGAGATCGTGGCACGGGTGCTCCAAGCACAGCGCCGCGGAGCCACCGAGGTGTGCCTGCAGGGCGGGATTCACCCCAGTTTCGACGGCGAGTACTACCTCACGGTCTGCCGGGCCATCCATGAAGCCGCCCCAGAGATGCACATCCACGCCTTCACTGCGCTGGAGGTGACCGAAGGCGCCCGTCGGCTCGGCGAACCGCTGGCCGACTACCTACGGCGGCTGTGTGCGGCGGGGCTCAGGACACTGCCGGGCACCGCCGCGGAGATCCTCGACGACGAGGTGCGCGCGGTGCTGTGCCCTGACAAGATCACCACCGAGGAGTGGCTGGAGGCACACCGAGTGGCGCATTCGGTAGGGTTGCGCTCCAACGTCACGATGATGTTCGGGGCCATCGAGGCGCCCGTGCACTGGGCGCGGCACCTGCTGCGGACCCGCGCGCTGCAGGTCGAAACCGGCGGGTTCACCGAGTTCGTCGGGCTGCCGTTCGTGCACATGGCGACCCCGATGTACCTCAAGCGGGCCGCCCGGCGGGGCCCGACCTGGCGGGAGGTACTGCTGGTGCACGCGGTGGCCCGGATCGCCTACCACGGGCTGATCCACCACATCCAAGCGTCCTGGGTGAAGCTGGGCGCCGTCGGTGCCCGCCAGCTGCTGCAGGCAGGCGTGGACGACCTGGGTGGGACGCTGATGGACGAGAACATCAGCCGCGCGGCAGGCGCGAACCACGGACAGGGCATGGACGAAGCCGGGTTCCGGGCGATCGTCGACCCGCTCGCGCGACCACTGGCCCAACGCACCACCCTGTACGAGCCCGTGCAGGCGTCGGCGCCGAGATGAAATAAGGTGGCGGCGATGAATAAGGTGGCGGCCATGGAGCCATTGCGGTTGCGCCCACCACGCCACCGAGTGAGCCCCCGCGCGGTCACCTGGTGGACCACCCAGGCCGTGCTGCTCGCCACCCCATTACTGATCGTTCCGATCGTCGGCCTCGCCCTCTGGCCGTACGCGCGGGCGTGGCTCGTCGGTGTCGCCATCGCCTTCGCTGTGCTGGGCGTCGCCTATGTGCTGGTGATGCCGAGGTGGCGGTTTCGGGTGCACCGCTGGGAAGCAACCGATGATGCCGTGTACACCTCGTCGGGCTGGCTCAGCCAGGAGTGGCGGGTCGCCCCGATGTCGCGGATCCAGACCGTCGACACCGAACGCGGACCGCTGCAGCAGCTGTTCGGGCTGTCCACCGTCACGGTGACGACAGCGTCCGCGGCGGGGGCGCTGCGGCTGGCGGGGTTGGACCACGCACTGGCTGCCGATCTGGTCCAGCAGCTCACCGAGACCACCCAGGCAACTCCCGGGGACGCCACTTGACCACCGAGATAGGAAACGGCAGCCCAGCCGAGGCGGACTGGCAGCGGCTCAACCCTCGGATGCTCGCCGTCACCCCGTTACGGCAGCTCTTCGGGTTCCTGCCGGTGATCGCCGTGGTACTCGTGGTCAGCGACAGTGACCTGGACGGGCGGTTCTACGCGCTGGTAGCCGGAGTGCTCGCGGTCGTCGTCGCGGGCGTGCTGCGCTGGGTGACCACCCGTTACCGGATCACCAGTGAACGCGTCGAGTTGCGCTCTGGCCTGGTGTTTCGCAGTGCCCGGTCGGTCCCCAGGGACCGGATCCGCAGTGTGGACCTCACCGCCGGTCCGGTGCACCGGGTGTTCGGGCTGTCCGTGGTCAAGATCGGGACCGGGGAGCACGCCGTGAGCACCGAGTCACGCGAGCTGACCCTGGACGCGGTGTCCGCGGCCGAGGCCGACCGGCTACGCCAACGCCTGCTGGACCGCCTCGATGGGACTGATCGGAACGGCGCGGACATCCCGGACAGCGCAGCTGCCCCTGGTGCGGGTACCACGTTGGCCGTACTGGACTGGTCCTGGCTGCGCTTCGCCCCGCTGACGGTGTCCAGCCTGGCGGCGGTGGCCGGGGTCGTCGGAGCCTTCACTCAGTTCGTCGGCGAGATCGGCATCGATTTCTCCAGGATCGCCGAGCTCAGTGGCGTCAGCTCGGAGTTCGACGCTGCCCCGCTGTGGCTGGGGCTCTCGATCTTCGCCTCGGTGCTGCTGGTGATCGCGGTGTTCGGCGCACTGCTGATCTTCGCCGAGGGCTGGTGGGGGTTCCGGTTGATCCGCGAGCCCGGCGGTACCCTGCGGATCCGCCGAGGACTGCTGACCACCCGCTCGGTGTCGCTGGAGGAACGTCGGCTGCGCGGGGTCGAGGTGGGTGAGCCACTACTGATGCGTCTCGGGAGTGGCGCCCGTCTCACCGCCGTGGCGACCGGGCTGGGCGGCGCCAGCGGGGCAGGTCGCAGCGCCCTGCTCCCGCCTGCCCCGCTGGACCAGGCGCGCCGAGTGGCCGGCCTGGTACTGGCCGATGATCAGTTTCCCGTCGATGTGCCGCTACGTCAGCACCCCGCTGCCGCGCTGCGCAGGCGGCTGGTCCGCGCGGTGCTGCCGGTACTGCTGGTAGCCGCGGTGCTGTTCCTCATTCCAGCGCTGGGGCTGGCTCCGCTGCCAGGATGGGCGGGGTGGGCGGCACTCGGCTTGCTCCCCGTCACAGTGCTACTGGCGCGCGACGCCTACCGCAACCTTGGGCACGCGCTCACCGAGCGGTACCTGGTCACTCGACACGGCGCGGGCATGCGGCGCACGGTCACGCTCCAACGCTCCGGGGTGATCGGCTGGTCGGTGTCGCAGTCGCTGTTCCAGCGGCGCGTCGGCCTGGTCACCCTCACCGCCACGACCGCAGCAGGTAGCGGCGCCTACCACGTACTCGACGTTGGGATGGCGGACGGTCTCGCAGTTGCTGAGCAGGCTGTGCCGGGACTTCTCGGGCCGTTCCTGCATCGCGACGAGAGCGCATTAGGCTCGCTGACGTGAACGATCGTCTGGTATGGATCGACTGCGAGATGACCGGGCTGGACGTCGGCAAGGACGCGCTGATCGAGATCGCTGCCCTGGTTACCGACGGTGAGCTGCGGGTACTCGGCGAGGGCGTGGACGTGGTGATCCACGCCGACGACGGCGCGCTGGACTCGATGCCCGATGTGGTGCGGGAGATGCACGCGAAGTCCGGATTGACCGAGGCGGTGCGTCGGTCCACCACCAGCCTCACCGAGGCCGAAAAGGTGGTGCTGGCCTACATCCGCCGGTGGGTGCCCGAACCGCGCTCAGCGCCACTGGCAGGCAACTCGGTGGCCACCGACCGAGGCTTCATCGCCCGGGACATGGTCGAGCTTGACGAGCACCTGCACTACCGCATGGTCGACGTGTCCTCGATCAAGGAGCTGTGCAGACGCTGGTACCCGAGGGTCTTCTACGCGCAGCCGCCCAAAGGTCTGGCGCACCGGGCCTTGGCCGACATCACCGAATCGATCCGCGAGCTTGCCTACTACCGGCGCACCCTGTTCGTGCCGGCACCGGGGCCGAGCACCGAGCAGGCGCAGCGGGCGGCCAGTGATGTCCTCGATCAGATGCCGAGCGGGTGACCGGGGCGATATCGGGTACCGGTGCCGCGCTAAAATGGTCAACGGTGCTGGCGAGCGGCCAGTCCGTGGTGGGTGTAGCTCAGTCGGTAGAGCACCTGGTTGTGGTCCAGGATGTCGCGGGTTCGAATCCCGTCACTCACCCCAGCATTAGAGTGACGCCCATGAGTAGCGTCGAACTTCACTACGAACTCACAGGGCCCGAACTCGGAGCGCCCTGCGATGCGCCGGTGCTGGTACTGGCCGGACCGCTGGGTAGCACGCTGGAGATATGGGACCCACAGGTCGAAGCACTGGCCGATCGGTTCCAGCTGCTGCGTTTTGACCATCGCGGGCATGGCGGGTCTCCGGTGCCATCCGGGCCGTACACAGTAGCGGAACTGGCCGACGACGTGCTGGCGCTGCTGGACCGCCTCGGCATCGAGAGCGCGTCGTATTGCGGGCTCTCGCTGGGCGGCATGGTCGGCATCCGGCTTGCCGCGCAAGCCCCGGACCGGCTGTCCTCGCTGGTGTTGTGCAGCACCACCGCCCGCTTCGACGACGTCTCACCATATCTCGAAAGGGCCGCATCGGTGCGTTGGGTCGGCACGGCCTCGATCGCGCCGACGGTGGTCGCCAACTGGTTCACCCCGGAGTGGGCGGCCGAGCATCCTGCGGAGGTGGACCGAGCCGTGAAGATGATCTCCGATACATCTGATGAAGGCTACTGCGCCTGCTGCAGCGCCATCGCCAACTGGAGCGGTCGCAAGATTCTCGGGCGGATCCTCATGCCGACGCTGGTCATTGCCGGTGCCTACGACACGGTCACACCCGTAATGCCGGACGCCAAGACCATTGAGGCGGGGATATCAGGAGCGAAGCTCAAGGTCCTCGACGCCGCGCATGCGGTCACCATCGAACAGGCGGAAAAGGTCAACCAGCTGCTCGGGATACACCTCAACTCGCTCCGCCGGTAAGCCACTCCGTCCACGGTATTTGCCAGTCACCGAAGCCGTCCCAGCTGCGCAGGTCCGGACCACCGGTGTTGGTGTTGATGACGATGTCACCCTTCTTCGCCGTGTCGAAAAACCACTTGGCGTTCTCCGGTGACATATTGATACAGCCGTGGCTGACATTGCGGTGCCCCTGATCACGGACCGACCAGGGAGCGGAGTGCACGAACTCACCGCCGCCGGAGATGCGCGTTGCCCACTTGACCTGGGTGATGTAGCCGCCTTCGGTGAGTTCGAGACCGAAGGTGGTGGAGTCCATGACCTTGTTGGCGTGCTGCTCGGTGACCACGTGCACTCCGTTGTTACTGGGGAAGTCCGAGTCACCCATCGAGATCGGAATGGTCCGCACCGTTCGACCGTTGATCTGGACGGTCATCTGGTGGGTGGCGCCGTCAGCTCGGGCGATGAAGGAGTCTCCGATCGTGAACTTGATGGTGCGATCCTCCTGGCCATACACGCCGCCGCCGAGGTCCTTGCCGTAGACCTTGATGTCTGCGGTTACCTGGGTGCCGGGCGCCCAGAACTCCCTGGGGCGCCAGTGCACCTCTTTGTTGGAGAACCAGTAGAAGGCTCCTTCGACCGACGGGGTCGTGGTCACGGTGATGGCGTCCTGCGCCGCCTTCTTGTCCGAGATCGACTCGTCGAAGTAGATCGCCAGCGGCTGCCCCACACCGACCGTCTGCCCATTCAGCGGGCTCACCGACGGAAAAGTGACCGTACGCGGCGCTACGGTACTGAAACTGGATGTCCTGGTCGCCCGCTGATTGTCAGCGCCATTTGCGGTGGCCGTGACCGTATAAGTCTGGTTGTAGCCAAGTGTCGAGTTCGTGTGCCAGCTGACGCCGTCCGGCGACATCTGACCTTCGATCGACTTTCCCTCGCCGTTGGTCAGCGTGACCTGCTCGAACGTGCCGTCGGCGACGGTGACGGTGATCGGCGCCAGCGGTGAGACGCCCACCGCATGGTCCGGTGGGTCGCTGGTGATCCTGGCAACCGGGGCCGGGGGCGGGGCCGGCGTCGTCGTCACGCCGCTTCCCTGGGCCTCGGCACCGCCCACAGTGCATCCCGCCAGCGGCACAACGAGCAGACCGCCGATGAGCACCAGCGCGATACTCCTAAACTTCACTCCGTTTATCTTCACTCCATTGGGCGTCACCCGATCGATGTCCCGACATCCAGTTGCGGTACGAAACCTGCTGCTCATATGCGCCATCCGGTTCCCTTGACTACCGCCTCCACGGCCCAGCCATCAGTGTGCCCGACCAGACCGACAATCAAACCGTGTGAGTCATATCTGTTACAAGACGCACGGCCGGGGTCCAAGGTTGCTCCGACCTGATTCGAACCTGCCGGCCCCTGCGTGCTACCGTCCTGCACGTCGCGCCGCTCAGGCGCCGACAGCCAGCGCCGCTAGCTCAACTGGCAGAGCAGCTGACTCTTAATCAGCGGGTTCGGGGTTCGAGTCCCTGGCGGCGCACCACATCTCACCAGGCAAAATCGGTGGATTAAGATCGAATTTGTGGATCTTTGTCCATCGGTTTGTCCATTTTCGGCGTCTACGCTGCTCCGTATGGCTCGTAGGAAACAGGCTCCGAAGGACCTAACCGGCATCCGCCAACGGGGCGGTACCTACCAAGTCCGCGCCGCCAAGCGGTGGGGCTGGATCACCGTCAACCCGCTCGATGCCGCCCAGCGACCACGCATGCCAACGCCACAGCCCGACCCGCCCTCCGTGGAGGAAGCGGCGAAGATTGCTAACGCGGCGTGCGCACAGGACGCTGACTGGAGCACCTTCGTCTGGCTGACCTTCATCACCGGCGCCCGTCGCGGCGAGCTGGTGGGGCTCGCCTGGGAACACCTCGACCTGGGCTCCAGTCTACTGACCATCCGGCGCAGCCTGGTCCGACGCAACGGCAAGACGATTCTGAAGGACACCAAGACGCATCAGATGCGCCGCTGCCGGCACCACCCTCGCGCCTTATGCGCGAGCCCGCCCCACGGGGTGCGTGGACGGTCGTAGTCGCTGTACCTGGTGCCGACCCCGTACCAGCCGCCGCTACGGGACAGGCGCGTCTCGCTCAGCGCGGCGTCGATGACGAGCCCACTCGTGTCGCCCCGCTCCTCGGTGATCAGGTAGTTGTCGATCGGGAGCGTGGTGCTCACGACCCCGATATCGCCGTCCAGCAGTATCCGGTACATACGCCGGTCACCATCCGGCCAGGAGTCGACGATCACACCCCCCTGCTGGTTGTACTTCCACACACCGTTGATCCGGGTGCCCCGGCGCACCCGCCGCCCGAGGAGGTCCGGGTTCTCCGGCGGCGGACGTAGCCGGTAGTACCACCAGCGCAGGGTCGTGATCATTTCGTGCTCGCCGCACAGTCGCCTACCGAATAGGTTGATGCCCCGAAATGGTCGGTGTATTCAACCTCGAAGTCTCGCCCTTCAGGGTAGTCAGGGGGTATCGGCGCCCCCGTGCCCTCCACGTAGTACGAACTGCGGTATTCCCCTTCCCGGCAGGGTGCGCTGACCCGGATCTCGATTCCTTCAGCGTCAGGGACTACCTGCGAGTAGGCGTCACGCTTGCTGGTGACCTGCATCCACTCGCCCCCCGCGGCCCTGTGATCGATCCACGCCTCGATGTAGTGATCCTGCGGCCTGCTCTTGGGTTCGACACCGCATTTCGCGATCACCACGTCAGTCACACGCCCATTCTCCACGTCCAGCCCACGGAACTTGGCGCCGCACGCTTGCGGATAGCTGGACCCACACTCCGTGGTCGTGCTCCCCGTAGCAAGGATGACCGCCGTCACCGTGACAGCCTGTTTCAGGCAGAGCCAGCCCAGCACCTGATCAGTCATCTTCCGTCATGCGTAGTCAAAGGATCACTCTTCGTCGCCGTCGGCTGGTGCTGCCGGTAGCCACAGCAGGGTGCCGTCCCCCACTGGGCCCGGTTCCCGACCCCGGTGCCCTCCACCCTTGACAGGACAGGGTTATCACCGTCTGTCACCTCGGGGGCGGCGGGGTCGCAGCATGGGGACGTGCCACCCACGGCAACTGCCAGACCCCAGCGACTCCCGACGGCAGCGACGTCGGGCCAGGGCCGCCGATCACGAACCAGCCACAGACCAAGTGTTCCGGCTCCCCCACCGGACGCCACCCGCTCTCCTCCTCCGCCTCCCGCGCCGCCGTCCCCGCCGCGTCCTCCCCCGCATCCACGATGCCCCCCAGCAGCTCATACCCCCACTGCTCGGTCACGAACCGGTACCGCCACAACATCAACACCCGATCCTGATCATCCACAATCAGGGCCACCGCGATCCGGTCCAAGTGCACAACGTGGTAGTCCCACCGCTCCCCGTTCGGCGCTCCCACATCCACCAACCCCAACCGCACCCACCGATTATCATAGATCAACTTCTCGCCTAGGAAGATCAAACTTGTCGGAAACTCGACGGAAACCCTGTCCGAGGGGCGTCAGGGCACGTCCGCCGCTCGTGCTCGGGCACCGCGGGTCGATCAAGCTCACAGCAGGGTCGGTCAGTGGGTCGCCCGGTGCCGGGTCCGTGGCCCTCGACGGCGCCCCCCGGAAAGTGGAGCGCTGAGGGCGTCTGGGACTGCGGTTGGACTTGCCAGCTGTGGCTCAGCGCTGACCTCCACCAAGTCAGGCGGCGGCAGACGTCAGTGCATGACAGCGGAGTGAAAGCGAAGTGGACAATACTAACAACCCATGAACCACCCGGAGCTACGGAAGGAAAACGTACATGCATACCCATGCCTTGATCATCTTGCTCTGGCAGACGGTGAGCCTGCTGGTCTAAGTATCGCTGTGGGTTCCAGGAACACGGAGCCGATCTGTACACCCGCCTGCCAGCGCCGGGGGACGTGGAGCTGATCTCACCCAGCTGGCCCGACAGTTATCTCTCGGATTCCTGGCCGATCGCTGAATCAACCAGCACGCCACCGGACTCTGACAAGAGACACATCCCAGCGCGCCGGTTGCGCTCCGAATCACGTTGCGGACCCGGGGGTTCAACTCCCCCGGCTGGGGCCACATGATCACTCATGTCGTCTGTAGATGGTGACACCGGCACCCGCTGAGCGGCGTAGCCAGCCGACCGTCGCGAAGGCGCTTCAGGCCGCGGCCATGTCTGGCGTACCCGTTTCGCCTCGTTCAAAGACTGGCTCGAGCTCTACCGCACCTGGTACGGCCCGACGAACAAAACCTTCGCCAGCATCGATGAGCAGCAGCGGGCGAAGCGGGGGGCTGTCCGACGCTCATCGGGCGTTCAGGCTCGGCCCTTCACGGCTTGCGCGCCACGGCGCCGTGGGCGTCAATCGGCTGGGCCTTGCCGACCTCGGCGGTGTCTCGCCGCCACTGCGTGATCGGCACCAGGCCGGGGTCCACCATCTCCAGGCCCTCGAAGCACTGGCCGATCTGCTCGGGGCTGCGCAGGTTGTAGGGGATGGCTCCGCTTTCCGCCAACTTCACGCCGCCCTCAAGTATGGCCTCGCCGGTATTGGTACCGTCCCAGAGCGCCAGGTAGCTGCCGGACGGGACGGCGGCCATCACCCGCGCCACAATCGACCGCATCACCTCGACGTCGGCGACGTAGCCGAGCACACCCATGAACATGACCGCAACCGGCTGGCTGAAGTTCAGCACGTTGCGGGCATCAGCGATAATCAAGCCCGGGTCGTGGAAGTCGGCATCCACATAGGTGGTCACCCCCTCGGGGGTGGTGTTGACCAGCAAGGCACGGGCGTGCGCCAGCACCAACGGGTCGTTGTCGACGTAAACGATCCGGGACTCGGGCGCGATCTGCTGGGCAACCTCGTGGGTGTTCTGCATCGTCGGCAGGCCGGTGCCGATGTCGAGAAACTGATGGATCCCGGCCTCACCGGCCAGGAAACGCACAGCGCGGATGAGGAACTGCCGGGACTGCACGGCCATAGTGACGATGTCCGGGTACACCTCGGCGACGGCATCACCAGCGGCACGATCCACCACGTAGTTGTCCTTGCCACCCATCCAGTAATTCCAGATCCGCGCCGCATGCGGCACATCCGACCTAAGCTTGGAGACCAGCTCGGAGTCTGGGTCGGGCGACTGCTCGTCTGCCATGCTGAGGCTCCTATGTGAGGGGTCGTTGAGGGATTGTGTCAATCCGGTGCGGGGCTGACCGAGGCGGTCGGTGTGGGAGCGAACAGGGGAGAATGCTGGGGTGCTACTGACGATTACGTCCTCGGCGGAGTCGGCGACCGACTTGGGGTTCCTGCTGCACAAGCACCCGGGCAAGGTGCAGAGCTTCGATGTCTCGGCCGGCCGGGCGCACGTGTTCTACCCCGAGGCGACCCAGCAGCGATGCACGGCCGCGCTGCTCGTGGAGGTAGACCCGATCGAGCTGGTCAGGGGCAAGCGCTTCGGCGGCAACGAGGCGTTCGCGCTGGCGCAGTACGTCAACGATCGGCCGTACGCGGCGTCGTCGATGCTGGCCGTCGCGATGGCCAAGGTGCTGCGCACCGCGATGGCAGGCCGCTGCGACGCCCGGCCCGAGCTTGCGGGGCGCGAGCTGCCGCTGGAGATCCACCTGCCTTCGCTGCCGTGTCACGGCGGAGCCGAGATGGCGCAGCGCGTCTTCGCCCCGCTGGGCTGGACGGTGCACGCAGCCCCGATCCCGCTCGACCCGCAGATTCCGCGATGGGGTGACTCGCGGTACGTCGATCTCCGGCTGACCGGCACCACCAGGCTCGCCGACGCCCTGAACCACCTCTATGTGCTGTTGCCGGTGCTGGACAACGCGAAGCACTACTGGGTCAGCACCGACGAGGTGGACAAGCTCATCCGGGCAGGCACGGGCTGGCTGCACGCCCACCCGGACCGCGACCTGATCACCGCGCGATACCTGGCCCACCAGCGCGAGCTCGTCAGGACCGCGGTGGGACGGCTCGCCGAGGTCGACGACACCGATCCGGAGGCCCTGGACAACGCCGTCCCGACCGACGACAGCGGGGGCGAGTCGCAGCGGCGGGTCCGCCTAGCGGAGCTGCGTCAAGGTGCTGTCGTCGCAGCCCTGCGCGCTGCGGGCGCGAAGCGCGTGGCCGACCTGGGCTGCGGTGAGGGCGCCCTGGTCCGCACCCTGCTCCAGGACCCGACGTGCACCGAGGTCCTGGGTGTCGACGTCTCGCCTCGAGCCCTGCAGCTCGCCGCTCGGCGGCTGCGGCTGGAGCAGATGGGTGAGCGGCAGCGGGAGCGAGTGACGTTGCTCCAGTCGTCCCTGACCTATCGGGACGATCGGCTGGCGGGATTCGACGCGATCGTGCTGATGGAGGTGATCGAGCATGTCGACCCACCGCGTCTGGCAGCACTGGAGCGAACCGTGTTCGGGCATGCCAGGCCGGCGACGGTGATCGTGACCACACCGAACGTCGAGAACAACGTGCGCTACGACTACCTGCCTGCCGGCCGCCTGCGGCACCCCGACCACCGGTTCGAATGGACCCGAAACGAGTTCCACCAGTGGGCCGAGCCGGTGGCCGTGCAGTACGGCTACCGGGTGCGTTACCTGCCGGTCGGGGCCGACGATCCCGAGGTCGGGCCGCCCACCCAAATGGCCGTCTTCACCCGCACCGACCCCACCGAGGACACCACGTGACCGCCGCCGACAGCCGCGACTCACCTCCGGATCGCCGCGCCCTAGCACTACCGGAGCTGTCACTCGTGGCACTGGTGGGGGTGTCCGGGTCGGGGAAGTCGACCTTCGCGCGCACCCACTTCGGTCCGTTCGAGGTGCTGTCCAGCGACTTCTGCCGCGGCCTGGTGTCCGATGACGAGAACGACCAGGCAGCCACTACGGACGCGTTCGACGTCCTGTACTACATCGCGGGCAAGCGCCTTGACGCCGGCCGCCTGACGGTCGTCGATGCCACCAACGTCCAGGCATCCGCCCGCAGGAGCCTGGTCGAGCTGGCCAGGGCGCACGACGTCCTCCCGGTCGCGATCGTTCTGGACGTGCCCGAGCGGATCTGTATCGAACGCAACGCAGCCCGCGCGGACCGCCCCTTCGGCGATCACGTCATCCGCCGCCAGGCAGACCAGCTCCGTCGATCCCTGCGGAACCTGTCCAAGGAGGGTTTCCGCCAAGTCCACGTGCTGCGCAGCGTCGAGGAGGTCGAAGCCGCGCACATCGTCCGGGAGAAACTCCGCACCGACTACCGCCACGAGACCGGCCCGTTCGACGTGATCGGCGACATCCACGGCTGCCGAGCCGAGCTGGAAACCCTGCTCAGCGAGCTGGGCTACGCGATCAACCGGGACGAGCATGGGCGCCCGGTCGACGCGGTGCACCCCGAAGGCAGGCGCGCGCTGTTCCTCGGCGACCTCGTCGACCGCGGCCCCGACTCCCCCGGGGTCCTGCGGCTGGTGATGGGCATGGTCGGCGCCGGGCACGCGTTCGCCGTCCCCGGCAATCACGAGCACAAGCTGGTGCGGGCGCTGTCCGGGCACAACGTGCGAATCAGCCACGGGCTGGCGGAGACGCTCAAACAACTCGACGGGGAACCGCCGGAGTTCCGGGCGCGGGTGCAGACGTTCTGCTACGCCCTGGTCTCCCACCTGGTGCTCGACGGCGGCAACCTCGTCGTCGCACACGCCGGGTTGAAGGAGGCGTACCACGGCCGCGCGTCGGGCCGGGTCCGCAGCTTCGCCCTGTACGGCGACACCACCGGGGAGACCGACGAGTTCGGGCTGCCGGTGCGTTACCCGTGGGCGAACGAGTATCGGGGCCGGGCCATGGTGTTGTACGGGCACACCCCCACCCCCGAGCCGGAGTGGGTCAACAACACGATGTGCCTGGACACCGGGTGCGTCTTCGGCGGAAACCTGACCGCGCTGCGCTACCCGGAGAAGGAGATCGTCGCGGTCCCCGCCGAGCGGGTCTGGTACGAGCCCGTCAAGCCGCTGCGGCCCGCCGGCCAGCCCCCGGCAGGCGACGTCACGCGACGGGATCCCGACGTGCTCGACATCGCCGACGTGCTGGGCAAACGTGTGGTGCAGACCAGCCACCACGGCCGCGTGACAGTACGCGAGGAGAACGCCGCAGGCGCCCTGGAGGTGATGAGCCGGTTCGCGCTCGAACCCCGCTGGCTGCTGTATCTGCCACCCACGATGTCCCCTTGCGGCACCTCGACCTGCCCCGATCTGCTGGAACACCCCGACGAAGCGCTCGAGGCGTTCCGGTCTGACGGTGTCGCTCGGGTCATCTGCCAGGAGAAGCACATGGGCTCCCGGGCCGTCGTCCTGCTGTGCCGGGACGCCGCCGTCGCCCGCACCCGCTTCGGCACCCGCTTCGGCACCCGCTTCGGCACACCCGATGGCGATGGCGATGGCGACGGCGACGGCACGACAGGTGCGGTCCACACCCGCACCGGTCGCCCGTTCTTCGCCCCCGCTCTGAGCGAGGAACTGCTGGCCCGGCTGCGTACCGCGGTCACCGCGGCGGGAGTGTGGGATGAGCTCGACACGGGTTGGCTGTTGCTCGACTGCGAGCTGCTGCCGTGGTCGGTGAAGGCGGAAGAGCTGCTACGCCATCAGTACGCAGCGGTCGGTGCCGCTGCCAGCGCCGTTCTACCCCACGCCGTCAAGGCTCTCGAAGCCGCATCAGCAGGCGGCCTCGACGTTGCGGACCTACTGGCCCGCACGCGATCCCGGTCCTCGAACGCCGATGCGTTCACCGCGGCCTATCGGGCGTACGTGTGGCCGACCGACGGCCTGCACGGGGTGCGCCTCGCGCCCTTCCAGGTGCTCGCGACCGAAGGATCGACCTACCACGAGCGCGACCACGGCTGGCACCTCGCGATCGCGGACCGGCTCGTCGATGCGGCTCCGAACCTGATCCAGCCGACCCGACGGCTGCTCGTCGACACCACCGATGCGACGTCCACAGCCGCCGCCGTGCGCTGGTGGGAGGAGCTCACCGAAGGCGGCGGGGAAGGCATGGTGGTCAAGCCGTTCGCCAACCTCACCCGCACGCGCAAGGGCCTCGTGCAGCCCGGCGTCAAGGTGCGGGGACGGGAGTACCTGCGGATCATCTACGGGCCCGACTACACCGAGGCGGCCAACCTCGAGCGGCTGAAGCAGCGCCACCTCGGCCACAAGCGATCCATGGCGCTGCGGGAGTATGCCCTCGGGCTGGAGTCCCTCGAGCGTGCGGCGCGGGGTGAACCCCTGTGGCGCATCCACGAAGCCGTGTTCGCGGTGCTCGCGCTCGAGTCCGAACCCGTAGACCCACGGCTCTAGGTCCCCTCCTGTACCGGTCAGTGCCGTCCGAAGCGGCGCGGTAGCTCGTAGCCGCGGGTCTCGAGCAGGTCCCGCAGCCGATCGGGGTAGTCGGTGATGATGCCGTCGACCCCGAGGTCGATGAGCCGGTTCATGGTTGCGATGTCGTTGACGGTCCAGGTGATCACCTTCATCCCGACCGTGTGGGCCTCGTCAACCATCTCCTTTGTGGTGTACGGCTGGTAGCCGGGGTCCAGGATCGAACCGCCCTGCGGGTCGCCGTGCACCGGGGAAATTGCGTCGGCGCCGAAGGACTTCGCCGCCCGGACGAGGCTGCCGTCGAAGTCGTCGATGTCGATGCCGCCCAGCCAGGGGGAGGCACCTGGCTGGCCGGTCTGGAGGAAGGTGCCGTTGGTCAGCGCGACGATCGGCAGCCGCGGCTCGACCTGGCGCATGCGCATCAGCGCGCCCCAGTCGAAGCTCTGGATGGTCACGTTGTCGATCAGGCCGGCCTGCCGGATCTCCTGCACGGCCACCTGCACGAACTGCTCACGCGGAGCGGTCTGCTCCGGGGCGCCTGCCTCGACCTTGGTCTCGATGTTGAGCATCACGCCGCGCTTGCCGGTGGCACGGGCTCGCTTGACCAGGTCGAACACCTCGCGCAGAGTCATCATCTTCGACCCGGGTACCGGGATCTGGCTGTCGATGTAGCGGTCGGTGGTCGGGTCGGCCGGCCGCCGGGTGCCACAGTCGAACGTCTTGACCTGGGCCAGGGTGAGGTCCTTGACGTACTTCCCCAGATACGGGAAGTCCGGATCGCCCGGGAAGGCGGGAGCGGTGTCCTGGCAGACCACCGGGTTGGTCCTGCGGTCATGGGTCACCACGGCCTGACCGTCCTTGGTGATCTGCAGATCCAGCTCCAGCGTGGTGACCCCCAGCCGCAGCGCGTACTCGAACGCCGCCGGGCTGCTCTCCGGGCGCAGCCCGATCCCACCCCGGTGCGCCTGCAGGTCAAAGCTCGGCCGGTTGTTCGTGGCGCCGGTGGACGCCGCTGCCGTCGTGGTGCCCAGCACGATCCCCGCGGCGAGCAGTGCACCGCCCAGTCGTCGCATCATGTCCACAGCGTCAGCCCGTCACCCTGACAGGTGGCGACGACGGGACGATCACGACATGAACGGCTGGACAACCACGGTGTCGTGGTTGCCACAGATCCCGGATGAGACTTGTCCACCGTGTGACCGTCTGGGGACTTCCAGTTCGTCGACACCACCGACGCGACGTCCGCAACCGCCGCCGTGCGCTGGTGGGAGGAACTCACCGAAGCAGCCAACCTTGAGCAGCGCAAAGACACTCGGCGTAGCCGCGGGACGCGGCCAGCGCCACGTCGGCAGGCTCGCACACGTGCAGCCGCCCGTCGTGCGGGTCACGCGCCACCGCATCGTCGGGGCGCTCATGGGGTGGGGCCCGATCGGTCGCCGGGAGCCGGGGGGAGGGACTCGCTCCGGCGACCGATCGGGGTCTGGATAGTGCCGAACTCGGGAGGCGGCATCACGTGGTCTCTCCGCACATGCTCTCTCTGCTGCTCACACAACGTCGCGTACCGGGCCTGCCCGGCGTCGGTGAGGCTGAGCCGTCGCAGCTCCCACAGCGCATCACCCTCGGCGACGGCGACGAACCTAGCCCAGATGAGCTGATCGAACACCTCGGTCAAGTGCCCGGGCGCCGGAAGACCGCGATCGAAATAGGCACCCGCCGACCTCGTCATACCGCCGTCGTCGACTCGGCGTAACGCCATCCACACGTACAGCCGCGGGTCACTCACCGCGCACCGGCCAGGATCGCCTGCGCCACCCGCACCGCCTCGGCATTCGCTAAACGCACCCCGAGCTTGCCCCAGCCATGCGGATACAGGGCCCACGTCCCGCCGGTCTCGTGAACCGCCACCAGCGTGCACAGGTCACCGTCGTCGGTGCGCCTGCCCTCGACCACGGTCCGGCTGCGCTCGTTGTCGAGCTGTCCCTCCGGCCACGCCTGCCGCCGCTTGCGCCTCACCCGGTCTGTCGGCATCGCCGATCCCCCTCCTCCGTCTAAGATGGGTTGCAGCCCTAGTGTCCCATTAGTGGGACACTAGGGCACGCACTGTCCCACTAATGGGACGCGCGGGCAAGGAGAAGTTAGGGTCAGAGACATGACCGCCGACGAAGCACTCGACGCGCTCCTGGGCGAGGCGCGCACCGGTGACATGCGCGCCGACCTGATCGCCGCAGCCAAAGAAGCCATGGACCGCCGCGAGCGGAACACCCAGCACGGCGGCGCCGTCATCGCCGCCCTCGTCGAGATAGGCCTGTCGTATCGAGTGATCGAGCAGACCACCGGCATACCGCGCGCCACCGCGCAGCGCTGGGCGATCCCGCCAGAGCGTGCCACCGAGCTCGACTGACTTGCAGCGAACGGGTTGTCACTCGCCAACTCTCGGTGCCTACCGGCGTCCAGACAGCGCGCCCAGCGAGTTCCGAGTCCCGCTCAACCAGTCTGTGCGCGCAGCCGGTGGTGGTCGCTCTTGAGCTGGGCGTCCTTGTTGACCGGGTCGTGGGCCTCGTCGGGCGCGATCTGGCAGGCGATCCCGCACTCGTTCAGGACGCCGAACATGGCCACGAGGTGCGCGAGCCGGGCGTCATCCGAGCTCACCGGGCGCGTCTGGCCGGAGGCCACCCCCAGCAGCCGGTCCAACCATTGTTCTTCGTCGGGCAGGCCGGCCTTCGCCAGCGCGGCGGCCAGGCGATCCCGGATCACTGCCGGATCGCGGCGGCGCAGTTGCAGGATCCCGTCCACGGTCAGCGGGAACAGGCGACCGTGGTCGCGCAGATAGATCAGGTCCAGAGCGTAAGCGTGTCCGAACGCACAGTACTCGCAGCCATTGATCAGCGAGACGGTCGTGCTGAGCAGGTGGGTGCGCAGCGGGCCGAAGATTCGCCGGGTCCGCTCGTAGCGGGGCATATTACGAGCAAACCAGTACAGCACGCCCAGCGTACCGAGGCACTGCACGAGTGCAGGCATCAGCCGAGGTGGGAACCCCCACAGCACTATCCCAAGCTGATGGAGCAGCCGGACCACGACACGGTCCACGCTCAGCTGCCAGATCCGCACAGAACCACACGCTACCGACTTCTCGGGCGCATCCACCGGTCACGGCCTGGGTCAGTACGACGCGCCCGGGAAGGCCACAGTGAGACCGGTGGCGCGGGCGGCCTCAATGAGGAGCTTGTCGTAGGTAAGGAGGATCTCTACGGAGTCGCCGAGGTCTAATGCAGTGGCCAGGTGAATCGCGTCAACGGTGCGCAGCTGTGGCGGTGGCACCGTTGACGCGTCACCGAGAGTCGGAGGGGTTATCTCGACGATGTCGACGTCGGCCGCCAAGAATTGTTCCGCTGGCGTGACGGTGTCGGGGTTGACGAAACGAAGCAGTCGCAAGAGTTCCACAGCCAGCAATGCGGAGGACACCAGTTGCGGCTTCGAGAGACCTGCGAGCCATTGCCGCAAATCGGAGCTCTCCCGCTCGGCGATGAACAGCTTCGCCACCGCGGAGGTGTCGACATAGACCCTGGTCAGCACTCAGCGCTCACCACGGAAGTCGGCGAGCCAGTCGTCGGTTGAGCGTCCAGTCGCGTTGACTGCGGGCTCGGGCAGGTGAGCGACGTCGAATGGACGCTTGGCCTGCCGAATCACCCCAGCCGCCACCAGCTGCTCATAGCGGTCGTCGACCGCTGGCACGATTCGCGCCACGATTTTGCCTCTGTCGGTGACCTCGACCGTCTCACCCGCACGGACCAGCGCCATGACCTTCGCCGTGCGTTGGGAGAGCTCGCGCATTCCGACGGTCGGGTGTCCATGTTCTCGATCAGCAGCCACTGTCATGCTGTACATGTTACTACATGCACAGCAAGGCAACGTGTCTGGTCATGGCGCCTCCCCGTGATTACGGACCCCGTAGCCGAGGGCGCCGGAGCGTAGTGCAGGCTGCTCGCCTGCCCGGCCGCGCACCAGGAGGCGTCGAACGATGACTGACCAGCTCGCGTTCCGGCTCCAAACACCGCAAGACGACCTGGTACGGGCAGTAGAGCTGCTCGGCTGGGGCGGCACGGTACTGCCGGAGCTGACGCTGTTTGGCTGCCGCGTGGTGCCCGTCGTGGCGCTGGACACCGAGGTGCACGACGCGCGGCAGTCCAGCGGCTACGGCCCGCAGCGGGACCACGATGTGCTGGAGATCTGGGACTGGCCCCAGGCGGCCGATCACGTCCCCGCCACACCACTGTCGTTGTCCGGAATGCTGGTCCGTGCCGGAACATGGCGCGGCGGACTCGCCGTTGCCCGCACCTGGCGCGGATTCGGGCCGGCCGCCGTACTCACCGGGTCTGACCACACCGACGAGACCTGCCTGCTGGAGTTCCAGCTGTCCGGCGTCGGACTGATCACTATTGATACCGTGGGGAGCCGTGCGCTGCAGGTCGCACCCGCCGCCGGACGCCTGCCACCGGCGCGGCGCCGCGTGCTGGACCGCTGGGTCGAGGAGACCCTCTACGAGCACGCCCTCACCACCGACGCGCACTCGAGACGACGCCTGGCCGTCCAGACCCGTGGGGGGGGGGGGGGCCGGAAAAACCCCCCCCCCACCACCAGGGGGGGCGGCAAAAACAGGGCCCCCGGAGGGTAACACCCCGGCGGGGGCCGACAGGCCGGGCGGGTGGGGGGCCCCCCCCCCCCCCCCCCC